>DATASA010000023.1:0-5196 GCA_036269435.1 Acidimicrobiales bacterium | reverse complement strand
GGTGATGTGGCCGAGGATGGTGCGGGCCGCTGCCGGGTCGCGGTACTCGTCGACGAATCTCATCGGGACCCTCCCGTCAGACGCTCGCCACCGGCCTCTGCGCTCCGGACGGCGCTCACAGGGACCCTCCCGACAGGCGTTCGCCGCCGGCCTCCGCTGCGCTCCGGACCGGCGCTCACAGGGGGGCCTCTGCGCTGAACTGCGAGATCTCGTCGTCGTAGACGCTGCCGAGCTGCTTGATGAAGTCGAGCGTGCTGGCCGCCTCCTCCTCGTCGATCTTCGTCATGGCGAACCCGACGTGGATCAGGACCCAGTCGCCCACCTTGATGCCACCGGCGTCGCCCATGACCAGACCGACGTTGACCTCACGCCGTACGCCGTCGACGTCGACAGTCGCCCGGTGGTCGGCCGGGTCGATGATCTCGACGACCTGGCCCGGAATCCCGAGACACATCAGCAAACCTCCAAGAAGAATCGAATGCCCACCCAGTCTCTCACCTGGGTGGACGGTTACGGCCGGGAACTTGAGGCGGCACGGTTGTGCAGGGTGTCGTAGCGGTCGAGCAGGCTGACCAGGATTTCCCGCACGTCGCGCAGGGACTGGACCGACTCGTTCAGGCCCTTCCGCCCGTGCTCGGTGAGCACGTACGTGCGCCGGGCCGGGCCCGCCTGCGACGGCTCCCACCAGGAGGACACCATCTCCTCCTTCTCCATGGCCCGCAGGTACCGGTACAGCCCGCCGGGCTCGGCCCCCTTGATGCCCATGCGGCGCACCTGCTCCAGCAGCTCGTAGCCGTGCGACGGGCCCTCGGCCAGCAGCAGCAGGAGGCAAGGCTTGAGGTAGTGCCGGGGCAGCGTTCCGTTGGAATCGCCGTTCGTGCTCATGCGGTGGCCTTTCCTGCCTCGGTCGTGGGAACAGGTCGTCGGGGGAGTGTGCGGGCGCGGGCGCAGGCGTCGGCCTCGGCGGGAGAGGCCTGGCACCAGCACTGGTCGTCGCACTCGTTGCCGACGGGGTGGACGAGGTCGGTGAAGGCGGTGGCGAGCTGCGCCTCACCCTCGGCCAGGGCTCGCGCCGACAGCGCGTACCAGTCGCCCTCGGCCACCAGGGACCCGTCCCCGACGAGGAGGTCCAGGTACGTCGACAGGTTCTCGTGGGCGTCCACGCCCAGGTACTGGCGGATGAGGCCCAGGTCGACGAAGTCCCCGAGACCCTCGCCGTACAGCCAGTAGACGACCTGGAGAATTTCGCTGCGCCAGTAGAGCGCGCGCAGCGCCGGTGACTTCGGTGCCGAAGAAGTCATCTGAGGCCGACCAAGGTGCTGGTACATGGAAACCGGATAGATGCATTCTACATCTATCGGTACCGCCGGCGCCGGACTTTTTGGGGCGGTCCTGTGCCAGAATGCCTGGTCCGTATCCGTGCCGAAGGGACGTCAATGAAGAGCCGCTGAGCGAGGAGCGCGAGTTCGCCCGGTCGGGCGACCTTTCGGACCGCCCAGCACCGGCCGGGCTAGCAGCCTGGGGCTGCGGGCGGTCAGAGGAGCACCTCTACCGTCCATCACATCTCCAGGAGGAACAGTCCGATGTCAAACGTTTCTGTCGCGCTGCCGGCGTACATGGCTGCGCTCGCCCCCGTGCTCGCCGACGTCGTCGGCCCGGCCGCGGCCGAGGTCGACCGTACCGGCAGTTATCCCCGCGCCGGGCTGGACGCCTTGGGCCGGGCCGGGCTGCTGGGGCTGATCAGCGCCCCCGAGGTCGGCGGTCGCGGCGAGGGCCACCGGGCCGCCACCGCGGTCGTCCAGGCCGTGGCCGAGCATTGCGGCTCCACGGCCATGGTGCTGATGATGCACTACTGCGGCACCGCGGTGATCGAGGCGTACGGGCCCACGGACGTGCGGGAGCGCATCGCGTCCGGGGACTACGTCACCAGCCTGGCGTTCTCGGAGACGGGATCCCGCAGCATGTTCTGGGCTCCCATGTCGACGGCCACCGCCGGCGCCGACGGCACCGTGCGCCTCGACGCCGAGAAGAGCTGGGTCACCTCGGCCGGCCAGGCCGACGGGTACGTGTGGTCGAGCAAGCCCCTGGCGGCCGAGGGCATGAGCGCCATCTGGCTCGTCCCGGCCGGCGTCGCTGGCCTGAAGGTGGGTGCGCCGTTCGACGGGCTGGGGCTGCGGGGCAACTCCTCGAGCCCCATGACCGCCTCGTCGGTCGAGATCCCGGCGTCGGCCATCCTCGGCGCGGACGGTGCCGGCTTCGACGTGATGCTGGGCGTCGTCCTGCCCTACTTCCAGGTCATGAACGCCGGCTTCTCGGTGGGAACCGCGGCAGCGGCGACGGCCAAGGCGGCCGCCCATGCCGCCGGCACCCGGTTCGAGCACCTCGATCAGAGCCTGGCCGACAGCCCCGTGGTCCGGGCCAACGTCGCCCGGATGCGCATCAAGGCCGACGCGGCCGAGGCCCTGCTGCTCGACACCCTGACCGCGTTGGAGACCGGCCGGGCCGACGCCACGCTGCGCGTCCTGGAGTCGAAGGCGCTGGCCGGTGAGACCTCCATCGACGTCACCGACCTGGCCATGCGGGTCTGCGGTGGCGCCGCGTTCCGCAAGGAGGTCGGGGTGGAGCGCCACTTCCGCGACGCCCGGGCGTCGGCGGTGATGGCCCCGACGACCGACACGCTGTACGAGTTCATCGGCCGGATCACCTGCGGCCTCCCGCTGTTCTGATGGCGCTGCTGATGGGGGCCGTGGCCTACGACCCCAAAGTCGTCACCATCTGGGACGGGTTCCGCGACTGGTTCGCCAGCCGCGGCCTCGCCTTCGACTACGTCCTCTACTCCAACTACGAGCGCCAGGTGGAGGCGTTGCTCGCCGGCCACATCCACGTCGCCTGGAACTCCCCGCTGGCCTGGGTCCGGGCCACCCGCATGGGCGACGTCCGGGCCGTCGCCATGCGCGACAGCGACTGCGACCTCACCTCGGTCGTGGTCGTCCGGGACGATTCCGGCATCGAGTCGGTCGCCGACCTGGCCGGACGCACGATCGCCGTCGGTGCGGTGGACTCCCCGCAGGCGACGCTCATCCCGCTGTCCCACCTGCGGTCGCTGGGCGTGTCGGACGTCGACGTGCAGTACCACGACATCGGCGTCGGCAAGCACGGTGACCACATCGGCGGGGAGCGTGACGCGGCCCGGGCGCTCGTCGCCGGGACGGCCGACGCCGCCTGCATGATCGACGGCAACCACCTGCTGTTCGGCGTGGAGGGCACGCTTCCCGCCGGCTCGACCCGCATCGTCGCCCAGACCCCGCCGTACGACCACTGCAACTTCACCGTGGCGCCCACCGCGCCGGCGGAGCCGGTTGACCGGTTCGTGACCCTGCTGCTCGACATGAGCTACGACGACCCGGAGGTCCGCCCGCTGCTGGACCTGGAGGGCCTGAAGGCCTGGCGCCGCGGAAGGACGGCGGGGTACGCGCAGCTCGAGCGGGCGGTGGACGAGGTCGGGTTCTACGACGACGCCGGCGAGGTCACCGCGGCCGCCTACGCGCCGTGAGCAGCGTGGACCTGGAGGGCCTCGGGCTCGACCAGGGGGGTCACGTGCTCCTGAAGCGGGCGCTGGCCGCGGTGGCCGTGGGCGATCGGGTCGAGGTGCGCGGACGTGCCCCCGACCTGGCCGTGCACGTGCGGGCGTGGTGCCGGGCCCAGGGCCACGGGTTCGACTGGCCGTACGTCGTACGAGGGGCGGCCGCAGGCGCCTCCGAGCGGGGGGCCGAGCCGGCGGGCGGCCCACGGGAGGTGGTCGACCGGGCGCCGCCGGCGTGGGGGCTGGCCGCGCGGGGCGCGCTGGTGGAGCCCGGCGGCCCGGAGTTCTCCTTCGCCCTCGATCAGAAGGACGCGGTGTGGACCGACGCCGCCGCCGGCATCTACCGCCAGGCCGTCGCCAACCAGTGGGATCCGGCCACCGCCGTGGACTGGGACGAGCCGTTCGAGCTGCCCGACGAGGTGGAGGCCGCCGTCGTCCAGGTCATGACGTACCTGATCGAGAACGAGAACGCGGCCCTCGTCGTGCCCGCCCGCTTCCTGGCCCGAATTCACCCGCACTTCCGCGAGGTGGTGGGGGTGCTCGCGGTCCAGGTGGCCGACGAGGCCCGCCACGTCGACGTCTTCACCCGCCGGGCCGAGCTGCGGGGGGCGCCCATGGGACTGTCCACCGCCGGCGGCCAGGCCTCGCTGCTCACCCTGGTCGAGGAGCCCGACTTCGCCCTCGCCCACTTCATGTTGTCCGTCCTCGGCGAGGGGACGTTCCTGTCGCTGCTGTCGTTCCTCGAGCGCTGGGCCCCGGACCCGGTGACCCGCCGGGTCACGCACCTGGCCCTGGCCGACGAGGGCCGCCACGTCGCCTTCGGCATGGCCCACATGGAGGCGCTGCTCGCCACCGACCCCGGCCTGCGCTCCCGCCTGGCCACGGCCGTCCGCCGCCGACACGACGCGCTGGCCCACACCGCCGGCCTCAACGGTGAGGTGTTCGACGCGTTGGTGGTGTTGGCCGCGGGCGGGTTCACACCGACCGCCATCGCCGAAGGCTTCGCCCGGGTGCAGGCGCTCGAGGCCGACATGGACGACGGCCGCCGCCGTCGGCTGGCCAAGCTCGGCTTCGACCAGCAGGAGGCGGCCGAGCTGGCCGAGCTCCACACCCGCAACTTCATGTGACCGGGATGTCCGAGGCGGGGATCGCCCGCTGCGCCGTCGGGCGACCGGGGGACGGCCCCAGCGGTCGCCCGGGTCACCCCGGTCCGGTCGGTCAGCCCTTCAGGGCCCCCAGCTTGTCGGCCAGCTTGGCCACGGCGGCGACGACCGGGCCGCTCGGGTCGTAGTCGAGCACGGGGATCTCGGCCCGGTCGGCGTCGAGCACCTCGGTGCTCCACGGCAGCTCACCCTCGAGGTGGAGGCCGTGGCGCTCGCAGTACTCGGCGATGGCGGAGGCGTCCTCGGGGGACCGCAGCTTGTTGGCCACCACGCCGACCCGGCCGATGGGCAGCTCGGAGGCCAGGGCGGCCATGCGCCGGGCCGTCTCGAACGACCGGTAGTAGGGCTCGACGACGAGGAGCAGGGCGTCGACGTGGCGGGTGGTACCCCGGCTGAGGTGCTCGGGCGAGGCCTCCAGGTCCAGGATCGACACGGTGTTGTCGAGCTCCT
>DATASA010000022.1:0-35606 GCA_036269435.1 Acidimicrobiales bacterium | reverse complement strand
CTTCCCCTCGGGCAGGCTCAGCTGGTAGAGCCGGTCACCACCTTCCGCCGGGGCCAGTACCGGGCCTCCCGGCCCGGCCAGCTCGAGATGGCGCGGCGCCCCCTGCAACGGGATGCGGGCCCGCTCCGCGCCGGTGCCGGCGTCGACCAGCGCCACCCCGTCCGGGTTGCGGACGCCCACGGCGAGGATGCCCGTGCGCGCGTCGAGGGCCAGCCCCTCAGGCTCACCCGGCCGGCTGACGACCGTCCCCGCCGGGGCGACGGCGAGCGGCGGGGCGACGGCCGGCTCCGGCGTGTCGGTCCGTGCCGGGGCTGCTGCGCCCGCGCCGCACGCCGCGGCGGCGACGAGAGCAAGGGCCGCGGCGACGCCCCCCGCTCGTCCGGCCCACCCCCGGCCGGCGCCGGTCGTGGACCGGGCCGACACGGTGATGACAAGCCTCGAACCGACGCGCCGGCTCAGGCCTGGCTGGCGGTCAGCCTGACCACGCCGAGGGGAAGGCCCACCTTGAACGCGGTCACACCGAACGTGGAGTTGAGCGCGGCCGCGCCCTCCGCGGTCAGCTTGGCCACCGTGCCCTGCAGGACCACGTCGGAGCCCTCGGTGCTCACCTTGACGTTCGTGCCGTCGAGGGCGAGCAGAGGGATGCCGGACTTGCCGCCGGCGGTCGCCGTGAGGATCGATGCGCCGGGGTCGACGACGAAGTTCGTGACCTCGATCGACTTGGCCCCCTTGCTGAACTTCAAGCCGCTGCCCTCGTGGACCACGTTGCCGACGATATAGCCGGGCTGGTAGCCGAGGTTCGAGTGGATGGCGGCGAAGCCTCCCGTGATCGGGAAGGCAACGGTCGACGTCGCGCTGTCGAACGTGGCCTTGCCGGTGGGCGCCACCGTGACACCGAGCGACTTCAGGGCCCCGGCGGTCCCGGCGTCGAGCGTCACCGCGGTCTGCTTGCCGCCGAGGCGGGTCAGCTCCGAGGTCTTGTCCTTCACCGCGTCGTAGGTGTTGGCCGTGCCCTTGGCCACCAGGCGGACGACGCCCAGCGGCAGGCCGGCCTTCAGGGCGGTGACGTTGAACGCCTTGTTGAGCGCCCCGGCGGCGGTGTCGGTGAGCTTGGCGACGGTGCCCTGCAGCACGACGTTGCCGCCTTCCATGCTGACCTTGACGTTGGTCCCGTCGAGGAACAGCAGCGGTACGCCGGGCTGGCCGCCGACCGTGCCGTACAGCATCGAGTTGCCCGGATCGACCACGAAGTCGGACAGCTCGACCTTGGTCTTGCCGGCGGTCAAGGTGAAGCCGCTGCCCTCGTGGTCGATCGAGCCCACGATGTTGCCGGGCTTGTGGGCGGTGTCGCTGTGGATCTCGGCGTATCCCGACGTGATCGGAAAGGTGATGGTCGAGGTGCCTGCGTCGAAGGTGGCCTTGCCGGACGGCGCCAGGGCCACGCCCAGCGACTTCAGCGCCGCGGCCGTGCCTGCGTCGATGGCCACCGACGTGCCGACGCCGGTGAGGCTCGGGATCGCGGTCACCGTGTCGGCGGCCTGCGCCGGCTGCGAGGAGCCCGACGTCTTGGGCGCCGACGAGCTCTTCTTGTCGCTGCCGCAGGCCGCGCCCGCGAGGGCGAGTACGCCGACGAGCGCAGTCAGGCCCAGTCTTCTCGTGGTGTGCATGAACGCTCTCTTTCGAATTCGCCAGCCGTCGGGACGGGGACGCGCCTGTGTCCCGGTCTGGTCTACGGATCCACGCCCCCGGTCGTATGACGTTGGCGGGAAGCCGCGCCCGCCGGGGCGCCTCGTCAGCCGGCGGGAGCGTCCTGGACGTCGGCGCCGGTGAGGGCCAGGTACGCCACCATGGCCACGATCAGCACACCGATGGCCAGGGCGACCCGCCCGCCGCCCAGGCCCAGGCCGCTGACGTTCTTCTCCTTGCCGAGCCCGTCGGCGATCGACGCGCCCAGCGGTCGGGTGACGACGTAGGCGAACCAGAAGCAGAACACGCCGTTCCAGTGCAGCCAGCGATATCCGACCGCGGGGACCAGGATGATCGCGGCGAAGATGGCCGCGGACGGGAAGTAGCCCAGGTGCAACGTGTAGGCGGTGAAATCGCCGAGCGCCGTTCCCATGGCGAAGGTGGCGCCCACCGCAGCCCAGTAGAAGAGCTCGCGGCGGGGCGTGTCGATGCTGTGGATCGAGAGCGTCTTCTCCGTCCGCTCCCACGTCACGAAGACGGCGACGAGCACCAGGGCGTACAGCACGGTCGAGGCCGTGTACGGCACGCCGAGGCCGACGTGCACGACATCGGCGGCCATCGTCCCGAAGATGCCCACCATGACCACCGCGAGCCAGTAGGTCCAGGGCAGGTAGCGGGCCTGGCGGAACTGCAGGATGAGGGCGACGAGGAGCCCGGCGAAGCCGAGCAGGACCGCGAGGACCGGCGAGAGGGCGTGCACCAGGTAGTCGGAGGTCGCCTCGCCCATCGCCGTCGACAGGCCCTTGACGATCCAGAAGGCGACCGTGATCTGAGGCACCCGCAGGGCACCCCGCCGGGTGAACCACGAGCGGGCGGTGCCCGACCCGGAACTACGCACCGCCGCGTCGGCGGAAGCGGCGGTTCGCTCGAGTGGTCACCTCCGGGGTCGATCGTCGCATGGGGAGGCGTGAATCAGCAGTCGTCGTCGTGGTTCGCCGGCAGCAGCTGCACCTGCAGGCGCACCTCACCGGGCCGGCAGACGTCGAGCTCCGTCCACCCGCCGGCCGCGGCCTTCAGGGACGCATCGCCGGCGGCCACCGCCCAGCGGTCGCTGAAGCGCAGCCGGAGCAGCACGGCGCCCGGGGCCGTCGCGCTCAGCACGGCGGCGTCGCCGTCGAGGAGATCGAGGTGGGCCGGCCCTTCGGCGATCCCCGGCGAGTCGGCGACCTCGAACACCCGCCAATGTTCGTCGGTCCAGGCCAGGGTGAGCCCGGGCACGCCGGCGTCGACCAACCGGCCTTCGGCGTCGGCGGCGTAGTCGAGCGCAACGTCCGGCAGGGCGACGTAGCGGACGCCGTTGTCCACCAACCAGGCGTGATAGCTGGCGGGCTGAAGGGCGCCGTCGGTGTAGAAGATCGGATTGTCGGCCGTGTCGAGCTGGCGCTCCCATCCCCGGGCCAACGGGACCGCCGGGGCTGCGTATGCCGCCTCCCAGTGCAGGCGGGTGGGCACGATCTCGACCCGGCCGAGCGGTTGCTCGTGGCCGTCGAGGAACTGCAACAGCGGGGTGAAGTAGGCGGCAGAGGTCGACGGGTCCCGCCGGTCGATCGGCAGGGTGGCGAACGCGGGCCTCCACTGCATGACCTGCAGCGGGATCACCATGGCCGCGAGGACGATGCGGCGGTGGGGCCAGAGCAGGCAGGCGACCAGCGGAGCGCCAATGCATTCGCCGAGCCGGGTGATGTTGCCTCCGAGGGGCGTCGGCAGCACGAAGCTGCCGACCACGGCGGCCAGGTAGAAGGCGACGGCGACCCGGACACCCTTGTCCTGGCGGGGGATGAGCACCAGGACGAGGACCATCATTCCGGCGAACTGGAGGAAGTCGATCGCCGGGAAGGGCATGACCCCTTGGCCGGGGAACAACAGGCCCAGGCCGAGGACGACGGCGGACGGGACCGCCACCAGCAGCACGAGCCCGAGGCGTTTGCGGGGCCGTGACGCCACCAACCACGAGGCGGCCGCGAGCACGAGGAACGCCCCGGCGAGCGGGCTGGCAAGCACGGCGGCGAGGCCGAGAGGCACGGCGATCCGGAACCGTCGGTGCCGCGCCGCCCAGAACGCCGACAGAGCGAACGCCTCACCGAGCAGAAACGGCAGCTGGCCGATCGCCACCTGAGCCAGCGTGCCCGCCGCGAACAGCAGGGACCCGATCCAGGCCGACGGTCCCACGTAGTCGCGCACGAGCCGGTCGAAGGCCCACGCGGCGGTGGCTGCGCTGAGGATGACGGTGAGCCGGATTCCCAGGACGCCGGCGAGGGGCGGGAAGATCACGCTGTAGTTGAGGGTCCAGTGGCCGCCGTACCACTGGCTGTCCCAGAGGGTCAGGCCGCTGCGGTGGAAGAGACCGACCCGGTAGAGCTGGGCGGGCAGGTCGACGCCTTGCCAGCCCATGAGCAGGGCCGCGGTGGCGAGGACGGCTGCCACGGCCGGGGCGACAGCGACCGGTGCCCACCGGCGCAGAGCCGAGCCGGTGGACCGCTCCACGTCGTCGCCGCCGTGGCGGGCGGGGACGTCCCGTGAGCCCGTCGCGCGGCTGGCCGCGCCGGTTCTCATCGTGGCGCTGCGCCGAGTGCGGGCGCGGGGCGTCGGCGGACGGGTGTCGGCGACATCGCAGACGGATCTACCGCGCTGGACCCGTCGGGAACCCGGTGAGCCAACGGCGCGAACGGGGCGGGAGTCAACTCCCGATCGCTTCCGCGCGCCAGGAGGTCGTGGGCCGCGAGACCAGGATGCCCCTCGACGTCGCGTCGCTCAGTGGTCGCCCGCCGCGGTCTGGAGGGCCACGGCGCCCGGGTCCGGCATGGTCGCAGCCTATGGGCGACCGCCTGAACCGAGCCTTCGGTTCAGGTAAGGGGACGGTAAAATCGGCGCGCGGTGCGGGCGCGGCCGGTGGTGCCGGCCGGGACCGTGTGGTACCACCGTGGCGAGGAGGCGCCGCCATGACGTTGCTGTGGCTGGTCGAGGACGACGCGTCGATCGGGGCGGGGCTGGTCCGAACCCTCGAGGCCGAGGGCCATGAGGTGGCGTGGGCGACGACGGTGGCCGCCGCGGAGGCGCTGGTGGGCACGCCCGACCTTCTCCTCCTCGACCTCGGCCTGCCGGACGGCGACGGCCTCGACGTCTGCCGGCGCCTCAGTGAGCGCAACCCGCAGATGCGCACGATCATCCTCACCGCGCGCACGGGCGAGATCGACGTCGTCCTGGGACTCGACGCCGGCGCCATCGACTACATCTCCAAGCCGTTCCGACTGTCCGAGCTGCTGGCCCGGATCCGGGCTCAGATGCGGGCCCGCTCGCCGGAAAGGATCGTTGTCGGCGACCTGTCGCTCGAGCGTGGATCCCGTCGCGTGCACCTCGGCGGCATGGAGGTCCCGCTGCGCCCCCGCGAGTTCGACCTGCTCGCGAGGCTCGCCGTCGAGCCGGGATCGGTGGTGCACCGGGAGGTTCTGATGACCGACGTGTGGGACGAGCACTGGTTCGGCGACACGAAGACGCTGGACGTGCACATCGCCCATCTCCGGCGTCGCCTCGGAGAGGCGCCGGGAGAGCCGAGCCGCATCACGACGGTCCGCGGCGTGGGGTACCGCCTGGAGGTGGAGCGGCGATGACCCGGCGGATCATCCTGGCCATCGTCGCCGTCACCGCACTGGCAGAGGTGCTGTTCGCCATCCCGCTGGCGATCACGTTCCAACACCGGCTGGCCGACGAGGACCGCCTGGAGCTGACGCAGTTGGCCGCATTGGCGGCGACCCGGGTGGCCGGAGGCCGGCTGGTGCTGACCGCGCTGCCGCGCCCCGATCCGGACGAGCAACTCGGCCTGTACGACGGCGCCGGCCGCCTGATCGACGGCGCCGGACCGCCTCGACTCGTGGGTCCGTCGTCCGACACGTCCCGCGACCGCGTCATCGACAGCCACCAGGACGGCTGGCTGGTCGTGACGGTACCTGTGGTCGCGAGCGGGACGATTCAGGGCCTGGTGCGGTCGGCGGAGCCCCTGGCCGCCGGGGCGTCGCGGCTGCACGACCTGTGGGCGCAACTCGCCGCGCTGGCCGCCGCCGCGCTGATCCTCGGCGCCGTCGCCGCGCTCGGCCTGGCGCGGCGGCTCACCCGCCCGCTCGAGCATCTCGGTCGAGACGCGGCGCGCATCGGGGAGGGTGACTTCACCGTGCGGGCGGCCCGCACCGGCCTTCGCGAGATCGACAGCGTGGGCGTCGACCTGAGCAGGACCGCGGAGCGGGTGAGCCTGCTGTTCGCGCGGGAGCAGGCGTTCACGGCCGACGCGTCGCACCAGTTGCGGTCGCCGTTGACCGGCCTGCGGCTGACGCTCGAGGCCGAGCTGGCCCATCCGCGCCCGGATCACCGGGACGCGTTGCTCCAGGCACTGGGCGACGTCGAGCGCCTGGAAACGACGATCGAGGATCTTCTGGCCCTCGCCCGTGACACCGCGGTCGAGCGCGCCTCCGTCGACCTGGCCTCGGTGCTCGACGAGCTCGGCGAGCGATGGCATCCGGGCTTCGCCCGGGCCGGTCGTCGCCTCACGGTCGACATCGCCGACGACGTGTCCGCACCGACGGTGTCGCGCGCCGCCCTCTCACACGTGCTCGACGTACTCGTGGACAACGCGCTGCGTCACGGCGTCGGCCACGTGCGCATCTCCGCCCGTACCCTGCACGGCGCGGTCGGGATCGCAGTTTCCGACCAGGGCCCCGGGATCGCGGATCCTGCGGCGGTGTTCGAGCGCCGGCACTCGGCCGGAGGAGGGACCGGCATCGGGCTGGCCCTCGCCCGCCGGCTGACCGAGGCCGAAGGGGGCCGCCTGCGTCTGCAGGGCGGGGGTGAACACACCACGTTCGAGGTGACGCTGCCGGCCGCGGACGCGGTCCCCGAGGCGGCGACCCGCAGCTGATCTCGTTGTCACCGGGCTCACGCCGCCGAAGTTCGGGGCGGATTGCGAGGACCGGCTCAGCGCCCACACAGCGCGGACCCGCATCGTGATGCCGCGGTCCGAAGGTCGGACTGCGGAAGGAGAGACAGATGAAACCCATGCGCAAAGCGGTCGTCGCCGCCGCGCTGGTTGCGTCGACGCTGACCGGTGGCGCAATCGGCGCGGCCGTCTTCGCGGGCAGTTCGGCAGGAGCGCAGACAAGCTCCACCCCCGCGCCGGCAACGACGGACAACGGGAGCGCGACCGTCGCTCCGGGCACGTTCCACTCGAACGAGGACCCGGCTCACGAGGCGACTGAGAGCCCGGCCCGAGAGGCCCAGGAGGACGCCGGCCAGCGCCCGACCGTGCCCTGATCGCGTTGGCCTCTGACGCCGGCCCGGAGCCGGGTATCCCGGATCCGGCCGGCGCTGAGGCCCCGTTTTAACCCTCGGCTTACCGCGGCCGAAGGCTGGGATCAGGAACCCATCGGTACGGTGCGGCAATGACCGTGTCGCCACCATCAGACCGCCGACCGTCCGGCCTCGCCGGCGCGAGGCGGACGCGGGAGTACGGCCGCTCCCGAGCGACGACCATGCTCAGCAAGGTCCCGGAAGTCACCCTCTATTTCTGGATCATCAAGATCATGGCGACGACAGTGGGTGAGACGGCCGCAGACTTCCTCAACACCAACCTGAAGCTCGGGCTCACCGGGACGACCGTGGTCATGGCCGTGCTGCTCGCCGCCGTGCTGGTGGCCCAGTTCCGCGCCGACAGGTACGTGCCCGGGATCTATTGGCTGGCTGTCGTGCTCATCAGCGTCGTGGGCACGCTCATCACCGACAACCTGACGGACCACTTCGGTGTCAGCCTGTGGGTCACCACCGCCCTGTTCGCCGTCGCCCTCGGCATCACCTTCGCCGTGTGGTTCGCCAACGAGCGGACCCTGTCGATCCACAGCATCTACACGACGAGGCGCGAGGCGTTCTATTGGCTCGCCATCCTCTTCACCTTCGCATTGGGGACGGCCGCCGGCGACCTGATCGCCGAGCAGCTCAACCTCGGGTACTGGAAGTCGGCCCTCATGTTCGCCGCGCTGATCGCGCTGGTGGTCGTCGCGTGGAAGTACGCCCGGCTGAACTCCGTGCTCGCGTTCTGGATCGCCTACGTCCTGACCCGGCCGCTGGGCGCGTCGATCGGCGACTTCCTGTCCCAGCCGCGAGCCGACGGCGGAAGGGGGCTGGGGACGGCAGGGACGAGCGCCATCTTCCTCGCGACCATCCTCGGCGTCGTCGTCTACCTGGCCAGGACCAAGAAGGACCAGCTTGCCGTCTCCGCGTGAGGCCGCCCCTTCACCGGCCTGACCCGAGCCGTCTCAGCATCACCTCAGGCGTGACCGGGCTGTCGGCGATCGTGTTCGCCGGGCAGCGGGACCGTTCCGTCTCCACGCGTGGGGCGTGCGCTTTTCGAGAACGGCAGGTCTGTTCCAGCCGTCCACCGTACGCATATCGGTCGGCACGGGGGAGGGCTTTTGCACGGGGAACAGGGCCTGACCTGCGTAGACTTCGCGTGGCCCTGTCGGCAGAGCGAAAAAGCGGCCGTTCCCGTCGTCGCCGCAACGTCATGTAGCATCGATCCGCGCTCGTCGATAGTGGCGGAGAGCGCCCGCTCCGGACGGCCAGGCACCGGGCCCCGATCCCGTAGAGGAATCCCGATGACGTCTGCCGCTTCCCGATTCTCGCTCGGGTTCAGTCGCGTCGACGGCAGGGTCATCGTGAGCGTCGAGGGCGCCCTCGACGGTGCTTCCGCCCCCCAGCTACGGGACCGGCTCCGCGACCTCATCGAGGGCCAGGGCAACCGTCACCTCGTGCTCGACCTGGCCCGGACCACCCGGGTCGACCCGGCCGGCCTGGCGGTACTGGTCGGCGCCCGCGGGCGGCTGCGCACCGCCGGGGGCGAGCTGGTCCTCGCCGGGCTGAGCGACGAGATCGCGTGCAGCCTGGCCGCGGTGGGGCTCGACCGGGTGTTCCCGATCGCGCCTTCGGACGCGGCGCGGGCGAACGAGGCACACGGGGCCGTGGACCGAGTCGGCGGCGACGGCTGAATCTGCTCCGGGTGATGGTCGGCGATGTCGTTCCCGGGACCGGCGACGTCGACGCTCGGCGCGGTGTGGGCGTCGGCCGGGTCGTGGATCGGCGGCCGGCCGCCGTCTACCGTCGACCACGATGACCCGTCGTGACCCGTGGGCCGGCATCCTTTCGGGCCCGATCGACGGTCCGGCCCGGATGCGGGCCGAGTACCCCGAGGTCACGGGCGGGCCCGGGCTGTTGGTCCGGCACCGGGGGAGCGGGTTCACCGGGGCGGTGGCCCGCTGGGAGCGCGACGGCGTGGCGCTGCGGGGCACGACCGGCCTCGAGCGCATCTTCACCGCTTCGCCCGGTGGCTTCGAGGTCGAGGGGCGGGCGGTGACCCTGGTCCGGCCCCGGTTGGCTACGCCGTCGCAGCCCACCCGCCCGGCGACCACCGCGTCGGGGTCGCTGGCCGTGCCCGGCGGGCGGGCGCGCGTGGCGCGGGCGAGCCGGATCCTGGTGGAGGGGGTGCACGACGCCGAGCTGGTCGAGCGGGTCTGGGGCGACGACCTGCGGGTCGAGGGCGTCGTGGTCGAGCGCCTCGACGGGATCGACCACCTCGCCGACGTGGTCGCCGCCTTCGGCCCGGGGCCGGGCGCCCGCCTGGGGGTGCTCGTCGACCACCTGGTGCCGGGCAGCAAGGAAGCCCGTCTGGCCGACCGTGTGTCGCACCCGCACGTCCTCGTCACCGGCACCCCCTTCGTCGACGTGTGGGAGGCGGTGAAGCCCGCAGTCGCCGGGATCGAGGCCTGGCCCCAGGTGCCGCACGGGCTGGACTGGAAGACCGGCGTGTGCGCTCGGCTGGGGGTCGACCCCGCGACGATGTGGCCCCGTCTGCTCGCCGCCGTGCGTTCCTACGCCGACCTGCAGCCGGCACTGGTCGGCGCGGTCGAGCGCCTGATCGACTTCGTCACCGAGCCGGGCTGAACGGCCCCGGCACCGAGGTGGACGTCGGCGGGGAGGGCGACATCGACCCTGCGTCGCAAGGGCGGCGCAACCGCTCGCGGCCGAGCCTGCCATCCTGTCGCCAGCATGGATGACGCCGGCCCGCTCCCTCCCCCGCATGAGGTGCTCGACCGGCTCCAGCGCCACCTCCGGGGCTGGCTCGGCGCCTGGCCCCCGATGGGCGAGGTGACGGTGGTCGCCTCCGCGAGACGGCGCCAGCCCGGTTGGGACGGCGCGGTCCGGCCCTTCGCGGGCGTGGCCACCCCCGCCGGCGCCGTCCTGTCGGTGCCACCGGAGCACCTGGACGCGGCGCGCTCGGCCTCCGGCGGTCTGGACGACGTTCTGGACCGGCTGCCGGAAGCGCTCGGCGTCCCCGGCGCGGTCGTCGGCCGGGGCGTGTTCCGGTACGCGCTCTCCGTGCCGGACATTCCTCAGTTCGGTGCGTGGGCGCCCGCGCACGACCCCCGGGTGCCGGACTGGCTACGGCCGTTCGGCGGTGAGGTACTCGTCGTCCTGGAGGACGGGAGGTACGTCGCCGGGCTGGGCATCAAGCGCCACGACGAGCTCGGGCGGGAGGTGGCGGTGGCGACCGAAGAGGCGTGGCGGGGCCGAGGCCTCGCCCGCGGGCTGGTCGCCCGGGCGTCGGCGCGGATCCTGCGGGCCGGCGGCGTCCCCATCTACCTGCACGGCCGGGCGAACGCGGCGTCGGCGCGGGTGGCCGAGCGCGCCGGATTTCCCGACCTGGGCTGGTCGATCCTGGGGCTGCCGGTCGCGACCTGACCGGTCCCGGCACGGCGGCGCGTCACCTTCTATCCTCCCGGCTCGAACACCCGGGGGGGACTGACGCATCCATGTGGGAAACCGTGGTCCGAAGTGAGCGCGCGGCCGTCGTCGCCCCGCCGATCGTGGGCGAACCGCCGGGGGCGCCCTACCTGGAACCGGAACCTGAACCCGAGCGGGGCCGGCCGGCGCCGCCCTGGCAGTGGTGGTTCCCGGTGGTGGCCTTCATCGGCGTGGCCGCGGTGGTCATCGCGGTGTCGGTCCTGGCTCACGCCGAGCTGCCGCTCCTCCACCACCGTCACCGCCAGCTCCAGCGCCGCGGCTGGCTGGGCGCCTTCAGCTGGTGGGACGGGTGGTGGTACGTCGACATCGCCCGGCGGGGCTACCTGTCCTTCCACGGCGCCGACCGTCAGTCGTCGGTGGCGTTCTTTCCCCTGTACCCCCTGGCCATGCGCGAGCTGGGCCGGGTCGTCGGCGGCCCGCTGGTGGCCGGCTTCGCCTTGAGCGTGGCCTCCGGGTTGGGGGCGGTCGTGCTGTTGCACCGGTGGTGTGTGGACAAGTTCGGCCCGGCCCAGGCCCGCCTGGCGGTGGGCCTGCTGGTGGTGTACCCCTTCGCCTTCTACCTGATGGGGGCGGTCTACGCCGATGCGCTGTTTCTCGCCGCGGCCCTGGGCGCCTTCGTGGCCTTCGAGCACGACCGGCCGGTGCTGGCCGGCCTCGCCGCCGCCCTGGCCACCGCAGCCCGCCCGGTGGGCGTGGCCGTGATCGCCGGCCTGTGGGTGCTGGCCCTCGAGCGCAAGGGGGTGCTGGCCCACCTGCGCGGGGGCGGGGGGCGGAGCTGGAGCGAGCTGGCCCGGCGGTGGCGGGCGGCCGACGCCGGATTGCTGGCCGCCCCCGTGGGGCTGGGCGCGTTCTGCGTGTTCCTGTGGATCCGCTTCGACCGGCCGTTCGCGTTCCTCGACACCGCCGGGGCTCCGGGCTGGGACCAGCCCCCGGGGTTCCACACCTGGTTCAAGGTCCATTTCTTCAAGGCCGTGCTGCACGGGCCGTGGCTCGGCGGCCACGTCGGCCACCTGGTGGCCAACTTCGCCGCCACCGTGGTCATGGCCGCCTTCATCCCCGCCGTGTTCCGCAAGCTCGGGGTGGGCTACGGGGTGTTCGTGGTCGTGGCGGTGGTGGCCACCGCGGTGTCCACTAAGGACTTCGTGGGCATGGGCCGCTACACCCTGGCCGCCTTCCCCTGCTTCGCCGTCGCCGCCGACGCCCTCTACCGGCGACCCTGGCTGGCCCGGGCCGTGCTCGGGCTGTCCGCCGCCGGACTGGTCCTTCTGGCCGAGCTCCACGCCCGGGGAACGATCGTCAGTTGACCGAACATCGTGTCGGCCGGCGGGACTCGCCGCGGGCGCCGCTCCTCGCCCCCCGTCAGTTGACGGGCGACAACGCCTCCGCCACCTTCGACGGGGCGACGCCGTACGCCGTTCCACCCACCAAGGCGAGGACCTGGTTGCCGACGTGCTCCAGGGCGAGGCCGTGGCGGGGCGTGGGCAACGACGGCAGGGCCGACCAGGCGCCGGCGGCGATGTCGAAGGCCTCGACCTCGCCGAACGCGCCGGTCGGGTCCTCGCCTCCGGCGACGACGATCCGGCCGCCGACGAGGGTTGCGCCCAGGCCGGCCCGGGCGCTGGGCATGGCCGGGAGCCGCTCCCAGGCGTTCGCCTTGGGGTCGTAGCGCTCGACTGCGGAGGTGGTGGCGCCGGGGTCGAGGAAGCGGCCGCCGACCGTGAACACCGAGTGGCCGTCGGACACCGCGGCCAGATGGTCGCGCCGAGTGGGGATCGGCTCGGCGTCGCGCCACGTGGTGCCGTCGAACACCTCCGTGGGCCCGACCAGCGCCACCCCGTCGCGACCACCGACGAGGATCAGCGAGTCGCCGACCACCGCGGCCGCAGCGGCGCCCCGGGGCCGGCGCAGCCGCGGCAGCTCCACCCATGCGCCGTTGCGCAGGGCGAAGGCCCGGTCGGTGGCCTGGGCGTAGAGGCTGCTGGCCTCGACGAAGCCGCCGAGCACCACGATCTCGCCCCGGTAGACGGTGGCCGCCTCGTGGTTGACGGCGAGGGGGAGCGGCGGCCCGGTCGACCACGTGTCGGCCACCGGGTCGTAGATCTCGACCACGGTCGACGTCCCGGCCGACGTCAGGCCGCCGATGACCCAGACCTTGCCGTCGAGCACGGCCGACGCCACCTCCTGGCGTGAGGTCGGCGCCGGCGTGCGGCGTTGCCACGTCGCCGGTCGCGCCGGGGCGGTGGTCGTCGTGGCCGTCGGCGACGCCGCGGCCGGTGTGGTCGCCGGCGCGACTGCCGACGGGGTCGTCGACCCCGTCTTCGGAGCCGCGCCCGGCGTCGCGCCCCCGCATGCGGCAGCCACCAGCAGCACGGCGGCCGTGCCCAAGTGGCGGAGGGGTCGGATGGCCATGGCGGCCAAGGGTACGTTTCCGAAGCGACCCGTCCAGAGCGGTAGCCTCCGCCGTTCTATGCCGATCGCAGCCGCCGAAGTGCTGGTCGTCGACTGGCAGGGCCACGCCGCCGACCTGTCACCCCGCTTGGCCCGCCTCCTGGCGCTTGGCATCGACGTCGTGGTCGTGCCCTCGGCGGCGTCGGCCGCGGCGGTGGCGGCCACCCGGGTCCCGCCCGACGGTCCCGGCCGGCTCGTGCACTGGTCCGGGGGCGACGGTGACCCGGTGGCCTGGGCCCGGCACCGGCTCGTCGGCCGGGGGGCTCCCGCCGGTTCGGTGGCCGTCGCCCGCGACGCCGCCGACCTGGACGCCCATCTCGACGCCGCCGCCGGCTTCCCGGCCCCGGTCGCCGACGCGACCTGGCGGGTGGACGTCGACGGCGCGGATCCGGAGCGCGAGCGCCAGGTCGAGTCGTGGCTCACCGTCGGCAACGGGCGAACGGGGACCCGGGGGTCGCTGGAGGAGGGGGGCCCGACGTCGCTGCCGGCGCTGTACGTCGCCGGCGTGTTCGGCCAGGACCCGGCCGAGCAGGCGGGAGCCGAGCTGGTGCCCGGCGTGCAATGGGCCTCCCTGCAGCCCGCACCCGACGGGCCGCCCGCCGCGGTCAGCCGCACGCTCGACCTGCGCCAGGGCGTGCTGTTCCGGGACGGGCAGGGTTCGGCGACCGCCCGGTTCGCCTCGCTGGCCGACCGTCGCCTCCTGGTGCTGGAGGCCGACCCGGCGGGGTGGCGTTCGGGGCCCGTGCCCGTGCCGGCGGTCGGGGGCACCATCGAGGCGGTCGACACCGAAGGCGACCGGATCCGCCTGCGCGGGCGGGCTGGTGGCGCGGTGTCGTTCGTCGTCTCGACCACCGACGACGGGGACCGGATCCGCCGCGTCGTCACCGTCGACCGCGAAGGTGAGGTGTCGACGCCGGCCAGCGCCCAGCCGGTCGACGTGGAGGCGCTGACCGTCGGGCAACGCCGGGCGTGGCGGGAGCGCTGGCTGGACGCCGATGTCGTGGTCGACGGCGACGACGACGCCCAGCAGGAGCTGCGCTTCGCGCTGTACCACCTGATCGCCGCGGGAGACCCGGAGAGCGACGCTGCGTCGATCGGGGCCCGCGCCCTCACCGGGCCCGGCTACCGCGGCCACGTGTTCTGGGACACCGAGATCTTCGTCCTTCCGTTCTTCGCCTGGACCCATCCGCAGACCGCGCGGGCCCTGCTCGCCTACCGGTACCGGACCCTCCCCGCGGCCCGGCACAAGGCTGCCCGCCTGGGCTACGAGGGGGCGCTGTACGCCTGGGAGTCGACAGACACCGGCGAGGAGACCACGCCGGACTTCGTGTTCCTGCCGGACGGCCATCGCCTCACGATCCTCACCGGCGTGCAGGAGCACCACATCGCCGCCGACGTGGCGTGGGCCGTCATGCACTACGTGCAGGTGAGCGGCGACGACGCCTTCCTGGAGGCGATGGGCGCCGAGATCGTCGTCGAGACGGCGCGGTTCTGGGCCTCGCGGGCCCGCCGGGGCGACGACGGCACGTTCCACGTCTGCGAGGTGATCGGGCCGGACGAGTATCACGAGGGCGTCGACGACAACGCCTACACCAACGTCCTCGCCCGGTGGAACCTTCGAGCCGCGGCCACGGTGTGCGACGGGCTTCCGGCCGTCGCCGAGCGGTTGGGCGTCACCGCCGAGGAACGTGACCGCTGGCGGACCGTGGCCGGCGGCCTGGTCGACAATTTCGACCCGTCGACGCGCCTCTACGAGCAGTTCGAGGGGTTCTACGCGCTCGATCCGGTGCGCGCCGTCGACCTGGCGCCGCGGCCGTTCACCGGCGAGATGGTCCTGGGCGTCGACCGGCTGCGCACGACCCAGGTCGTCAAGCAGGCCGACGTCGTCCTGCTCGGCGTTCTGCTCCCCGACGAGGTCGGACCGGACGTGCTCGCGGCCAACTACCGGCACTACGAGCCGTTGACGTCGCACGGGAGCTCTCTGTCGCCGGCCATGCACGCCCTGGTCGCGGCGCGCATCGGCGCCCTCGACGACGCCCTTGGCTACTTCGCCCTGGCCGGAGGCGTCGACCTGCACAACCGCATGGGCAACGCGGCCGACGGCGTGCACATCGCCACGATGGGGGGCCTGTGGCAGGCCGCCGTCTTCGGCTTCGGCGGCGTTCGCGCCGACGGCGATGCGGTCCGTGTCGACCCCCGGTTGCCGGACGGGTGGGCCGGGTTGGCCTTCAGCCTCCGGTGGCGGGGCAGCCGCCTCGCGGTCGACGTGCGCGGCGACGGCCTCGACCTGGATCTGGACGCCCCGGCCACGGTGGCCCTCGGGTCCGGTCGGCCGGAGCGGCTGGAAGCGGGCCACCACGTCGGGGCCCGGGACGGGTCCGGTTGGTCCTGGACCGGGCCGGCGTGATGGGATGGAGGGCCGAGCGCCCCACCCGCGACCGACAAGTGGGGCGGGTTGCGGGAGAATGGCGCCGAACGTCGTGGTGGCCGGCCCGGCCCACGAGGCCGAGCTGGAGCGAAATCCCCCGCACGTAACCGCAGTACGCCGCAGTACCTGCCTACGACACCCGAGGCGGAGAGAGAGACGACATGACGACCACCACATTCCTCGACGGCAAGCGCCGCGAGCTGCTCGCCCGCCGGGAGGCCTACGTCGGCGAGGCCGCGCAGATGACCGCCGCCGCCCTCGAGCTGACCGACGACGGCTCGAGCCAGGACATGGCCGACGAGGACGGGTTCGGCGAAGCCGACACGGTCAGTGTCGAGCGGGACCGGCTCCTCGTCGTGGCCAGCGACGCCCATGCCCGCGTCGCAGAGATCGACGCCGCACTGGCCCGGGTCGACGCCGGCACCTATGGGATCTGCGAGGCGTGCCAGCAGCCCATCCCCGAAGCCCGGCTCGACGCCGTCCCCGAGGCCACCCTCTGCGTCGCGTGCAAGTCGGGGGCGAACCTCCGGCGGAGGTAGATGGCCGACGAGTACACCGTCGGCGTCGAGGAGGAGTTCTGCATCGTCGATGCCGGCAGCGGGCAGCTCCGGACGTCGGCCGACGCGGTGGTCCGCCAGGCCAAGGCCCGGCTGGGATCCCAAGCCGAGCCCGAGCTGCACCGGTCGCAGGTGGAGACGGGCACCACGATCTGCCACTCGCTGGGCGAGGTCAGGGCCGAGCTCGAGCGCCTCCGTCGTGAGGTGCGCGACGCGGCCGCCGAGGTCGGCTGCGCGGTCCTCGCCGCCGGTACCCATCCCACGGCCACCTCGGCGGAGTCCAGCGTCAACCCCGGCAAGGAGCGCTACCGCCGGTTGGAGCGCGAGTACCAGGCGGTGGCGCGCGAGCAGCTGGTCAACGGGTGCCACGTCCACGTCGGCATTGCCGACCGTGACCTGGCCATCGACGCCCTGAACCGGACGCGTCCGTGGCTGGCGACGGTGCTGGCGCTCAGCGCCAATTCGCCGTTCTGGGCCGGTGCCGACACCGGCTACGCCAGCTACCGGACGGAAGTCTGGACCCGCTGGCCGCTGACCGGCATGCCCGAACCCCTCACGTCCCGAGCCGAGTTCGACGCCCTGATCGACGCCCTGAAGGCGGTGGAGGCGCTGCCCGACGCCACCTTCCTGTACTGGGACGTGCGACCCTCCGCCCGCTACGAGACCCTGGAGTTCCGTGTCGCCGACGCCTGTCTCGGGGTCGACGACGCGGTGATGGTCGCCGGGCTCTGGCGGGCGCTGGCCCGGACGTGTGCGACGGAGGCGGCCAGCGGGCCGCCGGCGACGAAGGTGCGCAACGAACTGGTCCAGGCGGCGCGGTGGCGGGCGGCCCGATACGGGCTCGAGGGCACCCTGGTCGACGTGGAGGCGCGGCGGACCGCGCCCGCCGCCGAGGTGGTCGACGGACTGCTGAGTCACCTGCGCCCGGCCCTGGAGGCGCAGGGCGACTGGGACGAGGTGCGCGCGCTGGTCGAACAGACCACGGCCCGGGGCAACGGCGCCACCCGTCAGCGGGCGGCACTGGCCCGCCGGGGCGAGCTGGGCGATGTGGTCGACCTGCTCCGCCTCTGACCGGGCGGCGCGCCGGGTCGGGATGGGATCCGGGGTCAGCGAGGTGACAGAATGGGCGATGCCTCGCAGGACCGTCGGTGCTCTCGCCGCGCTCCTGTCCCTGGCCCCCCTGGCGGTCACGACGGCGTCGGCCGAGCCGGCGGCGGCCCCTCCCCGGGCGTCGCTGGTGATCGAGGGCAAGGGGTTCGGGCACGGCGTGGGGATGGCCCAGGACGGGGCGTTGGCCATGGCCAGCGCGGGGGCCTCGGCCACGGCGATCCTCAGCCACTTCTATCCGGGCACCGCCATCGCCCGGCGGACGGCGACGGTGCGGGTCGGCGTCGCCGACGTGCCCGGTCCGATCGTCGTCGTCCTGCCCGGTGGCGGCGAGGTTCGGGACGCGCCGTCCGGCCCGCAGTCGCCCGGCTTCCCCATCACGGTGAACCCGGGCGGGAGCGTGTCGCTGGCGTTCGAGGGCGGCAAGTACAAGGCGACGCCCCTCGCCAACGCGACCCTGACCCGCACGCCGGCTCCGCCGGCACCTGGACCCGCCCCGGCCGCGACGCCGAACGCGCCGCCGACGACCGCGCCCGCCACCCCGCCGACGACGAGCATCCTCGACCCGCTCCTGCAGGCGCTGCTGCCGACCACCGTGCCTCCGACCACCGTCCCGCCGACGACCGCTCCCGCCGCGGCGGGGACCATTCCCGCCAGCCAGACCTTCGGCCTGACCGGTCGGGGCCTGTGGGCGGTGCCCAAGGGTGACACGCTCGTCGCCCTGCCGGAGTCCGGCCGCAGCTACCGGGGCACCGTCATCGCCGCCGCAGGTGGCCACGGCATCCAGCTGACCGACGAGCTCGACGTCGAGCAGTACCTCCGTGGCATGGGCGAGATGCCGGCCAGCTGGCCGGCGGCCGCCCTGCAGGCCCAGGCCATCGCGGCCCGGACGTACGCCATCCGGGCCGCCAGCGCGGGGCGGACGCTCTGCGACGACCAGCAGTGCCAGGTGTACATCGGCGCGGGCAACGAGACGGCGGCGACCACCGCCGCCGCGACCGCCACCCGCGGCCAGGTTCTCACCTATCAGGGGGCCCTGGCCGAGACGGTGTACTCGGCCAGCGCAGGCGGGATCTCGGCCACGCCGGCCGAGGGTTTCGGCCCCGACAGCCCCGACCTGCCCTACCTCCAGCCGGTCACCTATCCGGTGTCCGACCCGCAGCTGTGGGCGACGAGCCTTCCCTTGACCGAAGTCGCGGCCCGGTTCGCGTACCAGGGCGAGCTGCAGGACGTCCGGGTCACCCGCACGGGGCCGTCCGGGCGCCCGCTCGAGATCACGTTCAACGGCGCGAACGGGCCCATGGTCGTGGACGCCCACCGCTTCTTCTCCGTGCTCCAGCTCAGGTCGACCCTCTTCACGCTGCGCACGGAGGTGCCCGCCGCGGCGGGCGCGGGCGAGCCCCTGAACGCCCAGGTGCCGGAGTTCCCGGGGTTGGTCGGTAGCCGGGCCACGCCGGCGCTGGCCCGCCCGGCCGTCGTCCCTGCGTCGACATTGGGCCGAGCACCGTGGGTGGGGCTCGCTTTCCTTCTCCTGGCCATGTGGGCGACCGCTGCCCACCGCGCCGCCGACCGCAGCCCCGTACCCGCCGCGGCCGGCACGACCGGCACCACCCCGACCGGCCTTGCCCCGCTCGTGGGCGACGACCCGGAAGGTGCCGACGTGCCCGTCGGCCTGGAACCGGATCCCGCCGCCGGCACCACCGACGCCGCCGAGCCGACGGACCACCGACCCGGCGACGGCTTGGCCCCGGACGAGGAGGGCGGGCCTCGGCCCGATGGCCCGAGCGGGGAGGCCCTCAGCCCGCCGGAGCAGCTCGCCTGACCTCGGCGGCGCGCCGTCCGGCCGGGAGGTCGATCAGCGACCTGTGGTCACCGTCGGGAACGTCGGGAACGTCGGCATGGTGATGTTGGAGGGCAGCGAGATGCCGGTGGTGTCGGGAACCGTCGGCCGGGGCCGCGGGCTGGTGACCGGCGGTTGCGTCGTGTTCGGCGTCGGGTCCGGCGGAGGAGAGGTGACCGGCGGCTGGGTGGTGTCGGGCGTCGGCGGTGCGGTCGTCGCCGGCACGGTGGTCGCCGGGGACGTGGAGCCACCGCCGCTCGGGGCCGCGGTACGGGGCGGGCTCGTCGTGGCCGAACTGGTGGCGCGAGGTGCCGACGTCGCCGCAGGTGCGCTCGCCCCTGCTGCGCCGGAGCCATCGGCCGGAGGAGCGTCGGTGGCCGGTGGCAGCAGGTCGCTCAGGCTGGTCGGAGGACCGCCGGTGGTGGTCGTGGTCGTCGGCGGGAGGGTGGATGGCGTGATCCCCTGGGTGACGATGTTGCCCGTCTTGGGCGAAGACGCGGTGGGCGTGTCGTTGCCGCCGCGCGTGGAGAGCACCAGGGCGACCAGTCCGAGGCCGAGGACGGCCAGCACGCCGAGCACGGCGGCGCGGTTGCGTGAATTCCGGATCAGCGCACCGGCCCGGGCCAGGCGGTTGGGTTCGGGTTCGGCATACACCGGGCGGATCGGCACCCGGACCACCGGGACCGCCCGCGTGTCGGCGCCGTCTGGCTCGGGCTTTCTCGCGGATCCTGGCTCGTTCGACGACTCCGGGTCGTCGCTCTGCGCCCACAGGGCCTCCGCCGGCGCGGGCTTCGGGTCGAGGGCGGGCCGAGGCCCCGCAGGGGCCGGCTCCCAGAGGGATTCCGGAAATGCCGGCTCGGGATCCCACATCGACTCGGACGGCGCTTGCTCCGGCGCCCAGATCAGGTCGGACAGTGGCTCCAGGTGGAAATCGGGCGCGCCCTCGGCCGCGCTGAACGCCGGCAGGGCGCCGAGCTGCAGGCCGTCGTCGAAAGCGGCCGTGGGCGCAGCGGCGTCGACCGGGACTCCTTCGAAGGGGAGGGGGGCGACCGGGACCTCGCCGACGGGGACCTCTTCGAAGGGGAACTCGGGAACGGGGACCTCCCCGACCGGGACTTCCTCGAAGGGGAACTCGGGAACCGGGACCGCTTCGACCGGCGGCCCGGCGACAGGGAACTCGGGAACCTCGGCGGCGGGCGGCTCGGAAAGCGGTTGCTCCCCGAACGGGGGTTCGGCGGCCTCGGGCGCGTCGACCGGTGGTTCGGCGGCGCCGCGTCGGGCCGCGGAGGTGCCGGCCGGAGGAACTTCTCCCGGCGGATTGGCCGCGTCTGGCCACTCGATCGCCGCCGACCAGTCGCCGCTCTCCACCGGCGGTGCCGCCGGGCGCCACGTCGACTCCACGTTGGGTGCCGCTTCCTCGTCGGCCATCGGCCTCCCTTCCGCCGAAGCTTCCATTCATGGTAGTTGCTGGTCCCCGAGCGACCGTGCTGCGCATCGGGCGCGGCTGGCCGGGGAAGATGAGGCCACCATGAACGAGCGTCCGTGAGCGACCGCGTCGAGCTCGTGCGCTCCGGCGACACGGGGCTCCTCTACGACCACGGCGGCGGGCATCCGCTGCGCCCGGAACGGGTCCTGCTGACGTACCGGCTCATCGACGACTACGGCATCGTCGACGGTGATCGGGTCACCGACGTCGCCGCCCGCGACGCCGCCGACGAGGAGCTGGCCCTCGTCCACGCGACTCGCTACGTCGACGCCGTCCGCCGCGCCGGGCACGGGCAGACGGCCGGCCTGTGGGAGTTCGGCTTCGGGCTTCCGGACAATCCGGTGTTCCCGCGCATGCACGAGGCGTCCGCCCGGGTGGTGGGCGCGACGCTCGTCGCCGCCGGGGCCGTCCTCTCCGGGCGGGCGCAGCACGCCTTCAACCCTTCGGGCGGCCTGCACCACGCCATGCCGGCCAAGGCCAGCGGGTTCTGCGTGTACGACGACCCCGCCGTCGCCATCGCCTGGCTGTTGGACCACGGCGTGGCCCGGGTTGCGTACGTCGACGTCGACGTCCACCACGGCGACGGGCCGCAGGCCATCTTCTACGCCGACCCGAGGGTGCTCACCATCTCCCTGCACCAGTACGGCGGGCTCTTCTTCCCGGGGAGCGGGGCGGTGAACGAGACCGGAGAGGGCGACGCGGCCGGGACGAGCGTCAACGTCCCCCTTCCCGCCTTCACCGGCGACGACGACTGGCTCCGGGCGTTCGAGGAGGTCGTGCCCCCGCTGGTGCAGGCCTTCCGACCCGAGATCCTCGTCACCCAACTCGGCTGCGACAGCCACTACACCGACCCCCTGGCCAACCTCAACCTGACGATGTCGGCGTACCGGCGGGCGGGAGCCGTGCTCCACGAGCTGGCCCACGAGGTGTGCGGCGGAGCGTGGGTCGCCACCGGTGGCGGCGGCTACCAGTGGGCCCGGGTGGTGCCCCGGGCGTGGACGACGTACTTCGCCGAGATGGCCGGCGTCGTCCTCGACGACGAGCTGCCGGCGGCCTGGGTCGAACGGGCGCGGCACGAGGCCGGTGTGGACGTGCCGGCCCGGCTGGGAGATCCTCCGCTCGCGTCACCGGGCGGCGATCGCGAGGCGGTACGTCGCACCGTGGATCGGGTGAGGAAGCTGGTGTTCCCCGCCCATGGCCTGCGCTGATCCTCGACAGGCAAGAATGGTGACGGGAGCGAGGAGGCGGGCGTGCGGCGACGGATGACGATCGGCTTGGTGGTGCTGGCCGTCCTGGTCGGTGCCGGGGTGGCGACCGTGGTGCTCACACGGAAGGACTCGCTGCCCCACGCCGAGGTGGCGGCCTACCTGGCCGCCTGGCAGCGGTTCGACGCGCCGGCCATGGCCAGGCTCGTCGCCGCGCCGCCCCCCGACCTCGCCGCCGCGGTCACCGCCATGCACGACGACCTGCAGGTGACGACGGCCCGCTTCACCGCCGGGCCGTTGCGGCAGGTCGGCGGAGCGGTGCGGGCGCCGTTCACCGCCGACCTGGACCTCGCCGGCCTCGGCCGGTGGAGCTACCCGGGCACGATCGAGCTGCGCAAGGTCGCCAAGGCCTGGCGCGTGGCCTGGACACCGGCGTCGTTGCAGCCGGACCTCGGGCCGGGGCAGCGGTTCGACCGGACGCGGACCTGGCCGGTCCGGGCGCCGATCCTCGGCTCGGACGGCTCGGCGCTCGTGTCGAACACCGACGTCGTCGACGTCGGCCTCGAGCCCGATCGCATCAAGGACCTGGCCCAGGTCAAGGCGGTCCTCAAGCAACAGCTCGGGGTGGACGCGGCAACGGTCGACGCCGACCTCGCCGGGCCTGGCGTGCAGCCGAGCTACTTCGTCGCCGTCGCCCGCCTCCGCCCGGACCGCTTCGCCCAGGTCCGCCCGGTTCTGGAGCCGGTGCCCGGCATCTTCTTCCAGCGCACCACCGGGCGACTGTCGCTCGGCGACGACTTCGCCCTCCACGTCCTGGGCCGGTTCGACGAGGTCACGGCCGAGCGCCTCACCCAACTTGGCGCCCCGTACGTCGTCGGCGACAAGGTCGGTCTGTCAGGGTTGGAGGGCGCGTTCGAGCGCCGGCTGGCAGGCACGCCGTCGGGCGACGTCCGCATCGTCGACGCCAAGAGCGGGAGCACGGTGAAGACCCTGTTCCAGTTCACCGGCCAGGAGCCCCAAGCGGTGCGCACGACGCTCGACCCCCGCATCCAGGCCGCAGCCGAGCAGGCACTCGCCGGGGTGACGCAGCCGGCCGCGCTCGTCGCCGTCGACGCAGCCACCGGCGACGTGCGGGCGGTCGTCAGCCGCCCGTTGACGGAGCCGCTCGACCGGGCCCTCGCCGGCCAGTACCCGCCGGGATCGACGTTCAAGGTCATCACCAGCGCGGCGCTGATCGCGGCCGGGACCAAGCCGGAGACGCCGGTCGCCTGCCCGCCGCAGGCCACCGTGGGCGGGCAGACGTTCCACAACTTCGAGGGCGAGGCGCTCGGGGCGAGCACGTTCCGCACCGCGTTCGCCCAGTCGTGCAACACCGCGTTCGTCGCCCTGTCGGCCAACCTCTCCGACGCTGCCCTCAGCGCGGCGGCGACGACGTTCGGGTTCGGCGCGTCCTACGACCTGGGCCTGCCCACCGCCGGTGGGCGGTTCCCGACGCCCGCCGACGCGGCCGAGCGGGCCTCGGAGGCCATCGGGCAGGGTCGGGTGGTGGCCAGCCCGCTGCAGATGGCGACCGTCGCCGCCGCGGTCACGTCGGGCGGATGGCGGCCGCCCCGGCTGTTGACCGACAATCCCCAGGGCCCGGTCACCGCGCTCGACCCGGCCGTCGACGCGACGCTGAAGGATCTGACCGCCGAAGTCGTGAAGTCGGGGACCGGCACCGCCGCGGCCGTGCCGGGCCAGCAGGTGGCCGGCAAGACGGGCACCGCCGAGATCGGCGGCGCCGACCCGAACGCCACCCACGCCTGGTTCATCGGCTACCGGGGCTCGCTCGCCTTCGCCGTGCTGGTGGAGGGCGGCGGGGTCGGCGGCCGGGTGGCGGCGCCCCTGGCGGCGAAGTTCCTGGCCGCCGCGCCTGTACAGCCCTCGCCGTAGACTTCACCGGCCATGTTGAACCTGCCGCCGGGCCAGGAGGGGGTCCTGCCCAGCCAGTACCTGTGCGCCGCGGTCGATGCCGGCGTGATCTCGGCCGGCCCGTTCACCGTCCCCCGGGAGAACGTCCAGCCGGCCAGCCTGGACCTGCGCCTGGGCGAGGTCGCCTACCGCATCCGGTGCAGCTTCCTGCCCGGGCGCCACACTGTCGAGCGTCGGGTCAAGGACTACATCATCGACGAGCTCGACCTGCACCGCGAGGGCGCGGTGCTCGAGACCAACCGCCCGTACCTGATCCCGCTCAAGGAGCGGCTGGCGCTGCCGCCGGGCGTGCGGGGCAAGGCCAACCCCAAGAGCTCGACCGGCCGGCTCGACGTGTTCACCCGGGTGATCACCGACGGCAGCTACCGCTTCGACGAGATCCGCGAGGGCTACACCGGCAACCTCTACCTGGAGGTCGTCCCGCTCTCCTTCGCCATCCGCGTGCGCGAGGACCTGACCCTCAACCAGCTGCGTCTGTCGGTGGGGCGGCCGGAGCTGAGCGACGACGCCCTGCGGGCCTTCCATCACGACCAACCGCTGCTGTTCACCGGCGGGGCGCCCGTCGCCGACGCCGACCTGGCCATGCACGACGGCCTGTTCCTCAGCCTCGACCTCCGGGGCGACCTCTCCGGGCGGGTCGGCTACCGGGCCCGGGACAACGCCCCGCTCCTCGACATGACCCGCGTCGGCGGCCTCGACCCGGACGCGTACTGGGAGCACATCCGGGGCGAGGAGGGCGACCGGGTCGTGCTCACGCCCCAGCGGTTCTACCTGCTCATGTCGGACGAGGCGGTCACCATCCCGCCGGGCCTGGCTGCGGAGATGACGGCCTACGACCCCACCAGCGGGGAGCTGCGGACCCACTACGCCGGTTTCTTCGACCCCGGTTTCGGGTTCGATCCGGCCGGAAGCTTCACCGGCTCACGCGCCGCCCTGGAGGTCCGGGCCCACGACGTGCCGTTCATGATCGAGCACGGCCAGCGGGTGTGCAAGCTCACCTTCGAACGCATGCTGGAGGAGCCGGCCACGCTCTACGGCCGGGGCATCGGCTCCTCGTACCAGCAGCAGGAGGAGACGCTGGGCAAGCACTTCCTGCCCAACCGTGAGGGCGCCGCTTAGCCCTCGTCGAGCCGGCCAGCCCTGGTCCAAACGGCTAGCCCTCGTCCAGACAGGGCCCGGTGCTGACTGCGCCGCTGCGGGGTTGGGCCATCACCTGGGCCAGCTCCTCGCTGGCCACCGCGAACGCAGTCGAGCTGGCGAGTGAGTAGGAGGCGAAGGCCACGCCGACGACGTTGCCCGCACTGTTGACGACCGGCGAGCCCGAGTCGCCCGGCTGCAGGACCGTATTCATGACCAGGATCTGGCGGATGCCACTGGACTCGTTGTAGATGTTGCCGATGTCGATGGAGAGGCGCCGGGTGATGCGGGCCGAGGTCACCGTGATCGCGGCCTGACCGAGCGGGTGGCCGAAGATGGCGTCGGTTTCGCCCACCGCGGCCGGGGTCAGCGCCAGGGACGGCTCGCCCAGGCCGGGCACGGACAGCACGGCCAGGTCACGGTCAGGGTCGAACGCCTGGACGGTGGCCGGCAATGTCCTGCCGTCCGGCCGCAGGACGGAGGTGGTCGTCTCGCCCGCCACGACGTGGGCGTTGGTCACGACCGTGTCCGGGGCGGTCGAGAAGCCGCTGCCGGCCAGCCGGACGCCACAGGCCACGCCGTTGACCCTGACCGTCGACGCGACGACCTGGGACGTGAGCGACGGCGCCACGCCAGGGCCGGCCGGGGACAGGGACGGGAGGAGCCGGGCCAGCAGGTTCGACAGCGTGACCAGCACGTCGGACGTCGGGGCGGCGACCGGGTGGACGCCCTTGGACGCCGCCGGCGTGCGCGACGACGGCGTGGCGAACGCCGGGCTGCCCGCTTCCAGCACCGGGAAGGCGACGAGGAGGGCGAGGACGAGAGCGACCTGAGCCGGTCGCCGGCGGCGGGGTGCGAGCGTCACTGCGAGTGCCTCCTGCGGGAAGTTCGTTCATCGGGACCGGACCGGAAAGATACGGAGCGCGGCCGGCAGCCTTCTGAGGGTAGCCGGATCCTGCGGGCGCGAAACAGGCCCTGCAGTGATTTCTCTGCGTCCCGCTGGCTAGGACGCCCGCCGGTGGCAACGAACCGGGCGACGTCTGTCGGGACGTATCCCGGCCGTGCTGGTGCTCATCGTGTTCGCCGCCATGACCGCCCTGCGGCACCGCCGGGTCATGGCCGAGGCCGGCCCCCGGGGTTAGCTCCCGCGCCACCGGCCGGGCGCCGTACTGTCGCCCCATGGCCGAGCGGTACGACGTCGTGGTGGTGGGCGCCCGGTGCGCCGGCGCGCCCTTGGCCACCAAGCTGGCCAACCGGGGGCTGAAGGTGGCCCTCGTCGACCGGGCCCGCTTTCCGAGCGACACGCTGTCGACCCACCTCTTCCAGAACGACGCGTCCCGGATCTTCGCCGACATCGGGGTGCTCGACCGGCTGCGGGCCACCGGCGCGCCGTGGATCGAGCAGGTGGACCTGCGCATCGAGCACCTGTCGATGGTGCGGCGCTGGCCCCGTCGCCCGGGTGATCCCGGACCGCTCCTCTCGGTGCGCCGGACGCTGCTGGACGAGGTGCTCGTCGGCGCCGCGGCCGACGCCGGCGCGAGCGTGCACACGGGCATGCGGGTGACCGGCCTGGTCGAGGCGGGAGGGCGGGTGGCCGGCGTCCGCGTCCAGGTCGAGGACGGCGAAGGCGCGGCCGGCGGGGCCGAGACGGAGCTGCTGGCGCCGCTGGTCGTGGGGGCCGACGGCACGGGCTCCGCGGTGGCCCGCCTGACCAGGGCCCGCAAGTACAACCTGGTGCGCAACCAGCGCCTGGCCTGTTGGGCGTACTACGAAGGGGTGACCGGCCCCGAGCCGACCACGTTCTTCGCCCAGCGCTGGGACGAGGAGTTCGTCATCTCGTGGCCGTGCGACAGTGGGCTCTACCTCGTCGTGAGCATTGCGCCCGCCGAGCGTGCCGAGGCGTTCCGGGCCGACCTCGAGGGCACGTTCGACGCCGACGTCGCCCGCTGCGCGCCGGTGGCCGCGGTCGTGGCCGGCGGCCGCCGGGTCGGCCGGCCGGTCCTGTTCGCCCGGTGGACGAGTTACTTCCGCGAGTCGGCCGGACCGGGGTGGGCGCTCGTCGGCGACGCCGGGCATTTCAAGGACCCCACGCCGGGGCAGGGGATCACCGACGCCGTCCGCCAGGCCGAGCGACTGAGCGCCGACATCGCCGACGGCCTGGGCGGGAACGGCTCGCTCGACGCCACCCTCGCCCGGTGGTGGCGGTGGCGCGACCGGGACGCCCGGGAGATGGCGTGGTTCGCCGGCGACCTCGGCCAGGGCGGCCGGGTCCCCGCCGTGTTCGTCGAGCTGCTGGCCCGCATGGGCGACGACCCCGCCACGGTGGACCGATGGTTCGACGTGCTCAACCACCGCGTCCGCCCGTCCGAGATCCTCACGCCCGCCCGGCTGCTGGGGGCGACCGGCCGGCTGCTGCGCCGGCGGGACCGACCCCCCGGTCAGGTGCTGGCCGAGACCCGCGAGATCATGGCCAGGGACCTACACCGACGCTGGCTCAATCACCGGCCCCGGTATGGCGAGACGAACGAGGCGGCTCCTGGTCGTCGTCGCGATGGGGGAGGGGAATGAGGGCTGCCCGCCGTTCCTGGCGGGTCTCGGGGCGGCGGCGTTCCTGGCTCACCGCGACCGACCCGACCTGCACGAGGCGCAGCACGGTGACGAGGCCGAGCCCCCCCAGGGCGTTGCCGAGGGTGACGAAGGCCAGGATCCGGGCCGCCTGGTAGTAGCCGAACGGGGCGCCGACCTGGAGGGCGGCGAACATCTCGAGGGTGTTGACCACGGCGTGGACCACGGGCCCCGCGCCCAGGATGAAGGCGGCCGACACCGCGGCCACCAGCTTGGCCGGCACCGACGGCGTGCTGCGCTCCATCCACGTCATCAGCGTGATCACGGTGCCGCCGAGGATGGCTGCGGCCAGCAGCGACCAGCCGATCGGGTGGTCGACGACCCGGATGCCGGTGTCGAGGGCGGTCGAGCGCAGATCCGGGTCGCCGGCCATGATCAGCCCGGCCATCACCCATCCGCCGATCAGGTTCGCCGTCAGCGTGCCGACCCACAGCCGGAACAGCGCCCGCAGCGGCGCCTGGCCGGCCACCACCGCGTTGACCGGGACCAGGAAGTTCTCGGTGAACAGCTCGCTCCCGGCCAGGGTCAGGGCGATGAATCCGATGCCGAAGGCCAGGGCGCCGAGCAGGCAGTTGCCGGTGGCGTGCTCGACGGTGAGCAGGGCCAGCAGGCCGATGCTGACGTCGATCCCGCCGACCATGCCGGTGGCCAGCAGACCGGGCCAGGAACGCTGAAGGCGCTCCGTTCCCTGGTCGACGGACGCGTAGAAGGTGGTGGTGACTTCGCTGGACACCGCGCAGGATGTACCCGCCAGCCGGGGTCCCCGAACCTGCTACCCCTTGTTGGCGTTCCCCGAACCGCCGCCGTTGCCGTTCTCGGACGAGCCCTTGCCCTGGTTCCCGTTGCCGTTGCTGCCGTTGCTGCCGTTGTTGCCCTTGCCGTTGTTGGCGCTGCCCGAGCCACCGTTGACTCCGGGGCTGGCTCCGGCGACGGTCGTCGAGGTGCTGGAGGTGGACGACGTCGACGAGGTGGTGGTGCTGCCGGGGACGGTCGAGGACGTCGTCGTCTTGCCGCAGTCGCTGCGGGCGACCGACGAGACGGTCTTGCCGTGGGAGTCGGTGCCGGACTTGTCCTGGGCGACGGCGGACACGCAGGCGCCGTGGTTGTCGGCCTGATCCTCGGTGGCGTGGCCTCCTGTGGCCGCGTCGTCGCCGGCCCCGCCGGCGAGCGTGGTGCCCGTCCCCCGGGCCAGGGTGGTGCTCGTCGACGAGGTGGGCACGTCGTCGGCGACCTGGGGCCGTGCGGTCGAGGGGTCGGGCAGGACGAACGGGGTGGTGGCGTTGACCACCGAGGCCACCGCGTGCTGGGCCTGGTCGGGGAGCACGCCGGTCGCGCCCGCCGCGCCGACGCTGGCTGCGGCCACGCCCACGCCGAGGGCCACCTTGGCCGCCAGGCTCCCCAGAACGGTCTTCACGAGCATCTTCGGTCTCCCTGGTTGCGGTCCGGTCGGAACTTCCGCGCCCCGTGCCATCGCCGCGACCAGTCCGGGTCGGGGCTCGGGCGCCGGGCCCGACGCCACCATCCGCAGGTCCTCGGCGAAGGCGGCCAGCGCGGCGTCACCGGCGGGCCACTGGTCGTCCGAGGCGGACGAGGCGTCTCTGGGCAGGCGGGGCATCTCAGGGACGTGAACGTCGTCGAGCCTCACAGGGGTACGCCCTGGCGCTCGATCTGGCGGCGCAGGGCGGCCAGCCCACGCCGCTGCAGGGCCTTGACCGCACCGGGCGACTTCCCGAGCGCGGCGGCGATGTCGTCGACGGTCAGGTCGGCGAGCATGCGCAGGAGCAGGACGTCGCGCTGGTCGGGAGCGAGGCCGTCGCAGAGCCGGCGGACCCGCTCGGTGGCCATCCGGCGGTCTGCGTCGTCCTCGACGTCGCCCGCCGGCAGCTCCGGCAGCTCCGAGTCGCTCGTCGCCGGCCGCCGGGCCACCCGCCGGCGCTCGTCGGTGAGGCGGTGGTGGGCGATGGTGAACATCCAGGAGCGGAACTGGGCCTCGCCGCCCGAGAACGTCCCGAGCGCGCCGAAGGCCCGCTCGAACACCTCGCTGGTGAGGTCCTCGGGCTCCGCCGCACCCTGCACGCGCAGGTACCCGGCGACGGCGGGGGCGAGCGACCGGTAGAGACGCTCGTACGCCCACTGCCCTCCGGCCCGGGCCGCGGTGAGCAGATCGGTGAACGCCTCGTCGGCGCGTGGCTGGAAGCGGCCGCGCACGGGTTGGTTATCGGCGGGTTCGGGCTTGCCCTGAAGGCCCCGTGGTAAGTTCCGCGCCGGTCGGCGTGTCCGTAGAGAGCGGCCGGAGTACTCCTCGATCCATGCTGTCCAACCGACCTGCCCCCGCCCGGCCGGCCGCGTCCGGCTCCGACGTCCAGGCTGCGGTCCCCCTCGCCTGGCAGGGCGTGCTGGCCTTCCTGGGGGTGGCGACGGTCCTGTACCTGGTCATGGGCCTGGTCGCCCCCCACCTTCCGGCGTCGTCCGGACCGCACCTGGCCCCGCCGTTCACCGGGCACACCTGGTTGAAGGGCTGGGCCCAGTGGGACTCGGGCTGGTACTACCAGATCGCCACCCACGGGTACTCGTGGGTCCGCGGCCAACAGTCGAGCATCGCATTCTTCCCGGCGTACCCCGTGGTCGTACGGGCCATGTCGGCCGTCGCCGGCGGGGCCTACGTCGACGGCATCCTGCTCACGCTCGTCGCCGGCGCGGGGGTGGCCGCCCTGCTGATGACCTGGCTGCGGGACCGGCTCACCCCGACGGCGGCATGGACGGCTTTCGCCGCCCTCCTTCTCTTCCCGTACGCCTTCTACCTGTACGGCGTGGTGTACGCGGACGCCCTGTTCATCGCCGCCGTGCTCGGCGCGTTCCTGCTCCTGGAGGCCGACCAGCCCGTGCTCGCCGGCCTGGTGGGGGCGGTGGCGACGGCGGCCCGCCCGGTCGGCGTCGTGCTCGTCGCCGGCCTGGTCGTGCGGGCGCTCGAGCGCCGGGGCGCCTTTCGCCCCGCCGGCGGCGGCTGGATCGACCTCCGGCGGGCCCGACCGGCCGACGCCGGCGTCCTCCTGAGCGTGCTGGGGCTGGGCGCGTGGTGCTTCTACCTGTGGTCGCGCTTCGGCGACCCGCTGGCCTTCGCCACCGCCCAGGCCGCCTGGCACCAGGGCGCGGGGCCGAGCACCTGGCTGAAGTTCCAGTTCTTCTCCGACGTCGCCGACCTCCGCAGCCCGCGAGCCTGGTTGCTGTTCATGGCCCATCCGGTCCTGACCGTCGCCGCCGCCTGCCTCGTCCCCCGGGTGTTCCGTCGGTTCGGTGTCGGGTACGGGGTCTACGTCGCCCTCCTGATCGGACTCTCTGCGGTGTCGACCAAGAACTTCTTCGGCATGGCCCGCTACCTGCTCGCCGCCTTTCCCTGCTTCGCCGTGCTCGGCGAGCTCCTCGTCGAACGGGCGACGTGGCGGAAGGTGTTCCTGCCCGCCAGCGGGCTGGCGCTGGTCGTCCTCACCGCCATCTTCGGCACCGGGTACTACCTTTCCTGACTTGTCCTCCGGGCCGGCTTCCGTGATGTGGTCGTCCGGACCGGCTTTCGTGACTCTGTCCTCCGAATGTGGCCGGCGGCTCGACCAGGAGATTCCGTGACCCGCCTGCTGATCGTGAACGCCGACGACTACGGCCTCACCGAGGGGATTTCCCGCGGCATTCTCCACGCCCACCGCGAGGGTGTCGTCACCAGTACGTCGGCGATCGCCATCGGCCCGGCCTACCCCAAGGTCGCCGCCTGGCTGGCCGAGGAGGACAACCTGGGCGTCGGCGTGCACCTGGCCGCGGTGGGGGAGGACCCGCCGCTGCTCAGCGCCCGGGAGATCCCGACGCTGGTGGGCAAGCGGGGGAAGCTGTGCGAGACGTACAGCGCCTTCGTGGCCCGGGCCGCCCTCGGCCGCATCGACCCGGAGGAGCTGCGGCTCGAGTTCACCGCCCAGCTCGAGCTGGTGCGCGAGCTCGGCGTGCCGATCACCCACCTCGACGCCCACCAGCACCTGCAGCTGTGGCCCTCGGTGTGCACGGTGGTGCTGAACCTGGCCACCGCCTTCGACATCCCGGCCGTGCGGGTGCCGCGGTTCCGGTCCCTGAACCCGATCGGCCTCGGGGTGACCCTGCTCGGCTGGCGGCTGGCCCGCGCCGCGGCGCGGGCCGAGCTCCGGTTCCCGCTCGACGCAGTGGGCATCGAGTGCGCCGGCCACCTGGACGAGGAGCGGCTTCCGCGGGTCCTGGCCCGCCTGGCCGCCCGCCACCAGCCCGCGGTGGAGCTGACGGTGCATCCGGGCGAGGGAGACGACGCCGATCGCCGCCGCTACGAGTGGGGCTACCGCTGGGAGGACGAGCTGGCCGCCCTTGTCGGCCCTGTCGCCCACCGGGCCGTCGTCCACGCCGGGTTCACGCTGGCGACCTACGCCGACCTGCCCCGCCGCTCCGCCGGGTGACGGACCGGGTGCCGGCCGGCAACGGGCGGGCGTCGCGCCGGCGGGTGCTGTCGCTTTATCAGGACTCCACCCTGGTGACCCGGGCCCACGTGCGCGTGCGGTGGGCGACCTGTCCGTTCCGCGCCGTGGCCCAGGAGATCCCGACGTCGGGGCGCATCCTCGAGGTGGGCTGCGGGCATGGGCTGCTGTCGCTCCTGCTGGCGCTCACGTCGCCGGCTCGCGCCCTCCACGGGATCGACGTCGACCAGGACAAGCTCGACGGGGCCCGCGCCGCCGCGGTGCGGGGCGACCTGGACGTCACGTTCGACGTGGCCGTCGGCGGCGACCTCCCGGAGGGGCCGTGGGACGCCATCGCCATCATCGACGTCCTGTACCTGCTCGACGCCGACTCGCAGCGCAGCCTCCTGCGGTCCTGCGCCGAGCGACTGGCGGCCGGTGGCACGTTGGTGGTGAAGGAGATGGCGCCGGTCCCACGGTGGAAGGCGGCGTGGAACCACGCCCAGGAGGTCGCCGCGGTCAAGCTCCTGGGGATCACCGAGGGCAGCGAGCTCACGTTCCTGGCGCCGGCCGAGCTGGCGGCGGCCATGTCCGACGGCGGCCTCGAGGTCCTGGAGCGGCCGTTGCACCGCGGCTACCCGCACCCCCACCACCTGCTGGTCGGCCGCAAACCGGGATGACGCGAGGGCCGGACGCACTGGGCCGGGGCCTCGTCGTCGCGCCCGGCGCGCCGCGTCCGGCCGGATGGGACGGCGTCCCGTCGGTGCGGGTGGACGGCGACGGTGACGGCGACCCCGATCGCGACGTGGTCGACGAGCTGCACCGGGCGTGGGCCTCCAGGTCGCCCGTCGTCGTCGAGCTGGGCGTGGACGCCGCGAAGCTGCGACGGCCGGAGGTCGAGGCCCGCCCGCCCTACGAGCTGGGGCCCGGGTTCGAGTTCCGGCGGGAGCGACTGCAGTTCCTCGTCTGGGCCAACACCTACGACGGGCGGGCCGCTGATGTCGAGCCGGTGTGGTGGCACGGCGTGCGGGCCGGTCGGCTCGGGGCCGTGGTGGACGGCCCGGCCGACGTCGTCCTGGCCGACGGCACGCCCGCCTGGTGCGACGGCGGCCCCCGCCAGGCCCTCGTGCTGGAGCACGCCGTCGTCCACCGGGACTCCATCGACGCGGGCCGGCTCACCGTCGCCCGCTCGCGCCCGCCGTCGGCAACCCTGGCCCCCGACCAGCTCGCCGCGGTCCGGCACCCGGGCGGCCCGGCCAGGATCATCGCCCCCGCGGGCTCGGGCAAGACCCGGGTGCTGACCGAACGGCTCCGCCACCTCATCGCCGACCGGGGCCACGAGCCCGACCTGGTGACCGCGGTGGCCTACAACGTGAAGGCGGCCGACGAGCTGCGGGAGCGGACGCCGGGGCTGCGCCCGACCATCCGCACGCTGAACTCCCTCGGGCTGTTCATCTGCCAGCTCGCCGGGCCCGTCCGGGTGGTCGAGGAGCGGGAGGTCCGCACCATCGTCCAGTCGCTGGTGAAGATCCGCCGCCGCACCAACGCCGATCCGGTGGCGCCGTACCTCGAGGCGCTGTCGGCGATCCGCCTCGGCCTCCTCGACCCGGAGGCAGCCGAGAGCCGCTTCCCGGACGCCGCCGGGGTGTCGGTCGCCTTCGACCAGTACCGGGACCGGCTGGGCGCCCTCCGTGCCGTCGACTTCGACGAGCAGATCTACCGGGCCGTCGAGCTGCTGCTGACCGACCCCGAGGTCCGCGCTCGGGCCCGGGCCGGCTGCCGGACCCTGCTGGTCGACGAGTTCCAGGACCTGACCCCGGCCCACGTGCTCCTGCTGCGCCTGCTGGCCGGCCCGGCCGCGTCGGTGTTCGGGGTCGGCGACGACGACCAGGTCATCTACGGCTACGCCGGTGCCGATCCCGGGTTTCTCATCGACTTCGACCGCTGGTTCCCGGGCGCAGCCGGCTACGACCTCCGGGTCAACTACCGGTGCCCGCCGGCGATCGTGCGGGGCGCCCAGACGTTGCTCGGCTACAACCGCCGCCGCCTGCCGAAGGAGGTGTCACCCGCCCCCGGCCGGGACGACGTGCCGGACGCGCTCGTCGTGCAGCCGGTCGAGGTCGACGACCTGACCGTCGTCGCCCGCGACCGGGTGGCGGCGTGGCTGGCCGCCGGGGTGGCGGCCGACGACATCGCCGTGCTGGCCCGGGTGAACGCGGTGCTGCTGCCGATCCAGGTCGTGCTGGCCCAGTCCGGCATCGCCTGTCATCGCGCCGTGGGCACCGAGCTGCTCGGGCGCACCGGCATCGCCGCCGCGCTGGCCTACCTGCGGATCGGCCTGGGCCCGGGTGACATCGCCCGGGAGGACGTGGCGGCCACCGTGCGCCGGCCGTCGCGCAAGATCGCCCGCAACGTACTGGAGATGATGGCCCGCAGGCCCCGGACGTCGATCGCCGACCTGCGCAGCCTCGGCGACTGGCTGTCCGGCGACGATGCGGAACGGGTCCACACGTACGCGGACGACCTGGAGCTGGTCGCGGGCACGGTGGCGGCACCGGGTGCGACGACCGCCACCGTCCTCAGCCTCGTCCGCCGCCGGGTGGGCCTCGACTCGGCCATGAACGCGCTGGACGCGTCGCGCGGCTCGGCCGACCGCTCGGCCCACGGCGACGACCTCTGGGCCCTCGAACAGCTCGCCACCCTGCATCCCGACCCGGCCGGCTTCGAGCCGTGGCTGCGGGCCGCCTTGTCGGGACCGGTGACCGGCGACGCAGGACCGGTGGTCCACCTGTCCACCGTGCACCGGGTCAAGGGCCGGGAGTGGCCCTACGTCGTCGTGTTCGGCGCGTCGGCGGACCTGTTCCCACACCGCCTGGCCGAGGACGTGGAAGAGGAGCGGCGCATCTTCCACGTCGCCATCACCCGGGCCGCCACGTCGGCCGTCGTGCTGGGCGACGCGGCCGCCCCGTCTCCGTTCCTGGCGGAGCTGGCGGGTACCGCGCCGGTCGCCGCGGTCCGGGAGCAACCCGTCGCGGCCACGAAGGCCCGGCCACGGACCGAGGTTCCGGCACCCGGTGTGTCGCCCGCGTTCGACGCGCTGCGGGCGTGGCGGACCGAGATCGCCCGCCGGGACAAGGTGCCGCCGTACGTCGTCATGAGCGACGCCCACCTCAAGGGCATCGCCGACCGCCGGCCGGCCACGCTGGCCCAGCTCGCCGCCTGCCCCGGGATCGGGCCGCTGAAGCTGGAGCGCTACGGCGAGGACATCCTCGCCCTCCTGGCGGCCTCAGGGTGACAGGCGCTCCAGCACCCAGCGCTCGCCGTGGCGGCGATAGCGGAGGCGGTCGTGGAGGCGGTCCTGGCCCCGCTGCCAGAACTCGACGCGGGCCGGGACGACCCGGAAGCCACCCCAGAACGGCGGCCGGGGGACCTCGCCCGGATAGCGGGCCTCGACCTCGGCCAGGCGCCGGTCGAGCTCGGCGCGGCTGGCGATGACCTGGCTCTGCGGCGACGCCCAGGCGCCCAGCTGGCTGCCCCGGGGCCGCGTCGTCCAGTAGGCGTCCGACTCCGCCGCCGGCAGGGGCGTGGCCCCGCCCTCGACCCGCACCTGGCGGTCCGGGGCCCAGAAGAACAGCAGCGCGGCGCGTGGGTTGGCGACAAGGTCGCGGGCCTTGGCGCTGTCGTAGTTGGTGAAGAAGGCGAAGCCCCGCGCGTCGAGCGCCCGCAGCAGGACCATGCGGGCCGACGGCGCCCCGTCG
>DATASA010000021.1:0-10553 GCA_036269435.1 Acidimicrobiales bacterium | reverse complement strand
AGGCTTCGATGGCTTCCCCCGTATCGCGGCAGCGGACGACGCCGTACCCGGCGCCGGTCAGCAGGTCACGCCGGAAGCCGAGCGCGTCCCTGGTCGGCGGCCGGATGTGGCAGGTCCACTGGAACGGGCGTGGGCTCACCAGACCCCCCGGTGGACGACCTCGTCGAACGGGCGACGGTTCGGCCGGGTGCTCGGCGCCAGCGGCCGGTCGGCGGGATACCCGAGGGGGATCAGGTAGACGCACCACCGGTCCTGGGGCAGGCCGAGCACCTTGCGGGCGTGGTCCTGGTCCCTGACTGCGGCGTGGCCGGAACCGATCCCGAGGTCGGCGGCGCACAGCATGATGCTCATCGTGACCTGACCGAAGTCGTACTCGATCCAGTCCCGGCGCATGGGGTCCTCGGGGAGGGGGGCGACGAGGGCGATGGTGGCCGCCGAGCCCGGGACGTGGCGCGCGCCCTGGGGGAAGACCTTGGCCAGGTCGACCAGCTGGGCCCGGTCGGTGACGACGACGAAGTCCCACGGCTGCCAGTTGGTCGAGGACGGCGACCGCCGCGCCGCCTCGAGGATCCGGTCCAGGTCGGCCGGGTCGATCGGCCGGTCACTGAAGGATCGGACGTCCCGCCGGGCTCGGATCGCGTCCCACGTCTCCATGCCCTGTCAGCTCGTCCGTCGTCGTGTCATGACCAAGTGTCGCCGACCAGGCCTCGTTCAGCGCGGCCCTTCGTTCAGCACGGCCCTTCGTTCAGCACGCATAGTTGCCGTCGAAGGTGCCGAAGAACTGAGTCAGGACGACGGGCCCGCCGGTGGCCGACCAGTCGGGCGAGCAGCGGCCCTGGGCTTCGGCGACGTTGCTCGCTCCGGCGACCCAGTTGGCGAGGGCGAGCGGCGCGCCGCCGGTGATCTGGGTCCATTGGTAGCGGGTCGAGTAGATGCCGACGAGCACGCCGGGCTGGTGCTGGAGGGCGTCGACCGCGCCGCGGATCGACGCCAGGTTGGCGCCCGGGTCCGTGGGTGACCAGGAGTTGCCCGTCTCGACGTCGAGCCACCAGGTCGTGTTGGTGGAGTGGCCCGTCTGGGCCTGGGCGTAGGAGACGGCTTCGTTGGCGCCGGTGAAGCCGTAGTCGTAGGCGCAGGCGGCCTCGTGTCCCGGGCCGCAGGATGGGTCGGGCGACTTCTGCCCGTACCAGTTCAGGGTGGTGCTCGCCGTGCCCGGGTTGGCGGTGTTGATGTAGAAGCCGGCGCCGCCGGGCGTGGCCGCGGCGGCGGCGTACTCCGAGCCGAGGCACGGGTTGCCGGTGTAGGGCCGCCCGCCGGTGACCCCGACGATGCCGAAGGCGCCCGCGGCGGGATAGGACCGGCCGCACTGCGGCCAGGAGATGTCGTAGCCGACCGCCCCGTGCGGAAGCGCCTTCGCCGGGGGTGCCGCGGGCGTCAGCAGAGAACCCAGGGTGGCGAGGATCGCCGTCACCAACGCTGCCAGTGAGTCCATGGGCGCACACCGTAATCACCGGCACTGCTTCGCAGGCGAACTCCGTGGGTAGAAATTTCCCGTGGACGAGCACGAGCACTCCGGAGAGAGCCTCATCGACCGGCTGCGCGGCACCGGCGTCGGCGTCGAGGACCCCAACATCGTGGGCGACGTCGGGCCCACCGACATTCCGCCCGGCCGTGACCCGGAGGGCGACGGGCTCTTCGCCGACCCCCCCGACCCCCTCGACGAGGGCGTCCCGCTGGAGCCGGTCGACTCGGTCGAGCCGCCGGACCTCCTCGCCGACGTCGAGTAGCCCGGCGCTCTACCCCGGTAGTACCGCGCGACGCACGGCGCGCACGACGGTGCGCTCGTCGACCCGTCGCACCGACAGCTCGTCGGTCAGGGCGCGGACGACGTAAAGCCCCCGACCGGTCTCCGCTTCCAGGTCCGGATCCTCGGCCCGATGGCTGATTTCCATGCCCGCGCCGTCGTCCTCCACCTCGACGACGATGGCGTCGGCGTCGGCCCACGCCCGCACCGCCAACGCGCCCGGCTTGCCGCTGGCGTGGCGGACGGCGTTGGAGCAGAGCTCCGACGCCACGAGCAGCAGGTCGGCCCGCTCTGAGTCGTCCAGGTTGAGGTGCTCCATCCAGTCGCCGAACAGGTGCCGCGCCAGCGGGACGGTGGCCAGGCTCGGCGAGAACCGGTACTCGAAGGCCCCGAGCGGCGGACTGGTGCTGGCGCCCGGAGGAACCCGGCGACGCAGAACCAGAGCCAAGGAGTCGTCGCGGCGCATGGCCCCCGACAGCGAGCGCTCGACGAGGGCGCGGGCCAGGTGGGGCGCCGGGTACTGGGCCGTCTCGGCCGCGGCCGCGGTGATGCGCTCGAGGCCCAGGACGATGTCCTTGGTGGCTTCGATCAAGCCGTCGGTGTAGAGCACGAGCGTGTCCTGGCGGCCCATCGTGAACGACACCACCTGGGTCGTGCCCGCGCCGGGGTAGCCGATCGGGATGCCGGGGGCGCTGATCAGCCGGACCTCGCCGTTGGCGCAGATCAGCAGGGCCGGAGGGTGGCCTCCGCCGGCGAGCCGGACACGGCCGTCCGTCGGGCGGTAGCGGGCGACCATCACCGTCGCCACCAGGTCCGGGCTCTGCGCGGTGGTCAGCGTGTCGGCCCGGGCGACCAGGTCCTCCATGGGGCAGCCGTCCAGGGTGAGCAGGCGCAGGGCGTGGGTGACGCTGACCGCCTCCTTGGTCGCGCCGACGCCCTTGCCCATGACGTCGACGATGGCCAGGTGCAGGTCGCCGTCGGGAAGGACGAGCCAGTCGTACAGGTCCCCGCCGGTGGGCGAGCTGGGGTCGGCGGACACGTAGTGGACACCCAGCTCGGCGGCCTCGGCGTCGACCGCCGGCGGCTGCACCGCCTCCTGGAGCTGGTGGACGATCTCCCGTTGCACGGCCTGGAGCTCGGCCAGGCGCTCCATGGTCTCGAGGTTGTCGAAGGCGACGCCGAGGTGGTCGGCCAGCGCCGAGACCGCGGCCTCGTCGTCGGCGTCGAAGACGTCCGGCTCGGGGTGCACCAGCAGCAGCGCCCCGTGGGGGACGCCGCTGGCGCCGGTGACGGCGACGGCCAGCGAGCTGGCGTCGGTGGGGAGCTCGAGGCGCTGCAGGAACCGGCGGTGACGGCGGTCGAGGGCCAGGTCGTGCGACCGCAGGACGGGCTCGCCGCCTTCGCCGGCGCTGGTGGCGGTGCGGACCAGCCGGGCGAGAGCCGGGCGGGCGAACCGGTCGATCTCGCCGACGGGCACGCCGGTGGCGGCGACCATGTCCACTCGGTCACCCAGCCCGATGAACGCGGCGAACGCGGCCCCGCTGAGCGTGCGAGCCTCCTCGGTGACCCAGTCGAGCTTGTCGCTGATCTCACCCGTGCCGTGGACGGCCCGGGCGGCTCGGGCCAGCACCTCCACGTGGGAGCGCATCTGGGCGAGGCTAGCGGGTCGCTAGCGTGCCCTGGATGCGCTGGGAAGGCGAGGCCACCACCTCCGGCGGGGTCACCGAGCGACATTTCGCGGTCGACGTCGACCGCCGCACGGTGCCGGGGATCCTGTGGCGGCCCGACGGAGGCAGCGGCCCCCGCCCGCTCGTGCTGCTCGGCCACGGCGCGACCCGCCACAAGCGGGTCGACTACCTCCTCGCCCTGGGCCGGCTGCTCGCCGGCGATCACGGGTTCGCCGCCGCGGCCATCGACTTCCCCGGCCACGGCGACCGGCGCGCGCCCGGTCACGACGACGACTTCAAGCTGTTCGCCGACTTCCTGGCCGAGTGGTCCCGCGAGGGATCCACCGACGATCTCGTCGCCGACTGGCAGGCGACCCTCGACGCCCTCCGGGAGCTCGACGACGTGGGCGACGGGCCGGTGGGCTACTGGGGGCTGTCGATGGGGACGATCTACGGCGTGCCCCTCGCCGCGGCCGAGCCACGCGTGCAGGTGGCGGTGTTCGGGCTGATGGGGCTGGTCGGTCCCACGAAGGACCGCATGGCGACGGACGCGGCGTCGGTCGCCTGCCCCGTCCTGTTCATCCAGCAGTGGGACGACTCGCTGATCGAGCGCCAGCCCGCCTTCGAGCTGTTCGACGCCATCGGCTCGGTCGACAAGCGCCTGCACGCCCATCCCGGAGACCACGCCGCCGTCCCGGTCGAGGAGATCGTGTTCTCAGCCCGGTTCCTGGCCCGACACCTCGCCCCTCACGCCGGAGACGTCGCCGACGGGATGTGACCGTGGTCCCGACACGTCGCCCGGACGTGGGCCGGGAAGACCTGCACCGAGAGGCGGCGGCCGCACGCCGGGCAGAACCGGGGCGGGTCGAGCGCGCTGACGCAGCCCGGCACAGTGCCGGGCTGACCGGGGCAGCGGGCCCGGGATCGCCCGCACCCGGTGCAGAACTCCTCCGCGGTCACAGGACCTTGGACAGCGCGCCCACCGGCATGCCCAGGTCGGCCAGGAGATCCAGGTCGTCCTGCGGGGACCGGCCGAGGGTCGTGAGGTAGTTGCCGACGATGAGGGCGTTGATGCCTGCGGTCAGCCCGAGGGCCTGGAGCTGGCGGAGGGTCACCTCCCGGCCGCCGGCGTAGCGCAGGATCACGCCCGGCAGGGCCAGGCGGAACAGGGCGATCCAGCGGATGGCCTCCAGCGGCTCGACCAGGCGACGGCCGGCCATCGGGGTGCCCGGCCGGGGGTTCAGGAAGTTGACCGGCACCTCGGCGGGGGCGACGTCGCGCAGCTGGCCCAAGAGCTCCAGGCGCTGATCGTCGGTCTCGCCCATGCCGAGCAGCACGCCGCAACACAGCTCCATGCCGGCCTCGACGACCCGCCGGCACGTGTCGACCCTCTCCTCCCAGCTGTGCGTCGTCACGACCGACGCGAAGTACGAGCGGGCCGTCTCCAGGTTGTGGTTGTACCGGTGCAGGCCGGCGTCGGCCAGTCGGCGGGCGTCGTCGGCGGTGAGAATGCCGAGGCTGGCCGCGACGTTGAGGCCGGTCCGCCCGACGATGAGGGGCACGGCCTCGACGACCCGGGCCAGGGTGCGCTCGTCCGGCCCCCGCAGGGCGACGACGATGCAGAACTCCGACGCGCCCATGGCCGCCGTCTCCGTCGCCGCTGCGAGCAGCTCGTCGAGGTCCAGCAGGGGCGCGGAACGCACCGGCGAGGCGAAGCGGGCCGACTGGCTGCAGAACCCGCAGTCCTCCGGGCAGCCGCCGGTCTTGGCCGACACGATCCCCTCGACCTCCACCGTCGGGCCGCACCAGGCCAGCCGCACCTCGTGGGCCAGGGCGGCCAGACCGGGGACCGATTCGGGCGGGAGGGCGGCCAAGCCGGCCAGCTCGGTGGCGGTGAGCTGCCGGCGCTCGTCGAGCAGCGCGGTGGCGGCGGCGCCGAGGAGGGGGGTCGTCACGCCGGTCACGGTAGTCACTACGGTCACGGCGTCCCTCAGACACAGGAGCGACCATGCCCTTCATCCAACTCATCGAGTACACGACGTCGCGTTGGGACGAGATGCAGGCCCTCGTCATGCAGTACCAGAAGGACACCGCCGGGAAGCGGACCAACGTGCGGTCGACCGTGTGCGTCGACCGGGACACACCGCATCGCTACGTCGTGGTGGTGGAGTTCCCCTCCTACGAGGCGGCGATGGAGAACTCGAACCTGCCCGAGACGGCGGCCCTGGCCGAGGCCATGATGCCCCTGTGTGACGCCCCGCCCGTCTTCCGCAACCTGAACGTCGCCGGCGTCCTGGACTGAGCCAAGGCGGCGCTCAAGCGCCGGTCCGGTCCGGTCGATGTCTCAAGGATGACTTTGACGTCGCCCGAGGCCCTGTTGCGCCTGCCGCCGGCCGGAGGCCCGCTGGCCGGGCGGGGGCGTGAGCTGGGCCGCCTCCAGGCGGCCTGGGCCCGGGCCGTCGCCGGTCGGGGCGGGATGGTGCTGGTCGGCGGCGACGCCGGAGTCGGCAAGACGCGTCTGGCCGCCGAGCTGGCGGCCGATGTCGACGCCGCCGGCGGGCTCGTGCTCGTCGGGCGCTGCCCCGCAGGAGGCGCCGACCCCTACCACCCGCTGGTCGAGGCCCTGGGGCCGGTGGAGCCGGTGCTCGGTCGGGTCAACCGCGAGGCTCTCTTCGCCACGCTGGCCGACGCCCTCGTGCGCCGGTCCCAGCGGGCGCCCGTGCTCGTCCTGCTGGACGACCTTCACGCTGCCGACCGGTCCACCGTGCTGGCCGTGGGTCACCTCGCCGGCGCCGTCGTCGCCGCCGCCGTGCTGATCGTCGGCACCTACCGCGACGCCGCCGTCGACCGTTCCTCGCCGCTGGCCGACCTCCTCGAGCACCCCGGCGTGGAGCACCTGACCCTGGAGGGCCTGGGCGCGGCCGACCTGGGCGAGATCTACGACGACCCCGACCTGGCCCGCCTGCTGTGGCGCCGGTCGGGGGGCAACCCGGTGATGGTCGACGAGCTGGTGCGTCAGCGTGCGCTGGACGAGCCCGTCCCCCCGTCGTTCGACGAGCTGGTGGCTCGCCGGCTCGACCGCCTCGATGCGCCGGCGCGTCGGGTGCTCGACACCGCCGCCGTCGTCGGGACGGAGTTCGACCTCGCCGTCGTGGCCTCCGCGGCCAAGCTTTCGGTCGACCGGGCCGGGGCCGCCCTCGATCGGGCCGCGGCCGCCGGGTTCGTCGTCGCCGAGGCCGGCGTCACCGACTCCCGGCGGTTCCTGCACGACATGGTGCGCGAGGCGGTCGAGCACCGCATCGACCCGGCCGAGCGGGTCCGGCTGCACTGCCGGGTGGCCCGGGCCCTGCAGAGCTCCCGCCGGTCGGGCCGCCAGGCCTCGCCCGCCCTGTTGGCCTGGCACTTCCGGGCCGGCTCGCCCGTCGGCGCGTCGGCCGCCGTCCTGCGCCACGCCGCCGCCGCCGGGAACCGGGCCATGGACGTGCTGGCCTGGGAGGCGGCGGCCGAGCACTACGGCAACGCGCTGGGCGCGGCCCCGGCCGGCCCGCCCGCGACCCGGGCCGACCTTCTCCTCGCCCTCGGCGAGGCCCAGCGGCTGGCCGGCGAGACGACCCGGGCGCGTCAGGCCTTCCTGGAGGCCGCCGCCGTGGCCCGGGTCAGCGGCGACGGGACCCGCCTGGCGCGCGCCGCCCTCGCCCTCGGGCAGGTCGCGGCGGTGTGGGGCGCCGATCCGATCCTGGAGAGCCTGGCCGCCGAGGCCCGGACGCTGCTCGGCCCCGAGCACCGCCCGAGCCGCGGCCGGTCGCGGGCGGCCTCCGCGGCTGCGACGGCTCCGGCCCAGGCGCCGGCCCCTGCCGGCGTCGCCACGTTGGCCAGCAAGGCGTTCTTCGCCTCCGAGCAGCTCTACGACGTGCTCGACGGCGTGATGGCCCAGCCCACCGGAACGGAACCGGCCGCTCAGTCACCGACGCCATCGCCGGCGCCCGCCGTGGCCGCCATCGCCGCCGCGACCGCCGCGGCCACTGCCACCGGCGGCGCCGGCCGGATCGACCCCGCAGGGGACCGGGCGGCCGGCGCGCTCCTACGGGCCCGCCACGCCGCCCTGGCCGGGCCGGAGTACGCCGTCGCCCGCCTGGCGACGGCCGACGACATGGTCGCCCTCGCCGAGCGCACCGGCGACCACGACCTGGCCGCCCTCGCCCACGGCCGGCGCCTGGTCGACCTGCTGGAGCTGGGTCGCCTGGACGACGCGGCTGCGGCCCAGGCCGCGCACGCCGCCGTGCCCGGCCGCCTGGGCCTGGCCGCCCACGCCCGCGATGTCGCCACGTGGTCGGCCATGCGGGCGCTGGTCGAGGGCCGGGCCGCCGATGCCCGCGCCGGCGCCGCCGACGCCTTCCAGTTCGGTACCGAGGCGGGCGACATCGACGCGCCGGCGTCATTCCTCGTGCAACGGTGGGCGCTGGCCCTGGAGTGGGGCACGGTCGACGAGCTGCTGGCCGTGGCCGACGAATGCGACAGCGTGGCCCGGGGGGCCATCGGTGTCGCTCCGCAGACGTGGCGGCCCATGGCCGCCCTGGCCCTGGCCCGGGCCGGCGAGGACGAGCTGGCCGCCCAGCAGCTCCTCCGCGTGACCGGGCGGGGCCTCGGCCCGCTCACCCGTGACCCGTCCCGGCTGCACCCGCTGACCTGCGTGGCCGAAGTCGCGTGGCTCCTGGGCGACGGCTCGTCGGCCGCCGGGCTGGCGCCGATGCTCGAACCGTTCGCCGGTTCCTTCGTCGCCGTCGGGCGGGGCCTGGTCTGGCGGGGGTCGGTGGCGCGGGCCTGCGCACAGGTCGCAGCGGCGACAGGTCGATGGGACGACGCCGAGCGCCAGATCGAGGCTGCGCTGGCCGCCCACCGCCGGGCCGGCGCCCTTGCGCTGGTGGCCCGCACCCGCCTCGAGCAGGCGCGGATCCTGGCCGGGCGGGGGCGAAGGGGCGACCGGCGGCGGGCCGCCGACGCCCGGCGGGCATCGGTCGAGCTGGCCGGGCGCCTGGGCATGCCCCACCTCGGCGCCGACGCCGCCTAGAGCCGTACCCGCTCGTCGGGCGGCTTCGTCCCCGCTCGCCCCTTAGCATCGGCGGACCGTGATCGTCGACGTCGTGATCCCCGCCCGCGACGAGGTCGCCACCGTGGCCGACGTGGTGGCCGCCGCCCTCGGCTGTCGCTTCGCGCGCGAGGTCCTGGTCGTCGACGACGGGTCGACCGACGGGACCGCCGAGCGGGCCCTGGCCGCGGGGGCCAAGGTCGTCCGTCGCGACGAGAGCACCGGCGGCGGATCCAAGGCCCACGCCATGGCCGTGGGCGTGGCCGCCTCCGACGCCGACGCCATCCTGTTCTGCGACGCCGACTGCCTGCACCTGACCGCGGCCCACCTCGACGACGTGTGCCGGCCCGTGGTGGAGGGGCGGGCGGCCATGTCGGTCGGGTGGTTCGACTACGGGCGCTTCTGGAACCCGGTCGTACGCCGCCTGCCACCCACCAGCGGCGAGCGGATCATCCCCCGGTGGGTCTGGGACGGCGTGCTGCCGGAGAAGCGGCAGGGCTACTCCATCGAGATCATGATCAACGAGGTGATCGCCGAGGGCCGGCTTCCGACCACGGTCAGGATCATGCCCGGGGTCACCCACCGGACCAAGCGGGACAAGCTCGGCTTCCGCCGCGGCTACCGGGAGACGTGGCGGATGTTCTGGCACCTGGTGGGCCTGCCCGTGACCGGGGTGGTCCGGTGGCGGACCATGTGGTTCTACTGGCGGGAGCTGACCATCGACGGCTGACGTTCAGCCCGGGCGGCGGGCCACCACGGTGACGAGCGGCGGCAGGACGACGGGGTCGTCGCCGGGGTCGACACCGGTGAGCTGGGCCAAGTAGTCGGCCACCGGGCCCGGGCCGGCCCCCGCCGGCGCCTCGGCCCATGCGTCGACCACGTCCAGGCCGGCCCGGCGGGCCAAGGCGGGCAGGAGCGCGCCGATGTCGGGATGGGCCGCGTCCGGCATGGACAGGGGCATGCCGTCGACTCGACCTGCGCTGGTGATCGGCTCCTGCACCACGACCCAGCCCCGGGGCCGGACCGCGCCTCCCATCCGGGCCAGGACCACGAGGGGGTCGCGCACGTGCAGGAGCAGGAACCGGCAGAAGGCCAGGTCGACCGGCTCGGGCAGCAGCAGGTCCTCGCCGGCCTGGGTGATGGCCACGACCTGGGTCGACGCCGCCGCGGCCGCGGCGACCTGGTCGCGGGCCCGCGGGTTGCTGTCCACCGCGTACACCCGGCCGTCGCGGCCGACGACTTCGGCCAGGGCCACGCTGACGTCGCCCCCTCCCGCGCCGACGTCCACGCACCGCCAGCCCTCGCGCAGGCCGAGGCGGTCGAGGGCGGTCATGAGCGGCCGGCGGTAGACGTCGTTGCGGAGGCCGAGTTCCATCACCGCGGCGACGTTACGCTGACCGGCCGGTGACGGTCCTGCAGGATTCGCTGTCGGAGTGGGGCCGCCGGGCCCGACGCGACCTGCCATGGCGGCGGACGCGGGACCCGTGGGCGGTGCTCGTCAGCGAGCTCATGCTCCAGCAGACCCAGGTGCCGAGGGTCGTGCCCCGTTTCGGGTCGTTCCTCGACCGGTTCCCGACGCCGGCGGCGTGCGCGTCGGCGCCGGCAGCCGACGTGGTGCGGGCCTGGGCCGGCCTGGGCTACAACCGGCGGGCGCTGAACCTGCACCGGGCGGCGACGGCCGTCGTCGAACGCCACGACGGTGCCGTCCCTCGGACACTGGCTGCGCTGGTCGCCCTGCCCGGGGTGGGCCCCTACACGGCTCGGGCCGTGCTCGCCTTCGCCTACGAGGTCGATGTCGGGGTGGTCGAGGTCAACAGCGCCCGGGTGCTGGCCCGGGCGGTGGCCGGGCGGCGCTTGTCCGCCGCCGAGGCCCAGGCCCTTGCCGACGGGCTGGTTCCTCCCGGCGACGGCTGGGCCTGGAACTCGGCCATGCTCGACCTCGGGGCCACCGTCTGCACCAAGGCCGCGCCCGCGTGCGACGCCTGCCCGCTGCGGT
>DATASA010000020.1:0-16615 GCA_036269435.1 Acidimicrobiales bacterium | reverse complement strand
TATTTCTACGTGTTCTGGATCGAGCTCGGCGGCCTGATCCCGAATCTGGGCGGTGCTCCGCCGGCGACGGTGGTCGCCGGTGCCCTCACCTGCGTCGCGGCGGGCGTCGTCTCCCACCGGCGCATCCGCGCCCGGGGCCCGGACGCCCGGACCGGCGTCGTCGTGCTCGGCATCGCCGTCGCGCTCGCCGTGACCGCCCTGAGCGCCTTCTTCCGGGCGCCGCTCACGGTCGAGGGCGAGCCGACCCTGGGCTTCGGCGCCGGCCTTCTCATCCTGTGCTTCATCACCGGCTTCTATTCGTGGTCCCTCGGGCGCCGCCAGTGGGTGCTGTTCGCGGCGATGGTGGCCGTCGTCGCGCTCGGGCTGCTGGTCTTCCCCGACCGCTCGGCCATCACCGCCCGGGGCGTAATTGCCGCTATCGCCTACAACCTGTTCCCGTACTTCCCGCTGCGACATCTGGCCCGGGCCCTCCGGCAGGCCGGCGACCGGCATACCGCCGACATCGACGCCATCGACGAGGGGAGGGAACGGGCCGCGTTCATGGACGGCTGGGAGTCCGTCGTCGGCCTCGTCCGCCAGGCTCGACAGGAGGCGGTGCGCCAGCTCGACGCCCTCCGGCCCACGATCGACGCCCGGCTGGCCGACATGGCCAGCCGCCGCCAGGAGGAGGTGGAGCGACGGCTGGAAACCATCGAGCCCGCTGCCGGGTCGTCGTCGTAGACGACAACCAGCTCACCCTTCCGGGGTTCGTCGACGCCCTCGCCCTCAGCCCCGACGTCGACCTCGCCGCCGCCTTCGCCCACGACGACGCCCTGGCGTGGACCGGCGACTGGAGCGACGTGGACGTGCTCGTGGTCGACGCCGCCGACGAGGGCCGGGTCGCGGACCAGTTCCCGGGCGTCGCCGTGGTCCGGCGGGCGCGGGCCGCCGGCTCGGCCGGGCGCCCGACGATCGTCGTGGTCACCGGCCACTACCTCCACGACGGGCTGCGCCACCGGATGCGCGCCGCGGGCGCCGACTTCTACTTCCTGCGCTCGGACCAGCGGTCGCCCGAGGCGCTGCTGGACGTCGTCCTCCGGCCGGACCGGTACCGCCGCGGTGTGCCCGATGTCGCCGAGCCCGGCCGTCGCCGGCTTCTCGGGATCGGTCCCCGGGCCGACGTCGAGGCCTTCGTCGAGCTGGTGGAACGCGAAGGCGTGGGCGCCGAGCTCGACAGCACGGCCGGCCCCCGCCCGCGGCCCCGGTCCCGGCGATGGAGCCGGTTCCGCCGGGAGGCGGCGGCGGCCGGACGGTGGAACCGGTCAACCGGACCACGGGCGACCGCCCCCGCGGCCACGACACCCCCTCGATCCGGCAGTTGGGGGGCTTGTGGCGGTGGGCCGCTCGGATCCGCCGCCCCGACCGCTGAGCGGCTCCCCGTTGCTTGCCTGAGAGTTTCCTAGAGGAACGCCGCCGCGTCCTGGTCGACTGCTCGTGTCACGAGTTCGACGGGAGGGCGGGACATGAGTGGCTAGCCGACGCTCAGGCACACGCCGAGGACGCAGCCCTTGACCGTGGCGACCGCAGCCGCGGCCTGCTCGCCGCCGGCGGGGCCGGCCGGAGGCACGAGGACGGGCGCCGGGGTCGCGCCAGCGGCCGACGACGGCGCCGGCGCTTTCACCTCGGGGCCGGTCCCGGCCGCCGACGATGCGGTCGACGTGACACCCACGGGCCGCACCACTGGTGCGCGGCTCGGCGCAGTGGCCGTATCCGGGGCGGTGGCCGTCGCCGGAGCGGTTGCCAGCGGGTCGGTCGCCGACGAGCCGGGCGCGGACCGGGGAAGGTTCATGGCCGGGCCGGCGGTGGGCACGGCGGTGACGGCGCCGTTGCCGCTCGTCCGCACGGCCAGGGTGGCCAGCACGGCGACGACGAGGAGCAGCACGACGCCGTACAGGAACGGCCGGCGGCGGGCCCGCCGCTCGGCCGCAGCGTCGGCGGCCGCCGACGCCTGCCACTGGTCCAGGAACCGGCGGAGCTGGCGGTGGGCATCCAGATGGGCCTGCTGGTCACGCGGCTCCGGAGAGCCGTGACCACACTCCGGACAGGTCCAGACCGTCGCCGCGCGTTGCGGAGCGAGCACGCCCATTGACCCTGTATCGGCCGGTTCGACCGGAGGCTTGAGCGATTTCCGGAGAAATTCCCCGGCTAGGCCTTCGGGGCCTGGCCCTTGCGCTGGCCGTAGCGGCGCTCGAAGCGTTCGACCCGGCCGCCGGTGTCGACGAGCTTCTGCTTGCCGGTGAAGAAGGGGTGGCATTCGTTGCACAGCTCGACCCGCAGCTCGGGCTTCACCGAGCGGGTGGTAAAGGTGTTGCCGCACGAGCACCGGACGTTGGCGGTGACGTAGTCGGGGTGGGTCTCGGTCTTCACTGATCCTCCATGTTGCGTGTGTCCACAGTAGTTCTCAGCCGGTGGCGGGCGCCTTGGCGATGTCGGCCAGGAACTCGTCGTTGCTCTTGGTGTGCTTGATCTTGTCCATCAACAGCTCGAGACCGGCGCCCGGTTCCAGGGCGTTCAGCACCCGGCGGAGCTTCCAGACCTGGGGCAGCTGGCGGGGGTCGAAGAGAAGCTCCTCGTGGCGGGTCGAGCTGGCGTTGACGTCGAGTGCCGGGTAGATCCGGCGCTCGGCCAGCCGACGGTCGAGGCGCAACTCCATGTTCCCGGTGCCCTTGAACTCCTCGAAGATCACCTCGTCCATCTTGGAACCCGTCTCGATCAGCGCGGTCGCGAGGATGGTCAACGATCCACCCTCCTCTAAATTCCGCGCCGACCCGAAGAACTTCTTGGGCGGGTACAACGCGTCCACCGACAGGCCGCCGGACATGATCCGTCCGGTGGTGGGCGCGGCCAGGTTGTAGGCCCGGGCCAGCCGGGTGATGCCGTCGAGCACGATGACCACGTCCTTGCCCATCTCGACCAGGCGCTTGGCCCGCTCGCTGGCCAGCTCGGCGACCTGGGTGTGCTCGTCGGACGGGCGGTCGAACGTCGATGCGATCACCTCGCCCTTGACCGAGCGCCGCATGTCCGTCACCTCCTCGGGCCGCTCGTCGACGAGCAGGACCATGAGGTGGACCTCGGGGTTGTTGGCCTCGATGGAGTGGGCGATCTGCTTGAGGACCGTCGTCTTGCCCGCCTTCGGGGGCGAGACGATGAGGCCCCGCTGCCCCTTGCCGACCGGCGAGACCAGGTCGACGATGCGGGCCACCATGTTGCCTGGCTCGCCGGGAATCTCCAGCCGGAGCTTCTCGTCGGGGAACAGTGGGGTGAGGTCCTCGAAGCGGGGCCGCTGGCGGGCTTCGTCGGGCGTCATGTCGCTCACGGTGTCGATCCGGAGCAGGGCCGGGTACTTCTCGCTGCTGCCGGCCGGGCGGCTGGCCCCCTTGATCGTGTCGCCCTTGCGCAGGCCGAAGCGCCGGACCTGGCTCAGCGAGACGTACACGTCCTGCTGGCTGGCGAGGTACCCGTTGGTGCGCAGGAACCCGAAACCCTCCTCCCGGAGGTCGAGCAGACCCTCGACGGGTATCGGCTCGCCCTGGTACTGCGGCTCGGGCTGGCCCGGGCGGTCGGGCTGGACCTCGCGGTCGCCCCGCTCCCGGCCCCGGCGGCGGCGGCTGCGGCGGTTGGCCGGGTCGTTGGCGTCGAACGGCTGGCTCCCGGGCCGGTGCTCGGGCCGCGGCCCGGTCTCGCGGAGCCGGTCGTCGGTACGAAGGTTGGCGTCGGCGTGGGCGTCGTCGGCGCTGTCCGCCGCCTGCGAACGGTGCCGGTCGTGATCGCCGGTGTCGGTGTCGACTGGCGCACTTCCGTTGCTGGCCGGCGCTCCCGCAGGAGCCACGGCGGCGGCCGGAGCGCCGGCGATCGCGTCGACCAGGGCGGCCGGGGGTTCGGGCGCCGGCTGGTGACGGGAGGCGGGCGACGGCGCATGCTCGGCGTCGGCCGGAGCTTCGTCGGCCCCGTCCGTCGTCTCGCCCAGGGGAAGGGTGGGGGTGGCGTCGCCGTCGGTCGCCTCGATCGCAGCAGTGGCGGCAGCAGCGGCCGCCCGTGAGGTGCGCGGCCGGCGGGGCTTGTCCTCGGTGGCGGTCTCGATGCCGGCGGCCCGCAGGATCTGGTCGATCAAGGTCGACTTCAGCATGCGCGACGACGGCTTCACGCCCATCGCCTCGGCGATGGTGGCCAGCTCGTCTCGCTCCTTGCGTTCGAGCACCGAGCGCTCGAAGGGCGTCTGGGGGGTCACGCTCACCGGGGTGCCCCCGTCCCGGACCGTCCCGACGGCCGGGGTCCTGTCTGGGTCGCTCGCTCGCCTCTCGGCTCGCTCATGGTGCCTCCAAGGCTGGGAAGTGCTGCGTACAGGCGGGGGCCGGAACTATGCCGGGCGCTTGGAACGGAAGGGGGCGCCGTCACCGGCGAGCCAGGCCAGCGTCCGACCGGAGGTCGTACCGCCGGGCGTCGCTGCTGAGCCTGCTGAGCCTGAGCGCGCCGGGATTCAGCACCATCAGCATACAGCGAATGGAAACGGAGTGTCCTACCGTCGCCGGGAAGGGCTCAGCCCTCCCCGTTGGGGACGGCCTCGATGGCCTGGCCGACGACCAGCTCGATGATCTGCGACAGGGTGGCGTCCAGGTTGTAGGACGGCACGATCGGCACCCCGTGTTGCAGGGCCAGCGACTTCACGTACCGCTGCATCTTGCGGATGTTGTCGAACAGATCGAGGTAGCGCTCCGACGGGCGATTGCGGGCCTCCCGGGCCCGCTTGAGGAAGTGACTCCGGTGGACGTCGGCCTCGTCGACGGTCACCACCAGCGGCACGACGACGGCCTTGCCCTTGAACCGGCTGTAGTCCAGGAAGCCGGGCACCAGGTGGGCGCCCTCGAGGATGAGGTCCGTGCCCTCGTCGATGGCCCGCTGGATGAGGGCGTCGATGCCGACGCTGACCGCCGACGTCTGCTCCCGGAACCCGATGACCACCGGGTCGGCGCTGCGGGGCAGCGGGTGGCGGACCAGGCGGGCCGCGTCGAACGACGACGTATGCAGCGTGGGGAACAGCTCGGCCGTGAACATCGACCGCATGACCTCGCGGACCGCGTCGGTAGGGATGACCCGGGTGATGCCGAGCCGGCTGGCCAGCATGGTGGCGATGGTCGACTTGCCGACGCCCGTCGCCCCACCCAGCAGGATGACGAGGGGGATGTCGAGGCGCTGGACCATCTGCCACTTGGCGAAGGACTGGGCGTAGCGGTCCCCGACCTCGTCGCGGATGACCGTGAGGGCGAGGTCGTTCAGCTCCTCACGGGTGACCGAGGCGAGGCCCGACGCGTCGAGTTGCTCCTCGATGACCTCGGCCACGCTGAAGGCCCGGGCCGGCGACAGCCCGGTGGCGGTGATGGCCGACGCCATCAGCCCCTTGGAGTAGGGCAGCTCGTAGGCGTTGTCGGTGACGACGACATGGCGGCCAGGCACATGGCGGCTCGGGGCGTCGTGGGACGTCGCATCGTCGGACGTCGCATCCGGCACCGATTTCATGAAAACCGCTCCTCGGCCAGATCCGCCGTGCGCAGGGCCAGATCCTCGAACGTGCCGTCGCCTCCGATGGTGACGATCCGGTTGTCACAGAAAACCACATCCAGGTGACGTTCCAGGGCCATCCTGGCCGCCAGGTCGACCCCCGCCGCCTTCAACTCGACCAGGAGGACGTCGGCGCCGTCCATGCCTTCCAGGTCTGCCGCCAGCTCGGGCCGGTGGGCCAGGTTGTGGGAGGACCCGACGACCTTGCAGCCGGATGCCGCCTCCAGGTGGGCGACGAGGATCTCGCCCGCCGCCGGCGGCGCGGTGGTCACGAAGTAGACACGGCGCCCGTCGACGGGCTGCCGCGGCGTAGGTCGCAGGACGGTGTGGACGACGGCGACCGCAGGCACCAGGGCCCGGATGGCGTCCAGCGCCGCGCTCCCCCGGGTCGCAAACGGCGGTTCGGCCATGGTGAGCACGACCAGATCGGTGAGCAGCAGCCGGTAGGCGCCCAGGTAGCCGGTCACCAGCTCGGGGTCGGCCCCGGCGGGGACGACGCACACCGTGGCGTCGGCGTGGACGGGCGGGATGGCCGCGCCGCTGCCCTCGAGCACGAGCAGCCGTTCCGGCCGGGCATTGGCCAGCTCGACGCCGGCCGCGAACGTGCTGTCGACCGGGGCGCCGGCCAGGCCGCCGCCACAGCGCCGGGTCCCGATGGTGGCGACGCCCGCCATCAGCGCGTCCTCCAGATGGTCGCTCGCCGCGTGGCGGCCGGACGCGGCCAGCGCCACCAGACCAGCCGGGGTGAGGTCGAACGTGGCCGGGTCGATCAGCTCCGGCTCGGGCGGGCCGCCCCGCCCCATGGCGACGACGAGGGGGGCCCGGCCATCGGAGGCAAGGGTGCGGGCCAGGTGGGCGGAGACGGCCGTCTTGCCTGTCCGCTTGCCGGTGCCGACCACGGCGACGGTCGGCTTGGTCGCCACCCGGGGCCGGGGCGGAGGCGCCAGCCGGAAGTCGGCGCCCTGGTAGGCGACGCCGGCCAGCAGCGCGGTGGCGGCCAGGCGCAGCCGGCCGCGGGCGTCGACCACCGGCTCGTCCGACAGGTCGACGACCAGCTCCGGCCGGAACCGCTCGAGGGCGGTGGAGAGCGCGGCCGCCGCGCTCTCCGCGTGCACGACCGGGACCCCGATGTCCATGGCCCCGGCCAGCTTCTCGCCGCCGCCCAGAAGCGCGGCACCAACGACGTCGGCGCCCGGGACCAGGGTCGCCAGGTGCTCGATCGCGGCCCGCACGACGGGTGGGTAGTGCTCGCCGTCGACCAGGACGAGCACCCGGGTCGGGGTCGTGACCGTTACGGGCCCTGGGTGACGAGGTGATTCATGAGGGTGTGCCCGGGCACGGGCGCGCAGCCGGCCGTGCCCGACTCGGTGTACACGCCGCCGGCACCGTCGACCTCGGAGTCGACCAGCATGTACGGCACCGCATCCGAGGTGTGCGTACGCAGGGCCAGCGGGGTGGCGTGGTCGGGCAGCAGGAGGAGGCGCCAGGGGCGGAAGTCGTCCATGTCCAGGGCGTCGACCAGCGGTCCCAGGATGCGCCGGTCCCAGTTCTCCAGCGCCTTGACCTTCTCCTCCACGTTGCCGGCATGACCCGCTTCGTCGCTGGCCTCGACGTGGATGAGAAACAGGTCGTCGCCGCCCGCCAGGGCCTGGAGGCAGGCGTCGCGCTTGGCCTCGTAGTTCGTGTCGTACCAGCCGGTGATGCCGGCGACGTCCGCCACCCGGATGCCGGTCAGGGCGCCGAGGCCGCGCACGAGGTCCACCGCGCTGACCATCCCGGCCTGCAGGCCGTACGTGTCGGCGAAGGACGGCAGGCGGGGCTGGCGGCCCTGGCCCCACAGCCAGACGGAGTTGGCCGCGATGTCGAACCGGGCCAGCACCTCGCGGGACGCGTCCATCAGCGCCTGGAGGTGGGGCGCGGCCGATCCGGTAGGCCAGACCGCGGGCTTGCCGGTGAGGTCGTGGGGCGGCGTGCACTGGGCATCGGCCCAGTCGGTGGGGACGACGAGGATGTGCCGGTACTGCACGCCGGGGTGGAACTCGACCCCGTCGCCGCCCAGATCCTTCTGCAGCGCCTCGACGACCTCGCGAGCCGCCTCGGTCGTCGGGTGGCCCCCGGCGAAGTCGTCCATGGTGCCGCCGGCGCCGACCGTCACCAGGTTGCAGCGGTAGGCGACCTGGTCGTCGCCCAGGTGCAGGCCCATGGCCGCAGCCTCGATGGGCGCCCGACCGGTGTGGTAGCGGGCCGGGTCGTAGCCGAGGATGGACATGTTGCCGACGTCGCTCCCGGGCGCGAATCCTGCGGGAATGGTGGCCGCCCGCCCGACCTCGGCCCGCCGGGCGAGGGCCGCGAACGTCGGGAGGATCGCCGCCTCCAGCGGCGTGCGCCCGCCGAGCTCGGCCAGGGGCTCGTCGGCGGCCCCATCCGGCACACAGACGACGTATTTCATTCGACCGCGGCCATGGTCCCGGCGGCCGCCGACGCCGCCAACGGCGGCCCCCCTCGGCTGCCGACAGAAAGGCTGAGCGCGAAGGGCGCCGGCTCCGCCGGTGCCCGGAGCACTACCAACTCGCCCGGACGGAGCGAGCGGAGCGAGCGAGTGAGGGCGAACTCACAGCCCCAGTTCCGCTCGGACCGACTCGATGTCGGCGTCCACCGGCGACGGGACGGCGATCTGGGCGATGGCCCGGTCCGGGTCCTTCAGCCCGTGGCCGGTGAGGGTGCACACCACGTTGCGGGTGGCCGGACGGACCCCGACCTTCAGCAGCCCGGCGACGGACGCCGCCGACGCCGGTTCGCAGAACACCGCCTCTGTGCCGGCCAGGAACCGGTAGGCCGAGAGGATCTCGTCGTCGGACACGGCGACGATGTCGCCCCCCGACTCGCTCGACGCCGCGACCGCGCCCCGCCACGACGCCGGGTTCCCGATGCGGATGGCCGTGGCGACCGTGTCCGGGTGCTCGACGGGATGCCCGAGCACGATGGGGGCCGCGCCCTCGGCCTGGAAGCCGAACATGGCCGGTAGCCGGGTGGCCCGGCCCGCGTCCTGGTACTGGCGGTACCCCTTCCAGTAGGCAGAGATGTTGCCGGCGTTGCCGACCGGGATGCAGTGCATGTCCGGGGCGTCGCCGAGCACGTCGACGATCTCGAACGCGCCCGTCTTCTGCCCCTCGATCCGGTAGGGGTTGACCGAGTTCACCATGGTGATCGGCTCCCGGGCGGCCAGCTCTTTGACCAGCTCGAAGGCGTCGTCGAAGTTGCCCCGGATCTGCAGCACGCGGGCGCCGTGCACCAGCGCCTGGGCCAACTTGCCCAGGGCGATGTAGCCCTCGGGAATCAGCACCGCGCACGTCAGCCCGGCCCGGGTGGCGTAGGCCGCAGCCGAGGCGGACGTGTTCCCGGTGGATGCGCAGACGACCGCCTTGGCCCCGTCCTCGACCGCCTTGGAGATGGCCAGCGTCATGCCGCGGTCCTTGAAGGATCCGGTCGGGTTGGCCCCCTCCACCTTGAGCCAGACCTCGGCGCCCAGGCGCTCGGACAGTGCCGGCGCGTGGACCAGCGGCGTGGCCCCCTCGTGCAGCGTGACGACCGGCGAGTCGGCGTCGACCGGTAGGAACTCCCGGTACTCCTCGATGATCCCCCGCCAACCCGGGCGCGCCACTACTCGGCCCCGATCACGCGCAGGAGGGTGCCCACCCGGTCGACGGCGTCCAGCTCGCGCAGCTCGGTCAGCGTGGCCTGCATGTCGCGCTCCAGGGCCGTGTGGGTGACCAGCACCAGCCGCGCCTCGCGGCTCATCCCGACCTGCACGACCTGCACGATCGACACCAGGTGGCGGGCGAACGCGCCGGCCACCTGCTCCAGCACGCCGGGACGGTCGGCGACGTCGAGCGACAGGTAGTACTGCGCCCGGACCTCGTCCATGGGGCGGATGCGGGCCACGGCCAGGCCGGGTACCCCGGCCGACGTCCCCTGGCGCAGGTTGGCGGCGGCGTCGATCACGTCGCCCAGCGCGGCACTGGCCGTCGGGCGCCCGCCCGCGCCCCGCCCGTAGAACATCAGCTCCCCGGCGGCCGCCCCTTCGACGAACACCGCGTTGAAGGCCTCCCGCACCGACGCCAGTGGGTGGGCGAGGGGGACCATGGCCGGGTGGACGCGGACCGCCACCTCGCCGTCGACCGCGTCGATGACCGCCAGTAGCTTGACCACGTACCCGAGCCGGCCGGCCATCCGGATGTCGTCGGCCGAGACGTGGCTGATCCCCTCCCGGTAGACGTCGCCGGCCACGACCCGCACGCCGAAGGCCAGGCTGGCGATGATCGCCGCCTTGGCGGCGGCGTCATGGCCGTCGACGTCGGCGGTGGGATCACGCTCGGCGTAGCCCAGCGACTGGGCCTCGGCCAGGGCGTCGGCGTAGGACTGGCCGTTCTCGGTCATGCGGGTGAGGATCAGGTTCGTCGTGCCGTTGACGATCCCGATCACCCGCTGGATGCGGTCGCCGGCCAGCGACTCCCGCAGCGGGCGCATCAGGGGGATCGCCCCTGCCACCGCGGCCTCGAACAGCAGGTCGACCCCGGCCTTGGCCGCGGCGTCGAACAGCTCGGCGCCGGAGGCGGCCATCAGCTCCTTGTTGCCGGTCACCACCGGCTTGCCGCCCTCGAGGGCGGCGAGGACCAGCTGGCGCGCCGGCTCCAGGCCGCCGATCATCTCCACGATGAGGTCGACCTCGGGGTCACGCACCACCGACGCGGCGTCGTCCGTGAAGTGGTCGAACCCGGTCCGAGGCTTGGTGAGGTCCTGGACCGCGACCCGGGTCACCTCGATGCGCAGGCCGGTGCGGGCCTCGATTGCGTCGCCGTTCTCCCCGACCAGGGCGACGAGGGCCGAGCCCACGTTCCCGTAGCCCAGCACCCCCACCCGTACCGAGGAGTTTCCGTCCATCCATCCACGCTACAGCGGGGCGGTTTGCGGGAGAGCCGGGTTGTGACGAGCCCGGGCGCCCCCTTGCAAACGGTCAGGTGTCGAGGCGGAGCAGGTCGTCGAGCGTTTCCCGCCGGACCACGACCCGGGCGGCGCCGTCGCGCACGAACACCACCGGTGGCCGGGGCACCTTGTTGTAGTTCGACGCCATCGAGTGCCCGTAGGCGCCGGTGACCGGCGTGCACAGGACGTCGCCGACGGCCAGGTCGGAGGGGACGTGGGCGTCGCGCACGACCACGTCGCCCGATTCGCAGTGCTTGCCGACGACGGTGACCGCCCGCGGCCGCTCGGCCAGGGTGGCCCGGGGCAGGAAGGCCTCGTACCCGCTGCCATAGAGGACGGGCCGGGGGTTGTCGCTCATCCCCCCGTCGACGGAGACGTACGTGCGCACGCCGGGGATGACCTTGACCGTGCCGACCCGGTACAGGGTGAGGCCCGCGGCGGCGGCGATGGCCCGACCGGGCTCGACGGTGACGTGGGCCGAGATGCCGGCGGCGGTGCAGGCTGCGTGCAGGACGGCCGCCCACTCGGTGATCGACGGCGCGTCCTCGCCCTCGACGTAGGGCACGCCGAGGCCCCCACCGAGGCACAGCTCCTCGATGTCGAGCGGCTCGACGAACGCGGCCAGCACCTCGACCGCCTTCTCGAAGGAACGGAGCAGGAAGATCTGGCTGCCGATGTGGGCATGGATGCCGACGAGGTCGAACGCCGGGTGGAGCTGGACGTGCTGCACGGCCCGGGCCGCGTCGCCACTGGCCACGCCGAGCCCGAACTTCGAGTCGGTCTGGCCGGTCATCACGTACTCGTGGGTGTGGGCCTCGACGCCCGGGTTGACTCGGACCATGACCCTCGTCGCCCGACCGGTCTCGTCGTACAGGGCGTGAAGCCGGGCCAGCTCGTCGAAGGAGTCGACCACCACCCGCACGCCCAGCTCGGAGGCCCGGCGCAGCTCGGCGGCCGACTTGTTGTTGCCGTGGAGCACGATGCGCTCGGGCGGCACGCCCGCCGACAGCACGACGTGCAACTCACCGCCCGTCGCCACGTCGAGCCGCATGCCCTCCTCGTGGACGAGGCGGGCCATGGCCAGGCAGAGGAACGCCTTCGATCCGTAGGCCACCCCGTCGCCGAACGCGGCCGCCGCCTCCCGGCAGCGGGCCCGGAGGTGGTCCTCGTCGTAGACGAACAGCGGGGTCCCGTGCTCCTCGGCCAGCGCCAACAGGTCGACGCCCCCCACCGACAGCCGCCCGTCCCGCCCGACCGCAGCCGTGTCCGGCAGCAGCCCGCGGGGCACGCCGGGCCTCACATCGAGTCGGGAGCGCTGACGCCGAGCAGCTCGAGGCCGATGGCCAGGCCGACCCGAGTCGCCTCGACCAGCCACAACCGGGCCTGGGTCAGCTCGTGGCTGACCCCCTCGCCCATGACGTAGCAGTCGTGGTAGAAGCCGTGGAAGCGGCCGGCCAGCTCCCGCGCCCACGTCGCCACCTTGTGCGGGGCACGGGTCCGGCACGCCTCGGCGACCACCGCCGGCAGCTCCCCCAGGCTGCGAAGCAGGTCGAGCTCGCGGGCGTGGGTCAGCACCGACAGGTCGACCATCTCCAGCGGGTAGCGCTGGACCCCCCGCTCGGCCGCGACCCGCGCCATCGACGCGATCCGGGCGTGGGCGTACTGGACGTAGAAGACCGGGTTGTCCATGGACTTGGACACGACCGCGTCGAGGTCGAACGTCTGGCGGGTGTCGATCGACTGCAGGAGGAACGTCAGGCGGGCGACGTCGGGGCCGACCTCGTCGACCACGTCGGCCAGCTCCACGAACTCGCCGCTGCGCTTGCCCATGCGGACGACCTCGCCGTTGCGCTCGACCGTGACCAGCTGTCCGAGCACGATCTCCAGCTCGGACGGGTCGTGGCCCAGGGCCTGCACCCCAGCCTTGAGCCGGGCGACGTGGCCGTGGTGGTCGGCGCCCCACACGTCGATCAGCCGGTCGAAGCCCCGGGTGAACTTGTCCCGGTGGTAGGCCAGGTCGCCGAGCAGGTACGTCGGCTCGCCACCGGTCTTCACCAGGACCTCGTCCTTGGCCAGGCCCAGGTCCGTCGTGCGCAGCCACGCCGCCCCGTCGGCCTCGTAGACGTAGCCGGACGCCCGCAGGTCGGCGAGGGCCTTGTCGATCGCCCCCGACTCGACCATCGACCTCTCACTGAACCAGGTGTCGAACTCCACGCCGAGCCGGGACAGCACGCCGCCGATGTCGGCCAACACCCGCTCGTGGGCCCAGGCCGCGGGGTCGGCGTCGACGGGCATCTCGGCGGCCCAGTCGGCGATGTACCCGCCCTGGTACCCCTCGTCGGGCGTGGGCTCGCCCGCCTTCGCTGCGGCCAGCGAGGCCGCGAACAGCCCCATCTGCACGCCCCGGTCGTTGACGTAGTACTCCCGCTCGACGCCGTACCCGCACCGCTCCAGGATGCGGCACAGGGCGTCGCCGTACACCGCCCACCGTCCGGCGCCCACGTGCAGGGGACCGGTGGGGTTGGCGCTCACGAACTCGACGTTGACCCGCTCGCCCGTCCCGAGCTGGTGGCGGGCGTAGCCGCCGACGCCGCCCTCGACCACCTCGGTGAGGACGTCGTGCAGCCACCGGTCGTGCAGGCGGAAGTTCACGAAGCCGGGCCCGGCGACGGTCACGTCGGCCACGTACGGCGGCGGCTCGGCCGACAGCCGTGCCGCGATCTCGTCAGCCAGCTGGCGGGGCGGCCGCCCGCTGAGCTTGGCCGCGGCGAGGGCGACGCTGGACGACCAGTCGCCCAGCTCCGGCCGGTTCGAGCGCTCGACCGGGATGGCGACGGGAACTGGCTCGACGCCCAGCGCGACCAGCGCGCCGCGCAACGCGGAGGTGAGGATCTGCTCGATCAGAGGCATGGGAGGAGCGGGCGGCTAACGACGGGGCCGGGTCATGACCGCGTTGAGCCGGTCGATGAGCTCCAAGGGGTCGAAAGGCTTGGTGATGTAGTCGTCGGCGCCCATGTCGAGGCCCTGCTGGACCTCGGACTTCTGCGCCTTGGCCGACAGCAGGATCACGGGAAGGTCCGCCGTCGTCGGGCCGGCCTTCAGGTCGTTGAGCAACTGCAGGCCGTCGCGGCGGGGCATCATGATGTCCGAGATCACGATGTCGGGCTGCTCGCTCTGGGCCAGGCGCAGGCCTTCCTCGCCGTCACTGGCGCAGACGACGTCGAAACCCTCGATCTCGAAGTTGACGCGCAGGAGCTCGAGAATCACGGGATCGTCGTCGATCACCAGCACCGTCAGCTTGCCCACGACGGCAATGGTACCGGCGGCCGCGGCCCCACCACCCGGCGATTACCATCGGCGGGCGAGCAGGCCCTCGTAGCTCAGGGGATAGAGCACCGCCCTCCGGAGGCGGGTGCGTAGGTTCGAATCCTACCGAGGGCGCCCACCGGACTTTCACGTCGTCCGTGTCCTGCGGGGGCGTCGGCGAGGTGCGCGCCGGCTAGGAGCCGGCTTCGCCGCCCGCTTCGGCGCTGAGCGCCTGCATCGACGACGAGATCCACGTCTTCAGGTCGTCGAAGGTCGCGCACGGTGCTCCGTCGCGCTCGGCGGCGGCCACGACGTCCTCCGGGGACGCCCCGGCCTTGAGGCCGGCGTACATGTAGACGGTCGCCGAGGCACGGGGGCCCGTCCGGCAGGACACCAGCGTCGGCCGGGGCAGGTCGTCCAGCGCGGCGACATGCCGGCGGGCGAGGTCGAGGTCCATGGTCCGGGGCGGATCGCTGATCACGTTGGCGGATCGGTCGACCGCCGACTCGACCTGGGCATAGGACATGCCGCCTTCCATCTCGGCGAACTCGGATCCGCAGAGGTAGAGCCAGGACGCGCAGCCCGCATCCCGGACGTAGCCCTGTGGGTCGCGGATCGGGCCCCGGTTGAAGACGAAGTCGGACGGAAGCGTGAAGCCGGCCATGGTTTCTCCCTCGGGAGCACGAATTGGTTCGCGCTTCCCAGCGTACGGCGCCCCGCCGTAAAGCGCTCCGTGTCGACCCTCGTCGCCTGCGCCTAGGTGGGGGTTGCATCTGAACGGCGAATCCGTAGAATACTGGGTATGCAACCAGGTTGGATACAGCCATGAGCGTCCGTCACGCGCTCCTGGCGCTGCTGAGCGATGGTCCGAAGTACGGCCTCCAGCTGCGTCAGGAGTTCGAAGCTCGCACGGGCGAGGTGTGGCCGCTCAACATCGGGCAGGTGTACACGACGCTGCAACGGCTGGAGCGGGACGGCCTGGTCGAGTCCGACGACAATGGCGACGAGGGCCCCCAGAAGGGGTTCCGGATCACGGCCGACGGTGAAGTGGAGCTGGCCGCGTGGCTGCGCACCCCGCCCGACCTGTCGTCCCCGCCGCGCGACGAGCTGGTGATCAAGATCCTCATCGCGGTGCAGGTCGCCAATGTGGACGTGCACCAGGTGATTCAGGCCCACCGGAGGTACCTGGTGGAGTTGATGCAGGAATGGACCCGGCTGAAGGAGCATGCAGCCGACCGCGACCTGGGGTTCGGGCTCGCGGTGGACGCCGAGCTGTTCCGGCTGGACGCGGTGGTGCGGTGGCTGGACGCTGCCGACGGCCGGATCAAGCGGGCGTCTCTGGAGCGACTGGAGCCCGCGCCCTTCCCGTTGCCCAAGGTGCCCCGACGGGCGATGGTGCGGCCATGAGCGAGCACCGAAGCGGAGCGGAGGAGCGCAGCGCCAAGAGCTCCCATGCGCCGCACCAGCGGAAGATGGTGCGGCCATGACCGTGCTCGAGCTGCATGGTGTGTCGAAGATGTACGGCGACGGGGCGGCCCAGGTCCACGCCCTGCGTGACGTCTCGCTGACCGTGGACGAGGGCGAGCTGGTCGCGGTGATGGGACCGAGCGGGTCGGGCAAGAGCACCCTGCTCACCATCGCCGGCACCCTGGAAGAGCCGACGGAGGGCGAGGTCCTGGTCGGTGGCACAGCCGTCGTCGGAATGTCGCGCAACGACCGGGCCCGGCTGCGGCGCCGGTCCATCGGCTACGTGTTCCAGGACTTCAACCTGCTGGCCGGGCTCACCGCGGCCGAGAACGTCTCGTTGCCCCTGGAGCTCGACGGGGTGTCGGCGAAGTCGGCCCGGGAGTCCGGCCTCCGGGCGCTCGAGGAGCTCGGCCTCCTCCAACGGGCGGGGAGCTTCCCGGACCAGCTCTCCGGCGGTGAACGCCAACGGGTCGCCATCGCCAGGGCGGTCGTCGGCAACCGCACGCTCCTGCTCGCCGACGAGCCATCGGGTGCGCTCGACTCTGCCAACGGAGATGCGGTGATCCGCCTGATCCGGGCCGCGTGCCAGCGCGGCGTGGCCGGAGTGGTCGTGACCCACGACGCGCAGCTGGCGTCCTGGGCCGATCGGGTCGTGTTCCTCCGCGACGGCCGCGTGGTCGACCAGACGGCCCCGGCCGCGGGGCCGGATTCCCTGCTTGCCTCCAACCCATGAGCGTTCTCGAGGCGGAGCGGGCCGAGCCGGTCGCCGGGCGGCGCGACGGCGGAGGGGCCCCGGCCCGCCGCGCCGTGGTCCGGTGGGGATGGCGGCTGTTCCGCCGGGAGTGGCGCCGCCACGCCCTGATCCTCGCCATGCTGACGGTGGCCGTCGCCGCGACGATCGTCGGGCTGGGGACGGCCACCAACGCTTCCGAGCTCAAGGCCGACCCGACGTTCGGCACCGCCCTCACCGTTCTCAACCTGAGTGGGACCGACCCGCAGCTGAGCGCCGACATCGCGGCAATCCGGGCCAAGCTCGGGGCGGTCGACGTCGTCGCCCACCAGCAGTTGGCCGTTCCAGGCTCGTTGTCGACCCTCGACCTCCGTGATCAGGCGCCAGGCGGCACGTTCGACAGCGTCACACTGCGGCTCGACTCCGGTCAGTACCCGACCGGGCCGGGCGAGGCCGCCGTCACCAGCGGCACCGCCAAGCTGTTCGACCTCCACGTCGGCGGTTCCTGGACGGCGAACGGCCAGACGCGGAAGG
>DATASA010000019.1:0-3510 GCA_036269435.1 Acidimicrobiales bacterium | reverse complement strand
CCGCCCAGTTCCTCTCCGGGCTGGCCGGGGTCAGCTCCCAGAGCGCGGTCGCCGACATCCGCCGGGCGGTGTCGTCGGGCGCGGTGGCCGAGTCGACCGAGGTCCGCCTCCGCCTGGCCCGGGCCCTGATCGAGGCGGGCGACGGGGCCGGGGCCGCCACCCTGCTCGACCGGGTCGAGGCCGACGACCCATGGGAGTGGCGGGCGGTGTGGCTGCGGGGCGTCAGCGCCCTGGCCCATGGCGACATGGCGGGCGCCGCCGCCGCCTTCGACCGCTGCCGCTCCGAGGTGCCGGGCGAGGTGGCGCCCAAGCTGGCAGCGGCCATCACCGCGGAGCGGGACGGCAACCTGGCCGCCGCCGCCGCCCTGTACGAGACCGTCGTCAGCATCGACCCCAACTACGTCGCCGCGGCCGAGGGCCTGGCCCGGTGCCTGGCCGCGGGCGGCGACGTCGCCGGGGCCCTGGCCGACTACGACCGCATCCCGTCCACCCACCGCGCCCGGGCCGAGGCCCAGGTGGAGGCGGTCCGCATGCTGATCCGGGCGGCGCGGTTCCAGGAGGCGGCCGAGCAGATGGCCGCCGTCGCCGACCTGGACCAGCGCCGGCGGGTCGAGGTCGAGACCGAGCTGTACGAGGCCGCCCTGCGCTCGGTCACCGCCGGCACCGCGTCGCCCAACGGTGCCTCCCGCACCCTCGGCGACCGGCCGTTCAACGAACGCGGCCTCCGCCTCGGGCTGGAGGACGCGTTGCGGCGGCGGGCCCGGCTGGCCACCGACCCCGCCGAGCGCATCGCCCTGGTCGACCGGGCCAACCGCGAGCGCCCCCTGACCGTCCTGTGAGCACCACGACCCCGACCTCTGTGGTCTGCCCGGTCTGCGGCGCGGCGGCGGTCCCCGGCGACCGCTTCTGCGAAGCCTGCGGCGCCGACCTGCCCTACACGGAGCCGCTTGCGGCGCCGACGGCCGACGGGTCCGAAGCCGGGTCCGCCACCGCGCCCGTCAAGGCGCCCGGCCGGCCGTGTACGTCCTGCGGGGCCGACGCCAGCCAGATCGTCGACGGCTACTGCGGCGTCTGCGGCATGAAGCAGCCCGCGCTGCGGGACCATACGGAGGTGAGCGACGCCGGCGTCGCCGCGGTCTCCGATCGGGGCCGCCGCCACCATCGCAACGAGGACGCCTTCGCCCTGCGCCGGGACGACGGCGGCCGGATCCTGGTCGTGGTCTGCGACGGCGTCTCGACCACGGTGAACCCGGATCTCGCCTCCCAGGCCGCGGCCGACGCCGCCCTCGACGTACTCGGCGCCGGCGGTGATCTGGCCACGGCCGCCGCTGCCGCGCAGGCCGCGGTCGAGGCGGTTCCCGGCGTGGCCCAGCCGCCCGACCTGGGCTGGCCCTCCTGCACCCTGCTGGCCGGGGTCGTGTCCGGCGGAGCCGTCGACCTGGCGACGATGGGCGACTGCCGCACGTTCTGGCTGCCGGTCGACGGGGCCGCCGAGGTGTTGACCGAGGACGACTCGTGGGCCGCCGAGCAGGTGGCGTCGGGCGCGCTGACCACCGAGGAGGCCTACGCCTCCCCGATGGCCCACACCATCACCCGCTGGCTGGGCCACGACGCGGACCCGACGTGGCAGCCCCGCCTGGTGCGCGTCGAGCCCCCCGGTCCAGGCCGGCTCGTCCTCTGCTCCGACGGGCTCTGGAACTACGCCGAGACCGGGGCCGAGGTGGCGGCCGCGGCCGGCGACGGAGACGCGCTGGCCGTCGCCCAACGGCTCGTCGCCTTTGCCAACGAGGCCGGCGGCCACGACAACATCACCGTCGTCGTCGTCGACCTGCCGGTGCCGGTGCCGGTGCCCGAGCCCGCCGTCGCGCCGGTCGCGGTCGAACTCGCGGTCGAGCCCGTGCCCGAAGCCGCCGTCCCGCCCGATCCCGACCCCTCGAAAGGACGGCCCGAATGACCGCGTCCGCGTTCTCCGCCAGCGTCTTCCAGAACGAGTTCCTGCCCGAGGGCGCCACCGAGGTCAACGCCGTCGTCACCGTGACCTCGTCGGGCGGCGACGGTGCCGCGGCGGCCGGGTCGACGTCGGCCGAGAAGGCGGTGCTGCTCATCGTCGACACCAGTGGCTCCATGGAGGCGCCGAACTCCAAGATGCGGGCGGCGCGCAAGGCTGCGGCCACCGCCTGCCGGATGGTGCCCGACGGCACCTGGTTCGCCCTCGTCGCCGGGGCCGACGGGGCGCAGTGCGTCTACCCCTACGACGGCCCGCTCGTCCGGGCCGACGCCCGCACCCGGGCGGAGGCGGCGGACGTCGCCGGCCAGCTCACCGGGGGCGGCGGCACGGCCATCTCGACGTGGCTGGATCTGGCCCGCGAGCTGTTCGAGCCCCACGCCGGTGCCATCCGCCTCGCCTACCTGCTCACCGACGGCGAGAACCGGGAGCCGGCCGTCGACTTTCAGGCCGCCATCGACCGGGCCACCGGCGTCTTCCAGTGCGACGCGCGCGGCGTCGGTACCGACTGGCACGTGAAGGAGCTGCGCCAGATCACGTCCGCCCTGCTCGGCGAAGTCGACATCATCAAGTCGTCCGAGGAGATGGAGGGGGACTTCTCGGCCTTCCTCGAGCGGGCCATCGGCAAGTCGGTGGCCGACGTCCGCCTGCGGCTGTGGGCGCCGAAGGGCTCCACCGTGCGCTTCGTCAAGCAGGTCGCCCCCACCATCGAGGACCTGACGGCCAAGGCGCAGCCGGTCGACGCGCTCACCAACGAATACCCGACCGGCGCCTGGAGCGGCGACGAGAGCCGCGACTACCACGTCTGCGTCGACGTCCCGCCGGCCAACGTGGGCGACGAGAAGCTGGCCGCCCGGGTCAGCCTGATGGTCGGCGGCACGGCCGTGTCCCAGGGCCTGGTCCGGGCGGTGTGGACCGACGACGACGCCCTGTCCACCCGCATCAACGCCCAGGTCGCCCACTACACCGGGCAGGCCGAGCTGGCCCAGGCCATCCAGGAGGGGCTGCAGGCCCGCAAGGACGGCGACATCGACACCGCCACCGTCAAGCTGGGCCGGGCCGTGCAGCTCGCGGCCGAGTCGGGCAACGAGGGGACCATGCGGGTGTTGAAGAAGGTGGTGGAGGTCGAGGACGAGGCCTCGGGCACGGTGAAGGTCAAGCGCAACGTGGAGAAGCTGGACGAGATGGAGCTCGATACCCGCTCGACCCGCACCGTCCAGGTGAAGAGGGCCGCGCCCACCGGCCCCGAAGGGACGGTCTAGCCATGGCGACCACGACGAAGTGCCCGACGTGCGGGGCCGACTCGACCACGTCCGACTACTGCGACACGTGCGGCGCCCCGCTCGCCGCCGCGGCCGCCGCCGCGCCGGCCGCGCCTGCGCCCGTCGCCGGCGACCCCGCAGCCGCGCCGGCGCCTCCCGCGGTCTGTCCCAACTGCGGGGCGGCGCGCTCGCCCGACGACGCCTTCTGCGAGGGCTGCGGCCTGGACTTCGCCACCGGCCAGA
>DATASA010000018.1:0-32334 GCA_036269435.1 Acidimicrobiales bacterium | reverse complement strand
GTGTGGCCGTCGGCGACGACGGCGGCCGCGGTCTCGTCGCACGACGTCTCGATCCCGAGGACCAGGAACGGCTGCGGCAGGTCGGCAACGCCATCGGCAGTGGCAGCGGCATCGGCAGTGGCAGCGGCATCGGCAGTGGCCGCGAAACCGTCGCTCATCGGAACCCCTCGCTCACCAGGGTCTGGCCGGGGATGCCGGCTTCGATGTCGGCCAGGCGCCGGCGGTACTCCGGGGTGTCCACGTCATGGGCCCACATCACCAGGGCATCCTCGTTCGTCTCCACGTAGTAGTTCTTGCGGATCCCGGCGGGGCGGAACCCGAACTGCCGGTACAACTCCTGGGCCGCGTGGTTGCTGACCCGGACCTCCAGGGTCAGGTTCTGGGCGCCCCGGCGGATGGCGGCCCGGGCCAACGCAAGCAGGAGCCGGGTACCGATCTTGTTCCGGTGCCACGCCGGGTCGACGGCGAGGGTGGTCACGTGACCGTCGTCCTCCGACACCATCAACCCGCCGTAGCCGCAGAGGACGCCGTTGACCCGGGCGACGTAGTAGGCCCGGCTGGTGCGCAGGGCCAGCTCGCTGACGAAGAGGCTGAGCGACCACGGCCGGGCGTAGACCTGGGCCTCGACCCGAAGCACGGCCCGCAGGTGTCGCCGGCGCATGGGCACGATGTGCACGACCAGCTGCTCGGGCTCGATCTGGCGCCGCTCGACCGCCATCAGCCCTGCCTCGCCCTTTCCGTCGCCGCGGTCCAGTTGATCTCGGCGTCGCTCTTGCGCAGGTAGAGCGGCTCCAGCTCCCAGGGCTGCACGAAGTCCTCTCTGAGCGCCTTGGGGTGGGCCAGCTCGACCAACGACGCCGCCGACGGGTAGGCCGAGGTGGCGTCGCCGGCCTCGCAGCGCGACACCTCGGTGAGTATCTCCGGGTAGCGGAGGGCCCCGTCGCCCACCAGCAGGCAGTCCTCGCCGGTGGCCAGCAGCTCGGAGGCCAGGTCCTCGGGCGTGCCCACCTGGTAGGGCGACAGGCGCTGGGCACCGCCGGGCACCTGGCGGTAGAAGGCGTAGAACAGCTCGCCCCGGCGGGCGTCGATGGCGGGGACGATCAGCCGGCTGGTGTAGCGGACCGGGAACGCGAGCAGGTCCAGGCTGGAGATCCCGATGGTGGGCACCCGCAGGGCGTGGGCCAGCGCCTTGGCCGCGGCCACCCCGACGCGCAGGCCGCTGAACAGCCCCGGGCCGACGTCGACCGCGACCACGCTGATGTCGCCGAGCTCGATCTGGGCCTGGCGGCACATGAACTCGACCGCGGGCATGAGGGTCTCGACGTGGCGCCGGCCCTTGGCCGCGTGGAAGCAGGCCAGCACGCCCTCGTGGCCGCCGATGGCGCAGCCCACCTGGAGGGTGGCGGTCTCCAGGCCCAGGATCAGCACGGCGCCCCCCGGTGCGCCGTCATGCGACCGTCCAGCGGGCCAGCACCGAGCGGAGCCCGTCGGCGCGAGGCGGCCAGGCCGGGCCGACCGAGCGGATCGACAGCCGCCGGTCGTCGGGCGGGGCGTCGTCGGGCCAGTCCAGGCGCACCTCCAGGAAGTCGGCCGGCAGGGCGGGCGTGACCGCGTCGCCCCACTCCACCAGCGTCACCGCGCCCTCGTCGAGCAGCTCGGCGATGCCCAGGTCGACCAGCTCCTGGATGTGGTCGAGGCGGTAGACGTCGAGGTGGACGAGCGGCAGCCGGCCCTCGTACGTGCGGACCAGGATGAACGCCGGGCTGGTGACCGGCTCGTCGACGCCGAGGCCCTTGGCGAACCCCTGGGCGAAGGCCGTCTTGCCGGTACCGAGGTCCCCGGCGAGCACGATGAGGTCGCCCGGGCGGGCCAGGGACGCCACCTCGGCGGCCAGGGCCCGGGTGTCGTCGACCGACTTGGTGGCCAGGGTGATCATCGCGCCGCGACCGGGGTGAGGTACTGCTTGGCCCGGACGAGGTCGGCCCGCATCTGGGCGGCCAGGCCCGCCCCCCGCAGGACGGCGGCCGGGTGGAACGTCGGCACCAGGACGCCCCGGCGGAACGGATAGGCCCGGCCCCGTAACCGGGTGATGCCCTCGGTCGTGCCCAACAGCAGCTTGGCCGCGAAGTTGCCCAGGGTGACGACGACCTTGGGGTCGATGAGGTCGACCTGGGTCTCCAGCCAGGGCCGGCACGCGGCGATCTCGGCCGCTTCCGGGTCGCGGTTGCCCGGCGGGCGGCACTTGACGGTGTTGGCGATGTAAAACCGGTCGCGGCTCAGGCCCATCTCCTCCAGCACCAGGCGGTCGAGCAGTTGCCCGGACCGGCCGACGAAGGGCTCACCCTGCAAGTCCTCCTGCTGACCGGGCGCCTCGCCGACGAACATGAGGTCGGCACGAGGGTGCCCGACGCCAAAGACGACGTGCGTGCGGCCTTCGGACAGGCCGCACCGCACGCAGCCCTTCGCCTCTCGCTCCACCTCGGCCAGGGCCGGCACAGGGTTCGATGGTAACGGAACGTCACGTGTAGACCTTCGGGACGCGAGGGCCGATGCCGCAGAGGATCTCATAGGCGATGGTCCCGGTCCGCTCGGCCCACTCCCATGCCGAGATGTGCTCGCCGCCCTGCCGGCCCAGCAGGACGACCTCGTCGCCGGGCAGGACGCCCGTGTCGTCGCCGCAGTCGACCAGGATCTGGTCCATGGTGACGCTGCCGGCGAGGGGGCGACGGCGGCCGCCGAGCAGCACCTCGCCGCCGGTCACGCCCAGCCGCCAGGGCATCCCGTCGGCGTACCCCACCGGCACCGTGGCGATCGTCGCCTCCCGCTCCAGCGGCCGGCGCAGCCCGTACGACACCGCCTCGCCCGGCCCGACCCGCTTCACGAACGACACCCGGGCCCGCAACGAGAGCGCAGGCTGCAGGGCGGGGACAGGATCGACGCCGGCCAGCGCCGCGCTCGGCGACACCCCGTACAGGGCGATCCCGCAGCGGACCAGGTCGAACCGGGAGGCCGGGTGGGCCAGGGCGCCCGCCGAGTTGGCCGCATGGACCAGCGGCGGGCGCATCCCGAGGCCGGCCAGCGCGTCCACGACCGACTGCAGCCGTGCGCACTGCTGGGCGGTGAAGGGGTGGTCGGGCTCGTCGGCCACCGCGAAGTGCGTCCACAGCCCGCCGAAGACCAGTTCCGGCCGGTCGACCACGGCGCGCACGATCGCCAAGGCGTCCGGCCCCGACGCCCCGACCCGGTGCATCCCGGTGTCGACCTTCACGTGGACGGTCAAGGGCCCGGTCCCCGGTCCGCCGGCGGCCACGGCCTTGGCCGCGGCCTCGACGCCGGGCTGGGTGTAGACGGTCGGCGTCAGTCCCAGGGCGACCACGTCCTCCATCGCCGCCACCGGTGGCTCGGACAGCAGCAGCACCGGCGCGTCGATGCCGTGGCGTCGCAGAACGGCGCCCTCGGTGACGAGGGCGACGGCCAACCAGGTGGCGCCGCCTTCGAGGGCGGCGCGCGCCGCGGCCACCGACCCGTGCCCGTATCCCGCGGCCTTCACCACCGCGCAGAGGCCGGCCGGCGCGGCCAAGCCGGCCAACACGGCCGCGTTGTACCGGATGGCGCCCAGGTCGACCTCGGCCCACGCGGGTCGGGCGGCCACCGGGCTAGCTCGCCGTGTCGCCCACGATGGCCCGGACCAGGTCGCCCCGGGACACCACGCCGACCAGGTTCCCGTCGTCGTCGATCACCGCCATGCGTGAGCTCCCGCTCTCGTGGAGGGCGGTGGCCACCATTTCCAGCGTGTCCTCCGGTCCGCAGGTGGGCGCGTCGGCGTCCATCACGTCGGCGACGGTGGCCGCGGCCGCCTTGCGCAGGTCCCGCTCGAAGTGGGCCAGCGCCGAGGGCAACTCGATGTAGCCCCCGAACAGCGAGATCACCGTCGGCATGTGGAGTTGGGTGTCCTGCACGATCAGGTCGTCGTCCTCCAGCAGTCCCACCACCTTGCCGCCCTCGTCGACCACCGGGGCGCCACCGAGGCGACGTTGAGTAAGGGCACGGGCCGCGGCCTCGACCGTCTCGGTCGGGCGGAAGGTGAGCACGTCGGTCGTCATGACCTGGCGCACGAGCGTGGTACGGGGCATCGAACCTCGGGTGTCGGGCTCAGGGGCTTTCAGGGCGCTAGCTGGGCGAAGGCGGCGGGAAGAAGGTCGAGCAGGTCGCCTGCCACCAGGCCGCGCTTCCAGCCTAGGCCCGCAGCCGTCCCGTGCAGGAAGGCCGCGCCGGCGGCGGCATGGGCCCCGGACAGGCCCTGGGCCAGCAGGGCGCCGACCACGCCGGCCAGCACGTCGCCGGTGCCGGCGGTGGCGAGGCGGGCGTCGCCCGCCATGGTCAGCAGGACCTGTCCGTCAGGGTCGGCGACGATGGTCGTCGACCCCTTGAGCAGCACGGTGGCGCCGGTGGTCGCGGCCAGGTGGCGTACCGCGGAGATGCGCCGGGGGCCGGGCGCACAGCCGGTCAGGCGGGAGAACTCGCCGTCGTGGGGCGTCAGCACCGTGGGCCCGGGTCGGGCCTTCAGCACCCGTACCGGGTCGTCCAACGCGCCGAGGGCGAACAGGGCGTCGGCGTCGACCACGACCGGGACCTTGGCGACGCCCAGCAGCCGCCGTACCGCGGTGCGGGTCGCGTCGGCCCGCCCCAGCCCGGGGCCGACGACGACGGCCTTGACCCGGTCCAGGTCGGCGGCGACCTCGCCGTCCCAGTCCGAGGCCGGCATCGGCCGCCCCACCACCTCGGGAAAGCGTGGCGAGGGCGGTTGGCCGGGAATGCCGAGGCGCACCGTGCCCGCGCCCGACCGCATGGCCGCCCGGGAGGCCATGTCGGCGGCGCCCGTCATGCCCGGCGACCCGGCCACCATCCAGATCGCCGACTTCCACTTGTGGCTGTCCCGGGGTCGGGGCGGGAGCCACGACGCCACGTCGGCCGCCTCCACCAGCGCGATGGTGGACCTGGACACGTCGAGGCCGATGTCGACCAGGGTCAGCCGGCCGGTGTGCTCCGGCCCCTTCGCAAGCAGGTGCCCCGGCTTGAGTGCGGCGAACGTCACGGTGGCATCGGCCCGGACTGCGCCGTCGACCGCCTCCCCCGTGAGCCCGTCGACGCCGGAGGCGATGTCCACGGCCAGGACCAACGCCCGGCCGGGGTCGGGCGCCCGGTAGTCCCCGCGGAAGCCGGTGCCAAAAGCGGCGTCGATCACCAGGTCCGCCGGCGGGAGCCGGTCGGGCTGGTCGGCGGCCTCGACGACCAGCACCCGCACCCCGCGGCGCCGCAGGCGGTCGGCGGCCACCCGCCCGTCCGCTCCGTTGTTGCCCTTCCCGGCGACGACGACCACCCGGCGGCCGTACGCGCCGCCCATCATGGCGACCGCCTCCCGGGCCACAGCCCCCCCGGCCCGGGCGACGAGCACGTCGCCCGGCTCCGGCGCGGCGCGGTCGACCGCCCGCGTCTCCTCGGGCGTGAGGACCGGGCGCACGAACTAGAGGGCGACCACGACGGCCTCCGCGACGAGGCCGGTGTGGGTCAGGGACACGTGCCAGGACGTGACCCCCCGGCGGGCCGCGAGGTCTGCAGCCCGACCGGTCAGAGACAGCGACGGCGCCCCGGAAGGGGCCTTGACCACTTCCACGTCGCGAAAGGCGAAGGCCCCGAGGCCCACCCCCAAAGCCTTCATGACCGCTTCCTTGGCCGCGAAGCGGGCGGCCAGGCGCTCGGCCGGATCCCGCTGCCGCCGCCCGTACGCCTCCTCCGCCGGCGTGAACAGCCGCTGGGCGATCCGAGGATGCGTGGACAGCGCCCGCCGAAAGCGCGAGACCTCGACCGTGTCGACGCCCAGCCCGATCATGCCGTAGCCGCCGGCGGCCGTACGAAGCCGCCAGAGGCGGCCCTGACGGCTGCCGGCAAGAAAGCAACGGCGGAGGCCGGCCGGCTCCGCCGGCCGCCCGGAGCACGATCAACTCGCCCGAACGGAGCGAAGCGAGTGAGGGCGAAACTCACTCGACTGTCACCGTCTTGGCCAGGTTCCGGGGCTGGTCGACGTCACAACCCCGGGCCTTGGCGATGGCGTAGGCGAAGAGCTGGAGGGCGACGACGTCCACCACCGGGGAGAACAGCTCGGCGCCCTTGGGCACCGCCGGCACCCACAGCACGCTGTCGGCGTGGGCCGCGGCCGTGGTGTCGCCCTCGTTGGCCACCACGACCACGGTGGCGCCCCGGGCCCGGACCTCGTCGATGTTGTTCATGATCTTGGCGTGGAGCCGGCCGCGGGTGGCCACGGCGACGACCACCGTCCCCGGTTCGATCAGGGCGATGGGCCCGTGCTTCATCTCGCCGGCCGGGTACGCCTCGGCCCGGGCGTAGGAGATCTCCTTGAGCTTGAGCGCGCCCTCCAGCCCGACGGGATAGCCGACCCCCCGGCCCAGGAAGAAGAAGTCCCGGGTGTCGGTGTAGCGGGTGGCCTGGGCGCAGATGTCGTCGGACCGCTCCAGCAGGCCCTCGATCAGCGCGGGCAGCGCCTGCAGCGCCTCGACCTGGCGGGCCACCTCCTCGGGGTACAGCACGCCCCGGACCTGGGCCAGGCGCAGGGCCAGCAGCTCCATGGCCACGATCTGGGCCACGTGGGTCTTGGTTGCGGCCACCCCCCGCTCGGGACCGGCGCGGGTGTAGAGGACGGCGTCGGCCTCGCGGGCCATGGACGAGTCGACCACGTTGCACACGACGAGCACTTTCGCCTTGTTGCTCGCCGAGCGCGCGAACCGGCACGCCTCCATGGTGTCGAGGCTCTCGCCCGACTGGCTGACGCCGACCACCAGGCTCTGGGCATCCAGCACCGGATCCCGGTAGCGGAACTCGCTGGCCACCTCGATCTCGGTCGGCAGGCGGGCCCAGTGCTCGATCGAGTAGCGCGCGACCATCCCGGCGTGGAAGCTGGTGCCGCACCCGACGATGAAGACCTTGTCGACGGCGCGCAGGTCCTCGTCCGACAGCTCCAGCTCGCCGAGGGTGAGCCGATCGCCGCGGGTGCGCTCCCGCAACGTCTCCCGCACGGCCCGGGGCTGCTCGTGGATCTCCTTGAGCATGAAGTCGGGGTAGCCGCCCTTTTCGGCGGTCTCGACGTCGCCCTCGATCCGCCGCCGGACGGGCGTCACCTCGGTCCCGTCGAGTGTGGTGACCCGCAGCGCGCCGGGCCGGACCTCGACGACCTGCTCCTCGTCCAGCACGTACACCTCGCGGGTGGCGGCCAGCAGCGCGGGGATGTCGGAGGCGACGAACCCCGAACCGTCGGACCGGCCTGCGACCAGGGGCGACGACCGGCGGGCGGCCACGATCAGGTCGGGCTCGTCGGCGTGCACGACGGCGATGGCGAACGAGCCCTCGACCCGGGCGAGAGCGGCGCGGACCGCGCCGGCCAGGTCGGCGCCGGCGGCCATGGCCGCCTCGACGAGGTGGGCCAGGACCTCGCTGTCGGTCTCCGAGCGCAACTCGTGGCCGGCCGAGACCAGCTCGTCACCCAGCTCGGCGTGGTTCTCGATGATCCCGTTGTGGATCAGCGCCAGGGCGCCGGTGCAGTCGGTGTGGGGGTGGGCGTTGCGCTCGGTCGGGCCACCGTGGGTCGCCCACCGGGTGTGGCCGATCCCGGTCGTGGACCGGGGGGCGTCGCCGACCGCGCCGGAGAGCTCGGCCAGCTTCCCGGCCCGACGGCGGACCCAGACGCGGTCGCCGTCGACCAGGGCGACGCCCGAGGAGTCGTAGCCCCGGTACTCGAGCCGGCTCAGGCCGTCGAGAAGGAATGGGAGCGCCTGCCCACCGCCCGTGACGCCGACGATTCCGCACATGGCAGAAGGCTACGTCCCTGGGAACGCGTCGGTGACCCGGGTTGCCCTACCTGGCGCCGGCGGCGCGGCGCACGGCCTCGCACAGCACCTCGGACGCGGCCTCGGCCTCGGCCTGGGTGACCGCCTCGACCATCACCCGCACCACCGGCTCGGTCCCGCTGGCCCGGACCAGGACCCGGCCGCGATCGCCGAGATCGTGCTGGACCGCCTTGACGGCCATGCCCACGTCGTCCGAGCCGTTCATGCCCTTTCGGCCCACCGGCACGTTGCGCAGGACCTGGGGCAGGCGGGCCATGACGCCGGCCAGCTCGGCCAGCGGGCGGCCGGTGCGGACCATGATGTCCAGCACCTGCAGGCCGGTGAGGACGCCGTCGCCGGTCGTCGCCAGGTCCCCGAAGATGATGTGGCCGGACTGCTCCCCGCCGAGGGCCCAGCCGCCCTTCTCCATCTCCTCCAGCACGTAGCGGTCGCCGACATCGGTCTCCACCAGGGCGATGCCGTGGGCGGCCATGGCCTGGCGGAAACCGAGGTTGGCCATGACCGTCACCACCACCGTGTTCCCCGGCAGGCGGCCCTGGTCCCTGCGGTCGAGGGCACAGACGGCGATGAGCTGGTCGCCGTCGACCAGGGCGCCGGTGTGGTCGACGGCCAGCACCCGGTCGGCGTCGCCGTCGAAGGCCAGGCCCAACGCCGCTCCCCGGGCCACGACCTCCCGCTGCAGGCCCTCGGGGTGGGTCGACCCGCAGCCGTCGTTGATGTTCACCCCGTCGGGCGCGTCGTTGAGGACGGCCACGTCGGCTCCGAGGGACCGCAGCACCGCGGGGGCGACCTCGGACGCGGCGCCGTGGCCGCAGTCGAGCACGACGTGGAGCCCCTCGACCCGCCGGCCCCCCAGCGAGGCGACCAGTGCCCGCTCGTACCGGTGGCGCCCTTGCTCGTGGCCGCTGGCCAGTCGCCCGATGGCGGCGCCCGTGCGGCGGGGGCTGACGTCCGTCTCGCTCAGCAGCCGGTCCAGCTCGCACTCGAGGCGGGCCTCGATCTCGTCGGGCAGCTTGCGGCCGCCCGGCGAGAAGAACTTGACCCCGTTGTCGCCGAAGGGGTTGTGCGACGCCGAGATCATGGCTGCGGGCAGGCCGTCGGCCGCCGAGAGGAAGGCCACCCCGGGCGTGGGCAACACGCCGAGGTCGACGACGTCGGCGCCCTCGGTGGCGAGCCCGGCCGACAGGGCGGCCTGCAGCAGGGGCCCGGAGGCCCGGGTGTCGCGGCCGACCAGGAACCGGTTGCCGGCCAGGACCCGCGCCGCGGCCCGGCCGAGGGCGAGGACCAGCTCGGGTGTCAGCTCGGCGTTGGCCACACCACGGACGCCGTCCGTGCCGAACCGAAGGGTCACGGACCGCCGGCCCCGGCTATCGCTTGGAGTACTGGGGCGCCTTCCGGGCCTTCTTCAGCCCGTACTTCTTGCTTTCCTTCTTGCGGGCGTCACGGGTGAGGAACCCGGCCCGCTTGAGGGTGTTGCGCAGCTCCTCGTCCAGGTCGACCAGGCCTCGGGCGATGCCGAGCCGCAGGGCCCCGGCCTGGCCCGAGATGCCGCCCCCGTCCATGGTGGCGTCGACGTCGTAGGTCTCGTCCAGCGTGGTCAGGCGCAGCGGCTCGGTGACGATCATCCGGTGCGTCTCCGACGGGAAGTAGTTCTCGATCGGGCGCTTGTTCACGGTGATCACCCCGGTGCCGGGGCGGATTCGGACTCGGGCGACGGCCTGCTTGCGCCGACCGGTCGACTGGGTGAGGGGCTTGGGCACGGAGGATCCTGTCGAACGGGCAGACGAGCGAGTGGGCAGACGAACGATGCGGGAGCGGGCCGCTACACGCCGCGCTGGCGGGCGACTGCGCCGGCGAAGGCGAGCGGCTCGGGCAGCTGGGCCGCGTGGGGGTGGGTGGGCCCGGCGTAGATCTTCAGCTTCTTGAGCATGGAGCGGCCGAGCGGGCCCTTGGGGAGCATGCCCCGGACGGCCTTGCGGACGGCGTCCTCGGGGTTGTTGGCCATGATCTCGGTGTAGGACCGCTGCTTCAGCCCGCCCGGGTACCCGGAGTGGCGGTAGGCGATCTTCTTGCCCTCCTTCCCCGACGTCAGCACGACCTTGGACGCGTTGACCACGATGACGTGGTCCCCGGTGTCCATGTGGCGGGCGTAGATGGGCTTGTGCTTGCCGCGCAGCAGCCGGGCGACCTCGGTGGACATGCGACCGAGGACGAGGCCCTCGGCGTCGACGAGGTGCCAGGCGCGCTGGACGTCTGATGGTTTTGGGGAGAAGGTGCGCACCGGGGGAAGAGTGTAGTCGAGGTCAGGGATTGCGGAGCCAGGAGCGCAGCTCGACACCCAGCCAGGGCTTCTTGCCCCACGCCAGGAGCTGGCCCTTGGCGATGGCCGGCCACTGGCTCTGCCTGGCCCACGCCACCAGGAGGAACGCCGTCGGGTCGACCGAGAGGTGGCAGTCGACCGGCCCGTCTGGAAGGCCCTCCACCGAGAAGTCGCCGTCGGCGAACACGAACCAGGCCCGCCCGTCGCCCCGGAGGCGGATCTCGAACCGGGCCCGCTTCTTGCCGGCCTTGTCCAGGACCACCATGTCCCGGCCGAGCGTGTGCAGGGAGGGGAACACGAAGCCCTGCAGGATGAGGGAGGCGTCGCCCCTGTCGATCGGCCACGGGACACCCTCGGCCCGGGCGATGTCCAGGCCGTGGACCGTCAGCTCGTTGAGCATGTGGCAGGTCAGGGTGGACAAGGGCATCTCGGTGCCCTCGACCAGCCAGGCGTGGGAGCTGTTCTGCGTCCCCGCCGCCTGCATGGCGGAGAGGAACTCGGCGACGGTGGCGTCGATCCGGTCGGCCAGCTCGCCGAGCGGCCGCCGGCCCTCGCCCGCCACCATGACCCTGGTCAGCGTGGACAGGCCGGCGATGTTGGGAATCACGTTCCCGCCGCCCCGGCTCATGGCCAGGATCGTGTCGCAGGCGTGGGAGATGTGGGCGGCCACCCCAGTGAGGTCCCAGTCGCCCAGCGCCTGCCTGTCCGCCCGCTTGGCGGACCGCAGCATCGAGGTCAGACGCGGCCCCGCCCGGGCGACCGCCTGCCGGGCCGCCGGCCAGTCGACGGGCGTGGTCGCGGTCATCGCGGTGAGGCTAGCCAGCCCTCAACTCCAGAGCCCGGCCAGCATGCTGTCGACGGCAGCCAGGCCGCCCTCGACGACCCCCCCGCCGGCGCCCGGCCCGGCATCGTCGAACTGGGGCCGGCCCTCGACGTGGTCGGTGTCCATCAGCGACTGGACCGCGGGCGACAGGAACCGGCTCACCTGGGCATAGCTGTGGGCGTCGGCCAACGGGCGGCGCTTGTGGTGGTAGCGGAGCGGGACGTTCACCTCCAGCACCGACCGGGCCCGGGTGACGGCGACGTACAGCAGGCGCCGCTCCTCCTCGATGCCGTCGGCGTCGCCCGTGGCCATGTCGGAGGGGAACATGCCGTCGCTCGCGTGCAGGACGTGGACGACCTCCCACTCGCCTCCCTTGGCCGAGTGCACGGTCGACAGCACCAGCCAGTCCTCGTCGAGCAGGGGCGGGCCGGCCAGGTCGGCGGTCGAGGCGGGCGGGTCGAGGGTGAGGTCGCCGACGAACCGGGCCCGCGACGGCGCCGACGCCGCCACCCCTTCGAGCTGCACCAGGTCGGCCAGGCGGGCCGGGGCGGTGTCGTAGGAGCGCTCGATCACCGGCGCCAGCCAGCGGCAGAGGCGCTCGACCTGCACGGCGGCCGGCGGGGTGGTCCCGCCCGGCAGGCAGCCGTCGGCACAGTCGCCCAGCGCGGCCCGCAGCCCGCCCAGCTCCTCGCGAGACGCGGCCGGCACCCGGGGTGGCGCGGCGAGCAGCCGGGCCAGCGGCGTCACGTTCGGATCGGCGGCGGCACCCGCCGGCGGGGCGAATCCGCCGGTCGCCCGGAGGCCGAGCTCGGCCATGATGCGCCGAGCCGTCGCCGCGCCCACGCCCTCCAGCAGCTGCAGGGCCCGGAACCAGGCGAGCTCGTCGAACGGGTTGTCGAGCACGCGCAGGAGCGACAGCAGGTCCTTCACGTGCGCCGCCTCCAGGAACTTGAGCCCGCCGTACTTCACGTACGGGACGTTCCGCCGAGTCAGGTGCAGCTCGAGGAGGTCGGCGTGGTGCGCGGCCCGGAACAACACGGCCTGGTCGTGCAGCGCCAGCCCGTCGTCCCGATGCGCCAGGACCGAGTCGCACACGGCGGCGGCCTCCGCCTCCTCGTCGCCACAGGTCCGCAGCAGCGGACGCCGGTGGCCGGGGCGCTCCGACCACAACACCTTGTCCATGGCGGTACCGGCCGCCGCCTCGGCCATGACCGCGTTGGCAACGGCCACGATGGGCGGCGTCGAGCGGTAGTTCTGCTCCAGACGGACGACGGTGGTCCCTGGAAAGCGCTCCGGAAAGGCCAGGATGTTGCGGCTGCTGGCGGCCCGGAAGCCGTAGATCGCCTGGGCGTCGTCGCCCACGACGGTGAGACCCTGCCCACCGGGCCGGTGGGCGGCCAGGATGTCGGCCTGCACCAGGTTGGTGTCCTGGTACTCGTCGACCAGCACGTGGTCGAACATCCCCTCCAGCAGCCCCGGGACCGCCCCGAGGGCCCGCCAGCACAGCAGGAGGTCGTCGTAGTCCAGCAGCTGGCGCTCCCGTTTGCGGGCGACGTAGGCCTCGAACACCGCCCTGACGCCCTCGGCCTCGTTGGCGCACCACGGGAACGACCGCTCCAGCACGACGGGCAGCCGCTCGCCGGTGTTGACGACCCGGTCGTAGATCGAGGCCAGGGTGGAGGCGCGGGGCGACCGACGGTGGGGGCCGGTGTCCGGGTGGGCGGCCCGCGCCCCGGCGGGCGGGTGGTGGTGCAGGCCCAGGTCCGAGCGGACGAGGCCGAGCAACTCGGTCACGTCGGCCGAGTCCAGGATGCTGAACCCGGGGTCGAGGCCGAGGCGCCGGCCGTGGAGGCGCAGGACCCGGTTGGCCACCGAATGGAAGGTCCCACCCCACACCCGGCTGGCGGCCCGGCTGTCGGAGAGCCGCCCGGCCCGGCCGAGGAGCTCCTGGGCCGCCCGGCGGCTGAAGGTGACCAGGCACATGCGCTCGGGGTCGGCTCCCCGGCGGATCAGGTGGGCGACCCGGTGTGCGAGCGTGCCGGTCTTGCCGCTCCCCGCGCCGGCCAGGACGAGCAGCGGCCCGCCGTCGTGCTCCACCGCCGAACGCTGGGGCTCGTTCAATTCGAACATGTGTTCGCCACGCTAGCCCGTCGGCACGAATGATCCACGCATCATCCGGGTAAAGCCTCAGGGGATCGCCGAGGACCTCGGGTCGAGAAGCGGGCCGGAGCAAGGAGAGGACATCCAATGGTCGAAGTCGCACCTCAGCTGCAGGACCACGCCGTCGGGTTGGAGATGGAGATCGTCGAACTGGCCCGCCAGGCCGACCTGGCCGCCCACGAGGGGTGGCCGGACCGGGAGGCGGAGCTTCGCGGTGAGCTCCAGAAGCTGTACGCCGAGCTGGCCGCTGTCGCCGAGCGCCTCACCGACCAGGTGGGCTCCACGCCCTCCCGGCCCGCCCTCGCTGCCGACCCGGCAGCGGCCACCGTCCGGAGCTGACATCCTGCCCGCGAGGCGCGGGAATGGTGAGGGCTTCGAAATGTTGTAGGGTCAACCAAGTAGTTGAACCTTCATCAATCCCGCCGCTCAGGCGGAAAGGAGCCTCACCATGGCCGCAACCCTCCGTGAGTACCAGGGCCTCAAGATTCCCGAGGCGGGCACCTATTCCATCGACCCGGCCCACACCACGGTGGAGTTCGTCGGCCGCCACCTGATGATCACCAAGGTGCGCGGGCGGTTCACGGACTTCTCCGGCGAGATCGTCATCGGCGACAAGCCCGAGGACTCGAAGGTCGACGTCACCGTTCAGACGGCCAGCGTGAGCACGTCGGACGAAAACCGTGACGGCCACCTCCGCGGCCCCGACTTCCTCGACGTCGAGAAGTACCCGACCATGACCTTCCACAGCACGGCGGTGACGCTCGGGTCGCAGGGAAAGGCCGAGGTGACCGGGGATCTGACCATCAAGGACGTCACCCGGCCCGTCACCCTCGACGTCGAGTTCGAGGGCGCCGAGGGGGACCCGTGGGGCGGCCAGCGCCTCGGCTTCTCGGCCGGCACCGAGATCGACCGGGAGGACTGGGGCCTCACCTGGAACGTGGCCCTGGAGACCGGCGGCATGCTGGTCGGCAAGAAGATCCGCCTCGAGCTCAACATCCAGGCCGTCAAGCAGTAGGTTCGGCCCATGGCCGACACCTGCGCCCACCTGGACCAGATCGCCGACGTCACCCCGTCCTCCACCGGGTGCGAGGACTGCCTGGCGGCCGGGCGTCACGACTGGTTCCACCTCCGCATGTGCGAGACCTGCGGCCATGTGGGCTGCTGCGACAGTTCGCCGGGCAAGCACGCCACGGCCCACTTCCGCAGCAGCTCGCACCCGCTGGTCCGCTCTTACGAGCCGGGTGAGGACTGGTTCTGGTGCTACCCGGACGACCTGGCCTTCGAGCTCGAGGGGGCCCCGCCGGCCCCCTCGCACCCCTAGGCCGCCGGGTCGTCCGGGGGGTACACCACCTCCCACAGGCACAAGCCGCGCGCCGGCGCCAGGCGCTCGGACCCGGCCCGGGTGCGGGCGCGCAGGATTCCCGTCATCTCGCCCGCCCGCCGGCGACCCAAGCCCGCGGGCACCATGGTCCCGACGAGGGCCCGCACCATCTGCTGGCAGAACGACGTGGCGCCGATGTCGAAGCGCAGGATCCCGTCGCCGATGTCGTGCCAGCGGGCGTCGTACACGAGGCGGACCAGGCTGGCGTCGGGGATCCGGTGCGGCACCCGGCAGAACGACGAGAAGTCGTGTTCGCCGATGATCGGGTCACACGCCAGGCGCAGGACGGCGAGGTCGAGCGGCTCGGGCACGTGCCAGGTCGTGGCGGCCAGGAAGGGGTCGGGCACCGGGCGGTTGAGCACCGTGTAGCGGTAGCGGCGGGCCAGCGCCGAGCGGCGGGCGTTGAAGCCCTCGGGCGCCACCTCTGCGGCCCGCACCACGATGGCCGGCCCCAGCATGCTGTTCAGGTGGCGCTGGACGGCGACCAGGTCGACGGCCGGGTCGACGGCGTCGAAGCTGACCACCTGGCCCCACGCGTGGACGCCCCGATCCGTGCGCCCGGCCACGATGAGGTTGACCGGGTGACGCAGCACCGTCGCCAACGCCAGCGAAAGGTCCCCGCCGACCGTGCGGACGTCGCGGTTCTCGGAGAACCCGTGGAACTGGGTGCCGTCGTAGGCGACGGTCATCCGCACCCGGACGGTCATCGCGCCCGGCGGCGGGTTAGACCAGCTCGATGCGGGCCATCGGCGCGTTGTCGCCGTGACGGGGGCCGAGCTTGAGGATGCGGGTGTAGCCCCCCGGGCGCCCCTCGTAGCGGGGGGCGATGTCGGCGAACAGCTTGTGGGCCATGTCCTTGTCGCCCATGTACGCCATCACCTGGCGGTGATTGTGCACGCCGCCTTTGCGGGCCTTGGTGATGAGCTTCTCGGCGATCGGGCGCAGTGCCTTGGCCTTGGCCTCGGTGGTGACGATGGCCTCGGCCGCGAACAGCGAGGCGGCCATGTTGGCGAACAGCAGGCGCTGGTGGGCGGCGCTGCCGCCGAAGCGCTTGCTCTTGGTGGGCGTTCCCGGCATGGCTGGGCTACGCCCCCTTCGAGCGCAGGGCCAGGCCCCGCTCGTCCAGCTTCTGCAAGACCTCGTCGAGCGACTTCTGGCCGAAGTTGGTGATGGCCAGCAGGTCCTCCTCGGTCTTGTTGACCAGCTCGCCGACGGTGTTGACCTGCGCCCGCTTGAGGCAGTTGCGGGGACGCTCGGAGAGGTCGAGCTCCTCGATGGCCAGGTCCAGGTCGGGCGAGCCGCTGCCGAGGGCGCCCACGTCGCCCAACTCCAAGGCTCGGGGTGCGTCGCTCATCTCGGCCACCAGGGTGATCAGCGAGCGGAGGGTCGCGCCGGCCGAGGCCAGTGCCTCGCGTGGCGAGATGGAGCCGTCGGTCTCGATGTCGAGGGTCAGGCGGTCGTAGTTGGTGGCCTGCTCGACCCGGGTCGGCTCGACGTTGAAGGCGACCCGGCGCACAGGCGAGAAGATGCTGTCGATCGGGATGACGCCGATGACCGACGACTTCTTGTTCTTGTCGGCCGAGACGTAGCCGCGTCCCCGCTCCACCGTGATGTCGAGGGCCAGCCGGGCCTTGGACGACAGGCTGGCGATGTGCATCTCGGGGTTCAGGATCTCGACGTCGGAGTGGGGCTGCAGGTCACGGGCGGTGACCTCCCCCGGGCCGCGGGCGTCGAGGCGCAGGACGACCTGCTCGTCGCTCTCCACCCGCAGGACGAGGTCCTTCAGGTTGAGCATGATGTCGGTCACGTCCTCCTTCACCCCCGGGATGGTGGTGAACTCGTGGAGGACGTCGTCGAAACGGATGGACGTCACCGCCGCGCCCGGGATGGACGACAGGAGGGTCCGCCGCAGCGAGTTGCCCAAGGTGTGGCCGAAACCCGGCTCCAGGGGCGAGATGACGAACTGCTGGCGGTCGCCCTCCTGCTCGCCGAGGGCTTCGACGGAGGGACGCTGGATGATGAGCATGAGCGCTTCGCTTTCCTACTATTCGGACTCTTGGCTACTCGGACCTTTGCAGGTCTCGATTCGACCTTGAGGTCTCTACTTGGAATAGAGCTCGACGATGAGGGACTCCCGGACCGGCACGTCGATGTGCTCCCGCAGGGGCAGGTCGCGCACGGTGGCCGAGAAGCCTTCGCCCCCGACCTCGATCCAGGGCGGCTTGGCCCGGTCGAGCGTGTCGAGGTTGTGACGCAGGACGATCATGGAACGGGACTTCTCCCGGACCTCGACGACGTCGCCCTTGCGGACCTGGTAGCTGGGGATGGTGACCCGGCGGCCGTTGACGTTGACGTGGCCGTGGCGGACGAACTGGCGGGACTGATTGCGGCTGGAGCCCCAGCCGGCCCGGAAGGCCACGTTGTCCAGTCGCTGCTCGAGCATCCGGAGCAGGTTCTCGCCGGTGATGCCGTCCTGGCGGTTGGCTTCCTTGTACATGTTGCGGAACTGCTTCTCCAGCACCCCGTAGATGCGGCGGGCCTTCTGCTTCTCACGGAGCTGGAGCATGTACTCGGACTCCCGGATGCGGCCGCGGCCGTGCATGCCGGGGGGGTAGGGCCGGCGCTCGATCGGGCACTTCATCGAGTCGCACTTCGGGCCCTTGAGGAACAGCTTCATCTTCTCCCGCCGGCACAGGCGGCAGACGGGTCCGGTGTAGCGGGCCATCAGGCGTTCGCCTCGTCGGCGGGCTGACGGGGGTTCGACACGATCTTCATACCCTTCTGCGCTTGGGAGGCCGGCAGCCGTTGTGGGGGATCGGGGTGAGGTCCTTGATGCCGGAGACCTCGATGCCCGTCTGCTGCAGCGAGCGGATGGCCGTCTCCCGGCCGGAGCCCGGGCCCTTGACCAGCACGTCGACCTTGCGGACCCCGTGCTCCATGGCCCGACGGGCACACGCCTCGGCGGCCAGCTTGGCCGCGAAGGGAGTCGACTTGCGCGACCCTTTGAAGCCGACGTTGCCGGCCGACGCCCAGGCCAGGACGTTGCCCTCCATGTCGCTGATGGAGATGATCGTGTTGTTGAACGAGCTCTTGATGTGCGCCACCCCGTAGGTGACGTTCTTGCGCTCGCGCTTCTTCGGGCGCCTGCCTCCCGGCCTCGGCTTGGGCACTACGAGCTCCTTCTTTCGGCCGAGCGGAGCGGAGCGGGCGACGACGTCACTTGCGCACCTTCTTCTTTCCGGCGACGGTCTTCTTCGGGCCCTTGCGGGTGCGGGCGTTGGTGTGGGTGCGCTGGCCCCGGACCGGCAGGCCACGGCGATGGCGGATGCCCTGGTAGCAGCCGATCTCGATCTTGCGCTTGATGTCCTGGGCCACGTCCCGGCGCAGGTCACCCTCGACCTTGAGGTTCTGGTCGATGTAGGTGCGGAGCTGGGCGACCTCCTCCTCGGTGAGATCGCGGACCCGGGTGTTGGGATCGATCCCGGTGGCCACGCACACCGACGTGGCCGTGGCCCGGCCGATGCCCAGGATGTAGGTGAGCGAGATCTCCAGCCGCTTCTCGCGCGGGATGTCGACCCCTGAGATGCGTGCCATCTACGCCTCCCCCTCGAAGGGCCGCTCGGGCCCCGTCTCGTTCGCCATGCCCACCCGGCTCAGCCCTGCCGCTGCTTGTGGCGGGGGTTGGTGCAGATGACCATGACGCGACCCTGCCGGCGGACGACCTTGCACCGCTCGCAGATGCGCTTGACACTCGGCTTGACCTTCACAGTTCCACCTTCACTCCGGCCACCTTCATGTGACCTGCTCTTTTGCGAAACTTCGACGTGCTACTTGTAGCGGTAGGTGATCCGCCCCCGACTGATGTCGTAGGGGGTCAACTCCACCTGCACCCGGTCCCCGGGCAGGATCCGGATGTAGTGCATCCGCATCTTTCCGGAGATGTGCGCCAGAACCTTGTGACCGTTTTCGAGCTCGACACGGAACATGGCGTTGGGCAGCGGCTCGACGACAGTGCCCTCCATCACGATCGCGTCCTCTTTGGGCTTTGGCAGGTGCTTGTCTCCTAAAAAACGCGTCTCAACCAGCACACTGCCGGGGGACAGACAGATAGAGTAACCCAATTCGCTGCGGTAGGGCTCCCGGCGGGTGCCTCGCGGTCGCCGGCAGGTCGCGACTAGGTCGCTACCAGCTCAGTCGAGGACGGTGAGCACCTCCGGACCGTCTTCGGTGACCGCGATCGAGTGCTCGAAGTGAGCCGACAGGCTGCCGTCGGCGGTCACGACGGTCCATCCGTCGTCGTTCAACCGGGTCTCGGCGCTGCCCAGGTTGACCATGGGCTCGACCGCCAGCACGTGGCCCACCTTCAGCTTGATCCCCCTGCCCGGGTCCCCGTAGTTCGGCACCTGCGGCTCCTCGTGCATGGCCCGGCCGATCCCGTGTCCGACGTACTCCCGGACCACCGCGAACCCGGCGCCCTCGGCCACGGTCTGGACCGCGTGGCCGATGTCGGACAGGCGCCGGCCCTTCCGGACCTGGTCGATGCCCGCCCACAGGCTCTCCTCGGTGACCCGGATCAGCTTGCGGGCCTCCTCGGAGATCTCGCCGACCGGGATGGTCCGGGCTGCGTCCCCGTGCCAGCCGTCGATGATGGCTCCGCAGTCGATGGAGATGAGGTCGCCCTCCTCCAACCGGTAGGTGCCGGGGATGCCGTGGACGATCACGTCGTTCGGCGACGTGCAGATCACGGCCGGATACCCGTGGTAGTTCAGGAAGTTCGACTTCGCCTTGCGCTTGGCCAGCACCTCCCGGGCCACCTTGTCCAGGTCGGCGGTCGTGACCCCGGGGCGGGCCGCGGCCTGGCAGGCGTCGAGCATCTCGGCCACCACCCGGCCGGCCCGGCGCATGACGGCGACGTCTTCGAGGGACTTCAGCGTGATGGCCATCTCCTCACCGCCGGGCCAGGCGGTTTTCGATGGCCCGCTGCAGGCGGCTGGTGACCGTGTCCGGGTCACCGTCCCCATCCACTGCGGCCAGCCGGTCGGTGGCCAGGTACCAGGCCACCAGCGGGGCGGTCTGCTTGTCGTAGGTGTCGAGGCGGCGGCTGATCGCGGTCTCGGTGTCGTCGTCACGCTGGACGACGTCGGCCCCGCACCGGTCGCACGTCCAGTTCACCTTCGGCGGCGCGTCCACGCTGTAGTTGGTACCGCAGACCGTGCACACCCGGCGGCCGGCCAGGCGCTTCAGGACGACGCCGGTGGGGACGTCGAGCTCGATCACCAGGTCGACGTGGTGGGGGCTCAGCATCTCGTCGAGCGCCTCGGCCTGGGCCACGTTGCGGGGAAAACCCTCCATGATGAAGCCGCGGTCGGCGGCGTCCAGGTCGGCCAGCCTCTCCCGCACCATCTCGTTCACCACCTCGTCGGGCACGAGATCGCCGGCGTCCATGAACTTCTTGGCCCGGCGGCCGACCTCACTGTCGGCCTTGGCCACGACGCGGAACATGTCACCCGTGGAGATACGGGGCACGCCGAAGTGATCGGAGAGCCGCACGGCCTGGGTGCCCTTGCCGGCACCCTGCTTGCCCAGGATCACCAGTCGAGTGGGGAGCACTACGCGAGGAAGCCCTCATAGTTCCGCATCATCAGCTGGCTGTCGATCTGTTTCATCGTCTCCAGGGCCACACCCACGGCGATCAGGATGGTGGTGCCCCCGAACGGGAACTGCTTGACCCCGTAGAGGGACAGCAGGATGTTGGGGACCAGGGCGATGGCGGCGAGGAACAGCGAGCCCGGAAGCGTGATGCGGTTCAGGATTTGGCCCAGGTAGCGCTCGGTGGGAGGCCCGGGGCGGATGCCGGGGATGAACCCTCCCTGTTTGCGGATGATGTCCGCCTGTTGCTGGGGGTTGAAGGTGATCGCGGTGTAGAAGTACGTGAAGAACACGATGAGAAGGCCGTACGTCACGATGTACACGACGTTGTCCTGCTGCACCAGGTACTTGTTGATGAAGTTGACGACGACCTTCCACTGCACGATGTTCGACAGCAGGACCGGGAAGTAGAGCACCGAACTGGCGAAGATGATCGGGATGACGCCGGCCTGGTTGACCTTGAGTGGGATGTAGGTGCTCTGGCCGCCGTACATCCGCCGGCCGACGACCCGTTTGGCGAACTGCACCGGGATGCGGCGTTGGCCCTGCTCCACGAAGACGATGGCCACGATCATGGCGATGCCGAGGATCATGAACAGGGTGAAGGCGACGTTGCCCTTCTCGGCCTGCACGTTGCCGAACTGGGCCGGCATGCGGCTGACCACGTTGGCGAAGATCAGGATCGACATGCCGTTGCCGATCCCCCGTTGGGTGATCAGCTCGCCCATCCACATGACGACGGCCGTGCCCGCGGTGATCGTGAGCACGATCAGGGCGACGTGGGGGACGTCGAACTTGGTCACCAGCTTGAGGTTGGTGTTGGTGCCCTGGCCGAGGAGGCCGTTGTTGAACTGGTAGGTGATGCCGGTCGCCTGGAGGATGGCCAGGCCGACGGTCATGTACCGGGTCCACTGGGTGATCTTCTTCTGGCCGACCGCTCCCTGCTTCTGCCACTCCTCGATCCGGGGGATCACCACCGCCAGCAGCTGCATGATGATCGAACTGGTGATGTACGGCATGATCCCGAGGGCGAAAACCGCCATCTGGGTCAGCGCGCCGCCCGAGAACAGGTTCAGGAACCCGAGGACGCCGCCGCTCTGGGCTTGGCGCTGGAGATCCTGGACGGCCTTGAAGTCGATCCCCGGAACGGTCACGTTCGAGCCGAGGCGGTACAGGAAGATGATGAACAGCGTGAACAGGATCTTGTTGCGGAGATCCGTGACCTTGAAGATGTTCTTCAGGCTCGACAGCAAGATGGCTTCCCTATTGGTTCGTGTGGCGAGGGTTTCAGAGGGCCCGCGTAGGACGGTGCGTCGCGAGCCCCTTCAGCGCAGGGAGAGAGGATAGCGCTGCCCTGGGCGAAACGGCTCCGCCCTCCGGTTGCGCCACCGGTCAGCGGTTGGTGAGGGCGTTGCCCTTGGCCGGCGGGCGACCGTGGCCGAACGGCAGCGGCAGGACCTCGACCGTGCCGCCGGCCGCGGTGATGGCCTCCTCGGCCGACCGGGAGAAGCCGTGGGCCGAGACCCGGACGGCCCGGCTCAGCTCGCCCCGCCCCAGCACCTTGACCAAGCCGTGCTTGTGGACGAGGCCCTTGGCCCGCAGGGTGTCGGGGTTGACCTCGTCACCCTCGAACGTCTCGAGCGAGTCCAGGTTGACGACGACGTACTCCACCCGGAACGGGTTGTTGAAGCCCTTGAGCTTCGGCACCCGCCGGCTGAGGGGCATCTGCCCGCCTTCGAACCCCGGCTTGACCGAGCCGCGGGCGCCCTGGCCCTTGGTGCCGCGACCTGCGGTCTTGCCACCCTCGCCGCCGATGCCGCGCCCCACCCGGCGCCGCTCGCGCGTCGACCCCGGAGCCGGCTTCAGATCGTGGACCTTCATCGGAGCTCCCCATTCTCGCCCGCGGGCGCAGGTTCGACGGAGACCAGGTGGGCGACCTTGTGGAGCATGCCCCGCACGTCGGGCGTGTCGGGCAGGTTGGTGCTCCGGCCGATGCCCCCGAGGCCGAGAGCCTTCATGGTGGCCCGGTGGATGGGCCGGGTCCCGATGGTCGAGTTGCGCTGGGTCACGAGGATCCGGGCCATCAGGCCACCTCGACCGGGGTGTGGGGGCCGCGCTGGGACTCTTGATAGGCCCGCAGCAGACCCGGCGGCGTGACCTCCTCGGGCGACTTGCCCCGGTTGCGGGCGACCACGTCCGGCCGCATCAGCCCCTTGAGGCCGGCGACGGTGGCGTGGGCCACGTTGATGGCGTTCGACGACCCCAGCGACTTGGCCAGGATGTCGTGGACGCCGGCCGACTCCAGGATGGCCCGGGCCGCACCGCCGGCGATGACGCCGGTACCGGGGGCCGCCGGCTTGAGCAACACCCGCCCGGCGCCGCGCTCGCCCAGGATGGGGTGGGTGATGGTGCTGCCGGCGAGGGGGACGTCGAACAGCTCCTTCTTCGCCTCCTCGATGCCCTTCTGGATGGCGGCGGGCACTTCCTTGGCCTTGCCGTACCCGAGGCCGACCTTGCCGGCGCCGTCGCCCACGACCACCAGCGCGGTGAAGGAGAACCGGCGGCCACCCTTGACCACCTTGGCCACCCGGTTGATGGCGATCACTCGTTCGACATACGGACTCTCAGCCATGGATCTCCTGACCACGTACTCGACCGCCGGCCGCCGGCCGGCGGAGAAAAGAACAGGGCGCACCGAAGCCGGCTCCGCCGGCCGACCGAAGCGCCATGGAACTCGCCGGGCAAGCCCGGCTTGCGACGGCAATCACTAGAACTCCAACCCGGCTTCACGAGCGGCTTCGGCCACCGCGGCCACGCGGCCGTGGTACAGGTTGCCGCCGCGGTCGAACACGACCTTGGTGACGCCTGCGGCCTGGGCCCGCTCGGCCACCAACCGGCCGACGGTCGCGGCTGCGTCCTTGTTGCCCGTGGCGCCGGACCGCAGGTCGGCCTGGACCGTGCTGGCCGCAGCCAGCGTGCGGCCGGCGACGTCGTCGATGACCTGGACGGTGATGTGCTTGTTGGACCGGAAGACGGCCAGGCGGGGCCGCTCGGGGGTCCCCCGCACCAGCTTGCGCACCCGATGGTGCCGCCGCTCCCGTGCCATCTGCTTCTTCTTCGTAGAAAAACTCATCTCTCTTCTCCAACCAGCGAAGTGGGGTGGCGGCGGGAGGTGGCGGGTGGCCCGTAGGGAGGGGTCCCCGTGGGTGCCTCAGGGACAGGACCCGCCGCCGGGGGCGAAAGCAAACTCACTTCGCCGCCTTCCCCGCCTTGCGGCGCACGACCTCGCCCGCGTAGCGGACGCCCTTGCCCTTGTACGGCTCGGGCTTGCGCAGGCTGCGGATGTTGGCGGCCACCTGGCCGACGACTTCCTTGTCGATGCCGCGCACGGTGATCCGGGTGGGCGCCGGTGTCTCGAACGTGACGCCGTCGGGGGCATCGACGCCGACGGGGTGGCTGAACCCGAGGGCGAGGTCGAGGCGGGTCGGGGTGGTGGCCGCGGCCCGGTACCCGACGCCGACGATCTCGAGGTCGCGACTGAAGCCGTCGGTGACACCGACCACCATGTTGTTGACCAGCGAGCGCGTCAGGCCGTGCAGGGCCCGGTGCTGGCGGGCGTCGTCGGGGCGCTCGACCAGCAGGACGCCGTCGTCCTCGCGGATGGTGATGTCGCGCGGCGTGTCACGCTCGAGCGTGCCCTTGGGACCGGTGACCTTGACGTGCCGCTCGGTCACCTGGACGGTGACGCCGGCCGGGACGGGGATGGGGTTCCTACCGATTCGAGACATGGCTCACCACACGTAACAAAGGACCTCGCCGCCCACGCGGCGCTGGCGCGCCTCGCGGTCGGTGAGCAGCCCTTGGCTGGTCGAGAGGACTGCGACACCCAGCCCGCCGAGCACGCGCGGGAGTTTGTCGGCCTGGATGTAGACCCGTCGCCCGGGCTTGGAAACCCGGCGCAGGCCCGAGATGGTGGGCGCCCGATCGGGGGTGTACTTCATGGTGATCTCCAGGATGCGCCCGGGACGGGTGCCGTCCTCGCTCACCTTGAAGTCGCCGATGTAGCCCTCCCGGCGCAGGATGGCGGCGAGGGACTCCTTCAGCTTGGACGAGGGCATGCGCACACTGTCCTGGCTGGCGGTCGCCCCGTTGCGGAGCCGCGTCAGCATGTCGGCGATCGGGTCGGTCATGGTCATCGGCGGCCTCCTCCCCTCACCAGCTGGCCTTCGTCACGCCGGGAACCTCGCCGGCGTGGACCATCTCGCGGAGGCAGATCCGGCACAGGCTGAACTTGCGGTAGACCGCGCGGGGGCGACCGCACCGGCGGCAGCGGGTGTAGGCCCGCACCTTGAACTTCGGCTTGCGCTGCTGCTTCTGGATGAGCGCTGTCTTGGCCACGAAACTCCTCAGAACCCTCTACTGCTGGGCGTCAGCACGTCGGAACGGGAACCCGAAGGCGTCGAGCAGGGCCCGACCCTCGGCGTTGGTGCGGGCGGTCGTGACGATGGTGATGTCCATGCCGCGGACCGCGTCGATCTTGTCGTAGTCGACCTCCGGGAAGATGAGCTGCTCGTCGACGCCGAAGGTGTAGTTGCCCCGGCCGTCGAACCCGTTCGGCGGCAGGCCCCGGAAGTCACGGATGCGGGGAATGGCCAGGGCGACGAGGCGGTCGAGGAACTCCCACATCCGGTCCCCCCGCAGGGTCACCTTGGCGCCGATGGGCACTCCCTCGCGCAGCTTGAAGGCGGCGATCGACCGGCGGGCCTTGGTGACGAGCGGCTTCTGGCCCGTGATCAGCGTGAGGTCGGTGACCGCCCCTTCGAGCAGCGACGCCTGCTGGGTGGCCCGGCCGACACCCATGTTGATCACGATCTTCTCGAGGCGGGGGACCTCCATGATGTTGCCCAGCCCGAGCGACTCCTTGAGCTGGCCCCGGATCTCCTTGTCGTACCGGACCTTGAGCCGGGGACGTTCCTTCACCTGGGCGTCGGCCATCAGAGGTCACCTCCGCACTTGCGGCAGATGCGCACTTTCTTGCCCTTGCCCTCGACGCCGCCCTCGAACCGGTAGCCGATCCGGGTGGGCCCGTCGGTCGGGCACAGGATGGCGACGTTCGACGCGGGCAGCGGCATGTCCTTGTCGATGATCCCGGCCTGCATGGTGGCCCGCTCGGCGCGCTGGTGCTTCTTGGCCACGTTCACGCCGTCAACGATGACCTTGCCCTGCTTGGGCAGCACGCGCATGATCTCGCCCTCGTCGCCCCGGTCCTTCCCGGTGAGCACGCGGACCCGGTCGCCCTTCCTCAGCTTCATCTACAACACCTCCGGCGCGAGGGAGATGATCCTCATGAACTTCTTGTCCCGGAGCTCACGACCGACCGGGCCGAAGATCCGGGTGCCTCTCGGCTGCTGGGCGTCGTTGATCAGCACGGCCGCGTTCTCGTCGAAGCGGATGTAGCTGCCGTCGGGGCGGCGGTTCTCCTTCTTGGTGCGCACGACGACGCACTTGACCACTTCGCCCTTCTTCACCGCGGCGCCGGGGATGGCGTCCTTGACGGTGCCGACGATGATGTCGCCGATGGACGCGTAGCGACGCTTCGAGCCGCCCAGCACCTTGATGCAGAGCACTTCCTTGGCGCCCGAGTTGTCGGCCACCCGCAGCCTGGTCTCCTGTTGGATCATCTACTGACCGTCCTGTCGTTCGCGAGGCTCACTTCGCCCTCTCCAGGACTTCGACGATCCGCCAGTGCTTCAGCTTGGACAGCGGGCGGGTCTCGCTGATGCGGACCCGGTCGCCCACCTTGGTCTCGTTGGTCTCGTCGTGGGCGTGGATGCGCTTGGTCCGCTGCACGGTCTTGGTGTAACGACGGTGCCGCACGCGCTCGACCACGGCGACGACCGCGGTCTTGTCCATCGCTGCGGAGACGACCACGCCCTCGCGGACCTTGCGGGGGTTGGGACGAGCCTCGCCGCCCTCCATTCCGCTCGCCGGGCCGCTCGGGCCCTCCACCCCGCTCGCCGGGCCGCTCGAGCCCTCGGCGTCAGCCATTGCTCTCTCCCTCGTCTTCGCTCGGTGCCGGTGCCGCGGATTGGCGGCTGGCGGCCACCCGGGCCCGCCGGGACTCGGCCGCCGCGTGCCATTCGGCGTCCGCCTCGGCCTGGGCCGCTTCGGCGGCGGTGATCTCGTTGGCCCGCAGCAGGGTTTCGATGCGGGCGATGTCGCGGCGCAGCTGGCCCAGCCGGGCGTAGTTGTCGAGCTGGCCGGTGACGTGCTGGAAGCGCAGGTTGAACAGTTCCTGGCGGGCTTCGACCAACCGGGTCGTCAGCTCGTCGTCGTTCATCTCCCGCAGCTCCGCGAGCCGGGCGTTCGCCATCAGAACTCCTCCGCCCGCACGATGATCTTGGCCTTGATCGGCAGCTTCTGGATGGCCCGCTCCATGGCCTCGCGGGCCAGGGGCTCGGCCACGCCGGCGAGCTCGAACATCACCCGTCCGGGCTTGACCACGGCGACCCAGTGCTCCGGGTTGCCCTTGCCGGAGCCCATGCGGGTTTCGGCCGGCTTCTCGGTGACGGGCTTGTCCGGAAAGATGTTGATCCAGACCTTTCCGCCACGCTTGATGTGGCGGGTCATGGCGATACGGGCGGCCTCGATCTGGCGGGCGGTGATCCACCCCGGCTCCTGGGCCTGGATGCCGAAGTCGCCGAAGGTGATCTCGGCCGACCCCTTGGCCTTCCCCGTCATGCGCCCGCGGTGCTGCTTGCGGTGCTTGACCCTGCGCGGCATCAACATGTCACTCGTCTCCCGAACGGAAGTGCGGCGTCTCGTGGTGCTGGCGAGTCCGGCGCTCGATGTCCTCTTCCTCGGCGAGCAGGCGCTCGCGCTCGGGATCGGACTCGGGGATCAGGGGCGCGGCGGCGACCGTGTCGTCGCCCGTCGGCTCGTCGGGCACCGGGCTCGGCGTCACGGCCGGCTCGTCGCCGGTCGGGTCCTCGCCCAGGGGCGGGATCACGAGGCCGGCACTGCCCGGCTCTTCCTGGCCGGGGAGGCGACGGCCACCACCGGCGGAGATGATCCGGCGGGGACGGGCGGCGCCGCCCGAGGTCTCGCCCACGGCCATGGCCGCCTCGCGGGTGATCTTGTCCTCGGTCGAGGTCTTGTACGGCAAGATGTCGCCCTTGTAGATCCACGTCTTCACGCCGATGCGCCCGAAGGTGGTGCGGGCCTCGCGGAAGCCGTAGTCGATGTCCGAGCGCAGGGTGTGCAGCGGGACGCGACCCTCGCGGTACCACTCGCTGCGGGCCATCTCCGAGCCGCCGAGGCGGCCCGAGCACTGGACCCGGATGCCGAGGGCTCCGGCCTTCTGCGCGGTCTGCACCGCCCGCTTCATGGCCCGGCGGAAGCTGACGCGGCCGGCCAACTGGTCGGCGACGCCCTGGGCGATGAGGGCGGCGTCGAGCTCGGGCTGCTTGATCTCCTGGATGTTCAACTGGATCTTCGGGTTCCCGCTCATCTTGGCCAGGTCGGCACGGAGGCGGTCGGCCTCGGCGCCCCGGCGCCCGATGACGATGCCCGGGCGTGCCGTGTGCACGTCGACCCGCAGCCGGTCACGCGTCCGCTCGACCTCGATGCGGCTGATGGCGGCGTGGGGCAGCTGCTTCATGAGGTAGTCACGGATCTGCCAGTCCTCGATGAGGTAGGCCTTGTACTCGCGGTCGCTGAACCACCGGGACTTCCAGTCGGTGGTGACGCCCAGCCGGAACCCGTACGGGTTGACCTTCTGGCCCATGACTAGGTCGACTCCTCTTCGGATTCCGTGTCTGACTCCTCTGTCGTGGCTGCTGCGTCCGCGGTCGTCGCCCCTTCTGCGCCCTGCGTCTCTGCGCCCGGCGTCTCGGCCTCCGCCTCCGTGGTGACCTCGGCCTCCGGCTGCGTCAACAGCTCGTCGACCTCGACCGGCGCCTCCGGAGCTGCTGCTCCCGACGCGCCTCGGTCCTCCACGCGGCGACGGGTGGGGCGGCCGCGCGACTCCGTCGGCTCGGCCGCGGCACCGCCACGGCGGCGACGGCTCCGGTCCCCGGTGACCCCCTGGGCCTGGCGGGCCCGGCGGTTCTGCAACTCTCGGTCGGGCAGGCGGGACACGAGCAGGGTGACGTGACAGGTGCGCTTGCGGATGCGCGTGGCCCGGCCGCGGGCCCGGGGACGCCAGCGCTTGAGCGTGGGGCCCTCGTCGGCGTAGCACGCCGAGACGAACAGCTCGTCGGCGATCAGGGCGTGGTCGTGCTCGGCGTTGGCGACGGCCGACGCCAGCAGCTTGCCGACGACGATGGCCGCGTCGCGCTCGCAGAACTTCAGGATCTCACCGGCGCGGTCCACGGGGTAGCCGCGCACCAGGTCGAGCACCTCGCGCACCTTGTACGGCGAGACGCGGACGTACTTGGAGACGGCGCGGGCGGACACGACCGGCGTGCGGACCGCCTGCGACCGCGACTCCGGCCGCCGGCGCAGGACGGGTGCCTCGTTGAGCTTGGGACCCGGCACGACCTATCGCCTCCCCGCCCGCTCCTGGCCGGCGTGGAACCGGAAGGTGCGGGTGAGGGCGAACTCGCCCAGCTTGTGGCCGACCATGGCCTCGGTGATGTACACGGGCACGTGCTTGCGCCCGTCGTGGACGGCGATGGTGTGGCCGACCATGTCGGGGATCACCGTCGAGCGGCGGGACCAGGTCTTGATGACCCGCTTCTCGCCCTTGGCGTTGAGGGCGTCGACCTTCCTCAACAGGTGGTCGTCGATGAACGGGCCCTTCTTCAGGCTGCGAGCCACTGTGTACCCCTCGTCATCTTCTTCATCGGCGCGAGCCACGGGTGCGGCGGCGACGGATGATGAGCTTCTGGGACGGCTTGTTCTTGTTGCGGGTGCGGCCTTCCGGCTGGCCCCACGGCGAGACCGGGTGACGCCCACCCGACGTCTTGCCCTCGCCGCCGCCGAGCGGGTGGTCGACCGGGTTCATGGCCACGCCGCGGCTCTGGGGGCGGACGCCCTTCCAGCGGTTCCGGCCGGCCTTGCCGATGGAGATCAGCTCGGCCTCGGCGTTGCCGACTTCGCCGATGGTCGCCCGGCAGTCGATCGGCACGCGGCGCATCTCGGTGCTGGGCAGCCGGAGGGTGGCGAAGTCGCCCTCCTTGGCCACCAGCTGGATGCTGGAACCGGCGCCGCGGCCCATTTTGCCGCCGGCGCCCGGCTTCAGCTCGACGTTGTGCACGGTGGTACCGACCGGGATGTAGCGCAGGGGCAGGGCGTTGCCGGGCCGGATGTCGGCCTTCTGGCCGCTCTCCAGCAGGTCGCCGACCCGCACCCGGGCCGGGGCGAGGATGTAGCGCTTCTCGCCGTCGAGGTAGTGGAGCAGCGCGATGCGGGCGTTGCGGTTCGGGTCGTGCTCGATGGTCGCGACCTTGGCCGGCACGCCGTCCTTGTCCCGCTTGAAGTCGATGATCCGGTACTGGCGCTTGTGGCCGCCACCGCGGTGGCGGGCCGTCTTGCGGCCGTAGCTGTTGCGTCCACCGGTCTTCGGCAGAGGGGTGAGCAGCGTCTTCTCCGGCTTGTCCGTCGTGATGTCGGAGAAGTCGGAGACGGTCTGGAAACGCCGGCCGGCACTGGTGGGCTTGCGCTTGCGAAGCGGCATGAGAAAGGGGTTCCTCAGCTCTCGAAGAGGTCGATGCGCCCGCCGGCGGCGAGGGTGACGATGGCGCGCTTGGTGTCGGGTCGGCTGCCGAAGCCCTGGGACTTCCGGTTCCGCTTGCGCTTGCCCTTGCGGTTCAGCGTGTTCACCTTCGCCACCTGGACGCCGAAGATGGTCTCGATGGCGTCGGAGATCTGGATCTTGGAGGCCCGGGGGTCGACGACGAACGTGTAGACGCCGTTGTCGAGGAGCCCGTACGACTTCTCGCTGACGACCGGGCGGATGATGATGCTGCGCGGATCGCTCACTCGGCCCCCTCCTCACCCTCGGTGGCGACCTCGTCATCGGCAGCAGGCGCCGCTGCGGCGGTCGGTGGCGCGGGGGCAGGCTCCACGGTGGCGGCACCGCCCGGCAGGTTGTCCCGGGTGAACACCACCCAGTCCGAGCAGAGGACGTCGTAGGCGTTCAGCTCCGACGGCAGGATGAGGTGGACCTTGGGCAGGTTGCGGAACGACTTGCCCGCAGTCTCGTCGTCCCGGTCGAGGACCACCAGGACCCGGCCCGTGAGGCCCAGGGTCTCGAGGGCGACTCGGGCGTCCCGGGTGCGAGGGGCGTCGAAGCTCCAGCTGTCGACCACCACGACCTTGCCGTCGGCGGCGCGATCCGACAGGGCCGAGCGCAGGGCCAGGGCGACCATCTTCTTCGGCGTGCGCTGGGCGTAGCTGCGCGGCTTGGGGCCCATGGCCACACCGCCGCCGCGCCAGTTCGGCGACCGGGTCGAGCCCTGCCGGGCCCGGCCGGAGCCCTTCTGGCGCCACGGCTTGCGGCCGCCACCGCGGACCTCGGCCCGGGTGAGCGTGCTGTGGTCACCCGACCGGATGCCCGCCAGCTGGGCGGTGACGACCTGGTGCATGACCGCCACATGGGGCTCGATGCCGAAGATGGCGTCGTCGAGGGCGACGGTGCCGACCGATTCCCCGGCCGGGTTGCGGACGTCGACGGAGGCCATCGTCACACCTTCCCGTTCTGAGCGGCGCCGGCGTTGCCGCGGATCGCGTCACGGATGAGGAGCAGGCCGCCGCGCGGCCCGGGGACGGCGCCCTTGATCAGCAGGATCTGGCGGTCGGCGTCGGCCTGCACGACTTCGAGGTTGAGCGTGGTCACCTGCTGGTGGCCCATGCGCCCGGCCATCCGTGTCCCCTTGAACACGCGCGCCGGCGTGGCGCAGGCGCCGATGGCCCCCGGGGAGCGGTGCTTCTTGTGGGTGCCGTGGCCGGCCCCCAGGCCGGAGAAGTTGTGGCGCTTCATCACGCCGGCGAAGCCCTTGCCCTTGCTGACGCCCGTGACGTCGACCAGCTCGCCCGCGCTGAGGACGTCGGCACTGATCTCCTGACCGACCGTGTACGCACCGGAGTCGTCGACCCGGAGCTCGACCAGCCGCTTGCCCGGATCGACGCCGGCCTTGGCGAAGTGGCCCTGCTCCGGCTTGTTCAGCCGCGACGGGCGCTGGGCGCCGAACGTGACCTGGACCGCGCTGTAACCGTCGCTTTCGGGCGTCTTCACCTGCACCACCCGGCACGGCGCAACCCGTACGAGGGTGACCGGAACGGCACGGTTCTGGTCATCCCAGATCTGTGTCATGCCGACCTTCTCGCCGACGATCGCCTTCTTTGCCATGGCTTCGTGTCTGCCTTCACGCGGAAACTCCGCACGGGTGGGTTCCCGGCGGAGCGATGGATTGTTGCCTCGGTGTACCGGCGGGGCCGGCGACCCAGGACATCGAAGTGGAGAGGGCGAAAAACGCCCTGCTCATGAACTGAACGAGTATAGCGGACCACCGCCAAGCCGCCAGAGGGGGCCGGCCCCCTCCGAGAACTACACCTGCTGGATCTTGATTTCGATGTCGACGCCCGCAGGCAGGTCGAGTCGTTGCAGCGAGTCCACCGTCTTGGGGCTGGGCTCGAGGATGTCGAGCAGCCGCTTGTGGATCCGCATCTCGAAGTGCTCGCGCGAGTCCTTGTCCTTGTGGGGCGACCGGATGACCGTGTAGCGGTGCTTCTCGGTCGGTAGCGGCACCGGGCCCCGCACCGTGGCCTGGGTGCGCAGCACCGTCTCCACGATCTTCTTGGTGGACTGGTCCACGATCTCGTGGTCGTACGCCTTCAGGCGAATTCGGATTTTCTGGGCCATCTGTGTGCTCCTCGGAGCGAACTGGTGACAGTCAGCGCTCTATGACGCGCTGGGTGTCACCAGTTCGGAGTGGGTTACTTCAGGATTTTGGTGACGCGGCCGGCGCCCACGGTGCGGCCACCTTCACGGATGGCGAAGCGCAGGCCCTCGTCCATGGCGATGGGGTTGATGAGCTCGACGTTGAGGGTGATGTTGTCGCCGGGCATGACCATCTCG
>DATASA010000017.1:0-21585 GCA_036269435.1 Acidimicrobiales bacterium | reverse complement strand
GCGGCGGACGCCCCGTTGATGGCCAGGACGTCGTGCGGGTTCTCCTGGTCGGCGCCCAGGATGGTGGCCACGACGTGGACCTCGTTGCGGAAGCCCGAGGGGAACGACGGCCGCAGCGGGCGGTCGATCAGCCGGCACGTCAGGATGGCCTGGTCGGTGGCCCGGCCCTCCCGGCGGAAGAACGAGCCGGGGATCTTCCCGGCCGCGTACATGCGCTCCTCGACGTCGACGGTGAGGGGGAAGAAGTCGACCCCCTCGCGGACGCCCTTGGAGGCGACGGCGGTCACGAGGACGACGGTGTCGCCGATGCGGGCGACCACCGAGCCGTTGGCGAGCTGCGCCAGCTTGCCGGCCTCGAAGGAGAGGGTCTTTTCGGTGCCCGTGATCGGGGCTGACACGGAAACGGGTTCCGTCATATGTGTGCTCCTCTTTGTTGGAGCGGCGACGGCCAGTTCCCAGTTGTCGCCCACCCGAGCCGCCTAGCGCATGCCCGGGGAGCCGGCGACTGGCAGCTGACGCTGGTGCCGCTCTCGTGTGAAATGGGACGAACGGCCCTCTGGCCGCTCGCCGGAGTTACCGTCGGAGTCCGAGGCGGGCGATCAGCGCCCGGTACCGCTCGACGTCGTTGGCTCGCACGTAGTCGAGCAACCGACGACGGCGACCGACGAGCATGAGCAGGCCCCGCCGACTGTGGTGGTCCTTCTTGTGGAACTTGAGGTGCTCGGTGAGGTGGTTGATCCGCTGGGTGAGGAGCGCGATCTGGACCTCGGGAGACCCCGTATCGGTATCGTGGAGCCGGTATTCGCCAATGGTGGCGGCAGTCTTCGATGTGGCTGTGGTCGGCATTGCGGAAGAGCTACCTCGGATCCGGTGACGCGCCTAGCGGTCGCCGAGGCGCTCCTAGGAGCGTACCAGGCCACTCCCCCTCGGACCGGTTCCGGGGGGCCAGACAAGTACCGTCGGACCGTGTCCGAGGAGCGCTGGCTGGTGGTCGGTCGCAGCTGCCGCATCCCCCTCGACGAGCTGGAGTGGCGGTTCAGCGCGTCGGGTGGCCCGGGCGGCCAGCACGCCAACACCTCCAACACCAAGGCCGAGGTCCGCTTCGACGTGGCCGGCTCGCCGTCGCTCGGCCCCCGCCAACGAGCCCGCCTGCTCGACCGGCTGGGGCCGCTGGTCCGGGTGGTGGCGTCCGACGAACGGTCGCAGGCCCGCAACCGGGAGCTGGCCCTGGAACGCCTGGCGTCGCGGCTGGCCGAGGGCCTGCGCGTGGATCGTGTCCGCCACGCCACCCGACCCCGCCGGTCGGCGGCGCTCGACCGCCTGGCCGACAAGCGCCGTCGTGGGGAGACCAAGCGGCTGCGAGCCCGCCCGGCGGAGGACTGAGGCCGGGCGAACGCCGTCCCGATCGTCCGTGGCGATGCGATACTTCATTCGGTTGAGATCGCCAGCCACGGGGGCGCGCCGGGGAGCCGGGTTCGGAGGGTGAGGCGGAGATGAAGTACGGGGAACTGGAGCCGCGGGTGCGTACCCTCGCCGACTCCGTTCCCGTCCTGCTGTGGATTTCCGACGCCGACGGCGGGTGCGTCTTCTTCAACCGCCGCTGGCTCGAGTTCACCGGGCGCACCCTGGATCAGGCCGTGGGCCGAGGGTGGGTCGATGACGTCCATCCCGACGACTTCGCCCGATGCCGGAGCCAGTACTTCCGCGCCATCCGGGAGCGGGCGCCGTTCGAACTGGAGTACCGCCTCCGGCGGGTCGACGGCACCTGGCGGTGGATCCGCGATCGGGCCGTGCCCCTGACCGACGAGAGCGGCGGCTTCACCGGGTTCGTGGGAGCCGGGGTCGACCTCAGCGAGGGCCGGGAGGCCGACGACGCCCTCCGTCGCAGCCGGGACGACCGGGCCGCAGCGATGGCCGTCGGTCGCATGGGCACGTTCGACCTCGACCTCGCCACCGGCCGCATCTCCCGTGACGCCAATCTCGACGCGCTCTACGGGGTGGCCCCGGGGACGCTGGCGACGGTCGACGAATGGAGCGCGCTGATCCACCCCGACGACCGGGAGAACGTGCTCGGCGAGGTCACCCGGGCGACGACCAGCGGCGGGGGGTACCACCTTGAGCACCGGATCGTCCGGCCGGACGGGCAGGTCAGGTGGATGGAGCGCCGGGGCTCGGCCTACACCGACGACGCTGGAAGCATCGCCGGCGTGCGGGGCATCGTGATCGACGTCACGGAGCGCAAGGTCGCGGAGCAGGAACGGGCCGTGCTGCTGGAGCGGGTGACGCGCCTGCAGGCGGTCACCGCGGCCGTGGCCCGGGCCGGAACTCCCGAGGAGGTCCTCGACGTGATCGTCGGCCAGGGCATGGAGGCGATGGGCGCCTCGGCCGGCTCGGTCGCCGTCCTCGACGCCCGGGCCGCCGTCCTCGAGGTCGCCGGCGCCGGCGGCTACCAGGTCGGGCTGGTCGAGCAGTTCCGCCGGTTCGACATGGGCGCCCCGGTGCCGCTGGCCGAGGCGGCCCGGACCGGGGCGGCCGTCTGTTGCGGCGACCTGGAGGAGTGGGCGGCGCGCTACCCGCACCTGGCCGCCCATCCGGCCCGGTCGGGGCACCAGGCCGCTGCCGCCCTGCCCATGCTCGTCGACGAGCGCGTCGTCGGCGCCGTCGGCCTCTCTTTCGACCGGCCCCAGCCCTTCGACACGGCCCAGATGCAGTTCCTCGGCGCCGTCGTGGCCCAGTGCGCCCAGGCCCTCGACCGGGCCTGGTCGTACAAGGCCGAGGCGGAGGCGCGGCTGGCGGCCGAGGACGCCCGGGCCCGCCTGGCCCTGCTGGCCGAGGCCTCCATCGTGCTCGCCGGTTCCCTCGAGTACGAGTCCACGCTGCCCGACGTGGCGGCCCAGGCCATTCCCTTGCTGGGCGACTTCTGCGTGATCGACATCTTCGACGACGAAGGTGAGCTCGACAGCACGGGCCGGCGCTGGCGACGGGTGGCCGCCGTCCACCGCGACCCCCAGCTCGAAGATCGCCTCCGCTCGGTCCCCCCGTCGGTCTGGGCTCAGGCCGACGCCACGAGCGATACCTCCACGCTGCAGGAGCTGGGTCTGCGATCGGCACTCGTCGTGCCGCTGGAGACCCGCGGCGGCAGCCTGGGCGTGCTGGCGCTCGGCCGCTGGGCGCCGGGTGCGTTCTCCGACGCCGACCGCAGCATCGGCCTGGGGCTCGCCACCCGGGTGGCGCAGGCTGTCGACAACGCCCTGCTCTATCGGGCCGAGCGCCGAGCCCACGAGGAAGCGGAGACCACCGCTGTGCGGATGCGGTTCCTGCTCGACGTCAGCACGACGCTCGCCGCGCAGGTCGACCCGGACAGCCGGCTGGACATGCTCGCGACGCAGGCCACCGCGGACATCGCCGACGTGTGCCTCATCGACGTGGTCCAGCGGGACGGCTCGATCCGCCGGGCCGCGGCGAGCGCGGCCGACGCCGAGCTGCGCCCGGCCGCCGATGCGCTGCGCGAGCTCATGCTGTCCGATCCGCTGAGCAACCACCCGTCGGCCCGGACCATCCGCGCCGGGCGCACCGAGCTGTGCGAAGACGTCACCGACGAGCGGCTCCGGGCCATGTCGATCAGCGACGCCCACTTCGAGATCTCACGCCGGATGGGCCCGCTCTCCTACATCGCCGTGCCCCTGCCGGGCATCGGTCGGGTGCTGGGCGCCATCACGCTGATCACCACCACGTGGTCCGGCCGCCGCTACGGCCCGGCCGACCTGGCCCTCGTGGAGGACATGGCCACCCGCGTCGCCCTGGGCCTCGAGACGGCGTCGATGCACGAGGAGATGCGGCGGGTGGCGCAGACGCTGCAGGCCAGCCTGCTGCCGTCGGTCCCGCCCGCCATCCCCGGCCTGGAGGTCGGCACCCGCTACGTCGCCGCCGGCGAGGGGAGCGTGGTCGGCGGCGACTTCTTCGACGTCTTCGCCGTGGGCCCGGACGCGTGGGCCGTGGTGGTCGGCGACGTCTGCGGCCAGGGCGTCGAGGCGGCGACGGTGACCGGCCTGGCCCGCCACACGGTGCGGTCGGCGGCCCTGGCGCACACGTCGCCGGCGTCGGTCCTGGCGCACCTCAACGACGTGCTGCTCCAGGTGGGCGACGCGGCGACGAACGAGGCCGACCCCCGTTTCTGCACGGTCTGCCTGGGCCGGGTGCGGCTGACGCCGGCAGGAGCCGCGGTCACCCTTTCGCTCGGCGGCCACCCCCGGCCGTACGTCGTCCGGTCCGACGGCACCATGGCCCAGGTCGGCCGCCCCGGGAACCTGCTCGGCGTGGTCGAGCCTGCGTTCGTCACCGACGAGGAGCTCGAGCTCGGCGCCGGCGACGCGCTGGTCCTCTACACCGACGGCATCACCGAACGGCACAGCGGCACCAGCTTCTTCGGGGACGAGGGCGTCGAGCGGGCGATCACCGGGACGGCCGGCCTCAGCGCGGACGACCTGGCCGGTCGGATCGAGGATGCCGCCCGGCGTTTCGTCGAGGGCCGGCCCAACGACGACATGGCTGTCGTCGTCGTGCGCGTCCCGCCCCGCTGATCCTGCCGGCTCGGCGGCGCGGCCGGCCTGACGCGTCGCAAGGGCGGGCCGCCCCGGCTCCGGGTCGACCCGCCCTTCGACTTCAGCGAATGCTCAGGCCTTGACCTTGGCTGCGGAGGGCGCCGGGGTGTTCCGGGCGGCGACCACGGCCGCGAGGCCGGCGAGGAACATGGCCACGCCACCGGCGGCACCGGCGACGAGCAGCAGCGATGCGCCGCTCGGGCTGGAGCTGCTCTCGAGGCCGACCGGGCGACCGGCCACCGAGCTGCCCACGGCGGCGCCGAGGACCGGGGCCCCCGTGTCACCGGTGACGGAGATCAGGGCCCTGGCGGGCACGCCCCAGGTCTGCACGCCCTGGGTGAACTCCTGGGTCACGACCAGCAGGTAGTTGCCCGGGGCGGTGCCGGCGGGGATGGTCACGGTGCCGTCGATCCGGCCCCCGTTCGGGACGAACGACCCCAGCACCGGGCCGTCGATGGCGTTGAAGTGCACGACGGCCGGCTTGGCGCCGTTGTAGGAGTTGCCGGTGATCCCGATGTCCTGGCCGGCCTTGGCCTGGGTCGTCGAGAGGTTGAGGGTGGCGACCGGGACGCACGCCCACGCCGTGGCGGCGAGCAGCACGATTCCGGCGAACCCGGCTCCCATGGTTGCGACGGCGAACCTGCGGATCCTCATTGTTCCTCCTTGCCCCAATGCAGTGGAGCTGTGGTTGTTCAGGGTAGCGCTACTTGGCGGGGACGGGGGGTCTGGTCGTGGTGCTCGCCGCCGCGGGGGTCTTGCGCCGTCGCGTCGTCGCCACGATCAGCAGGATGACCCCGACGACGGCCACGCCGCCCAGGGCGGACAGGACGTACCGGACGGCGTTCGGCGTCCCGCTGGTGAGGGTCTTGAACTGGGCCGTGGCCGAGTACATGTCCTGGGCCTGGCCCACGGTGTCGCCGTTGCGGGTGTCGTCCCAGGCGATGATGGCGTAGTCGTTCGTGGAGGCCACGCCGGGGGGCTGGCGCATGTCGAACCCGTTGCTCCACGGGCCGATCTTGCGGTTCACCGACTGGTCCGTGATCCGGATGTTCTTGGCCCACGTGACGCCGTCGTCGGTGGAGTAGGTGTAGTAGACGTCGTTGACGTACAGGCCGGGGTCGTCGCGGAAGTCCCACCAGACGGCGTCGATGCGGCCGTTGGGAGCGACGCTGAGATCGGGCAGCAGCTGGGTGTTGAACTTGGCCGGGTCGTCGTCGTTCAGGCGCTTGGCCTCGGACCAGGTCTTCCCGCCGTCGAGCGAGCGGCGGAAGTAGATGTCGGTCTCGCCCTGGGTCTGGCCGGGCTTGGCGTGCCAGGCGGCCAGCAGGGTGCCCTGGGCGCCGCCCTGCTTGCTCCAGGTGATGAAGCCGCCGGCCAGGTTCGGCGTCTCCGGGAAGGCCTCGTAGGTCGTGAAGGTCTTGCCGTGGTCGGTGGACTTGGAGACGTAGTAGGCGAAGTTGGGGGTGGGCGTGATGTTGCTCGTCCGCCGCTCCCACATGACGTAGAGCGTGCCCTTGTTGTCCGTGGTGGCGATGGGGTTGAAGCCGGTCATGTTGGCCGGGAGCTTCTTGTCGTCGGGGATCGTCCCGGTGATGTTCTTGGGATCCTTGGCCCAGGCGTCCTCCATGTCGACCGGGTCGCCGAACGTCTTGCCACCGTCGGTCGACGTGGCGACCACGGGCCGGACGGGCTGGCCGCTCAGGTTGCGGCGGTAGGTCACGTAGACGACGTCCTGCGGGCCGCTGGAATCGACGGCGAGGCCCGACACCGGGCGGTCGGTCTCGATGTCGGTCCCCGTCTTGCCCCGGTTGTTGCGGGCGACCGTGGTCGTCCAGCTCGTCCCGAGGTTGGTCGAGCGGGCGACGAGGGTGCTCAGGTTGCCGGACGTGTCCCCGCCGTCGGACACGTCCCAGCCCACCAGGGCGTAGTACAGCGTGCCGTTGCGGCCCCAAGCCATGGGCGACTCGGTCACGCTGCCGGACGGCTGGAAGCAGAACGGGTAGTCACGGGGCCCGGGCAGTGCGTCGAGCTTCTTCCACGTCTGACCGCCGTCGGCCGATCGGAACAGGCTGCAGACCTGCGTGCGCATCTCGACGGTGGCCGCCACCACGTTCAGCCGGTTGTGCGGGTCCACGAGCACGTACGGCGACCCGTACGTGCGAGTGGGGTCGGCGTCGGTGGTCATCCTCGACGGCGTGCTGATACGGATCGGGTCGGCGGCCCGGGCCGCTCCGGCTTGGACCACCGAACCCAGCGCGAGCACGCCGGCCACCATGGCTACCCGCCGTCGGACTGACTCCATCCCCCACTCCCCCCATCCCAGCGACGCGCTCGGCGCGAAGCGACGGAATACTACCGGAACAGGGCCATCGCAGTAGGGCCGCGCCTAATAGCCGAGGCGGTCCAGGGCCTTCGGTTGCCGCTGCCAGTCGGGGTCGACCTTCACCACCAGCTCGAGGTAGGCGCCGTCGGCCAGTTGGGCCCGGACGGCCTGGCCGACCTGCTTGAGGACCAGCCCGCCCCTGCCGATCACGATGCCCTTCTGCGACTCCCGCTCGACGAGGATCTCCACCCGGATCCGGGGCCACTCCCACTCCGTGACCCGGCAGGCGATGGAGTGGGGCAGCTCCTCCCGGACGACCTTCAGCAGCTGCTCGCGCACCAGCTCGGCCACCCAGAACGCGTCGGGGATGTCGGTCACCATGTCGTCCGGGTAGTACTGCGGGCCTTCCGGAAGCCGGGCGACGATGGCGTCGACCAGCGTGTCGACGCCATCACCGGTGCGGGCCGAGATGGGGAAGTACTCGGCGAAGCCGAGCTCGCCCGCCCGAGACAGCTGGGTCAGGACCTGCACCCGATCGGCTGCATCGACCTTGTTGACGACGCAGAGGGCGTCGCGGGGGAGCCGGGCGGCGACGTAGCGATCGCCCTTGCCGAGCGGCGCGGTGGCGTCGATGACCAGGCACACCACGTCGACGCCGTCGGACGCCGACTCGGCGGTGGCGTTGAGGCGCTCGCCCATGGTGGTCCGGGGCTTGTGGATCCCGGGCGTGTCGACGAACACGACCTGGGCGTCGTCCCTCGTCAACACCCCGCGGATCTCGGTGCGGGTGGTCTGGGGCGACGCGGCCACGATGCTGACCTTCTCGCCCAGGATGGCGTTGAGCAGTGTGGACTTGCCGACGTTGGGCCGGCCGACGAAGGTGGCGAAACCGGATTTCACTCCCGGTCGGCCGTCATTCCCGGTCCGACACGGGTTCGAGCTTGGTGATCAGCACCCGCCCGATCCGGCGGCCCTGGACCCGTTCGGCCTTGAGCCGGCGACCGTCGTAGTCGACCGTCTCGCCCTCCGAGGGCACATGGCCGAGCAGGAAGTAGACCAGGCCGCCGACAGTGTCGTAGTCGCCCTCGGGGAACTCGGCGTCGAGCAGTTCGTTGAGCTCGTCGATCGGCATGCGGGCGTTGACCCGGACGTCGCCACCGGGGAGGGGCTCGATCGGGGCCTCCTCGACGTCGTACTCGTCGACGATCTCCCCGACCAGCTCCTCGATCAGGTCCTCGAGGGTGACGAGGCCGGCGGTCCCGCCGTGCTCGTCCACCACGATGGCCATGTGGGTCTTCTCCTTCTGCATCTCCGGCATCAGCTCGGCCACCCGCTTGGTCTCGGGCACGTACCGGGCCTGGCGGACCAGCTCGCGGACCGCGACCTCGCTGCGCCGGTCCCGCACGGCCCGCATCAGGTCCTTGGCGTAGAGGATGCCGGCGATGTCGTCGATGCCCTGCTCGTAGACGGGGATGCGGCTGAACCCGGCGGCCATCACCACCTCCATGGCGTCGTTGACCGTCGCCCGGGCCTCGATGGCCACCATGTCGGGGCGGGGGATCATCACCTCCCGCACCACGGTGTCGCCGAACTCGATGATGGAGTGGATGAGCTGGCGCTCCTCCCGCTCGATCACGTCCTCCTCCACGGCGACGTCGGCCAGGGCCAGCAGCTCCTGCTCGGAGACGTACGGCCCCTCCTTCAGCCCCTTGCCGGGAACGATCAGGTTGGTGAGCGCGATCAGCGCCCGGGCCAGGAGCCGGACCGGCGGGAACCGGACGATGGCCGACACCAGCGGCGCCACCAGGAGCGACGCCCGGTCCGGGTGCTGGACCGCGTACGTCTTGGGCAGCGACTCGCCCAGCACGAAGATCACCACCACCTCGAACGCGGTGGCCACGGCGACGCCCAGGCCGCCGAACACCCGCTCGGCCACCACACCCACCAGCGTCGCCGCCACCAGGTGGCACAGGAGCAGCAGGAACAGCACCGGGTTGAGGAAGCGCTCGGGGTGGTCGATGAGCCCGACCAGCGCCTTCGAGCCGCGCCGGCCCTCCTCGGACAGGGTCAACGCCTTGATCCGGTTCATGCGGGTCAGGGAGGTCTCGGCCATGGCCAGGACCGCGGCGGCGCCGATGAGCACGAAGACGGCGATCACCATGAACGCCTCGCCCCGGTTCATGAGCGGGCCCCGCCGGTCATGGCTGTTTGTGGAAGCTCTCCAGTAGCTCCCGCTCCCGCTGTTCCATCGCCTCCGCCTCCTCACTGTCGACGTGGTCCATGCCCAGGATGTGGAGGATCCCGTGGACCACCAGCAGCGCCATCTCGTCGTCGTAGGTCCCTGCGTGCTCGGGGGCGTTCCGGGCCGCCACCGCAGGGCACACCACCACGTCGCCCAGCAGGTTGGGCGGGTCGGAGGACTCCGGGTCCACGCCCGGGCCGGGCCCGAGTGAGTCCGGCGACCGGCCCCCCTCCACCACGTCGTCGTCGTCGATCGGGAACGCGAGCACGTCGGTGGGGCCGTCCTTGCCCAGGAACCGCTTGTTCAGCTCGGCCATGGCCTCCTCGTCGACGAAGAGCATGGACAGCTCGGAGTCGGCCTTCACGCCCTGCTCGGCCAGCACGGCCTTGGCCAGGTGGACCAGGCCCAGGGTGTCGACCGGCTGGGCCGACTGCTCGTCGGCTGCGAACACCTCGACCGTCATGCGCTCGGCTGTGCTTCCCGGAACGGCTGGGCCCGCTCGTAGGCGTCGACGATCTGCTGGACGATCCGGTGGCGGACGACGTCCTTCGAGCTCAGGTGCACGAAGCTCAGCCCGTCGATGCCGGTGAGGATCTTCTCCAGGCCGAGCAGGCCGCTGCGGCCTGCCTGCAGGTCGACCTGGGTGACGTCGCCGGTCACGACGGCCCGCGAGCCGAAGCCGATCCGGGTCAGGAACATCTTCATCTGCTCGGGCGTGGTGTTCTGGGCCTCGTCGAGGATGAGGAAGCTGTCGTTGAGGGTCCGGCCCCGCATGTAGGCCAGGGGGGCGACCTCGATGGTCTCGCCCTCCAGCAGGCGCTTGGCCCCCTCCGGCCCGAGCATGTCGTAGAGCGCGTCGTAGAGCGGGCGCAGGTAGGGGTCGACCTTGGCCAGGACGTCGCCCGGAAGGAAGCCGAGCCGCTCGCCCGCCTCCACCGCGGGACGGGTGAGGATGATGCGGCTGACCTGGTGGGCTTGGAGGGCCTGCACGGCGAGGGCCACGGCCAGGTACGACTTGCCGGTGCCGGCCGGGCCGATCCCGAAGGTGATCGTGCTGGTGGCGATGGCGTCGCAGTAGCGGCGCTGGCCGCTGGTCTTGGGCCGCACCGTCCGGCCCCGGGCCGAGCGCAGCACCTCGGCGGACAGGACCTCGGAGGGGCGCTCGTCGGCCTTGACCATGTCGATGGTCCGGCCGACGTCGGCCGCGTCGAGGCGCTGGCCGCGCTGGAGCAGCAACACCAGCTCCTCGAACAGGTGGCCGACGCGGTCGGCGTGGTCGCCGCTGATGCTGATCTCGTTGCCGCGGACGAGGATCTCGGTGCCGCCGAAGGCCTCCTCGATGAGGCGCAGCAACTCGTCGCGCTGGCCCAAGAGATCCACCATCAGGTGGTTGCCGGGCACGAGGATCTTGATCTGGGTCGGGGACACGAGTGCGTTCGGCGCCAACGTTACCCGGACGGGGTCGTCAGGGTGCGCATCGACGCCCTCAGCCGGGCGGCCACTCCATGGGCCGGCCGCCGAGCACGTGCATGTGCAGGTGGGCGACGGAGTTCTGGGCGTCGGCGCCGACGTTGAAGACGAGCCGGTAGCCCCGCTCGGCCAACCCCTGCGTCCGGGCGACCTCCTGGGCGGTCTGCATCATCTCGGCCAACACGTCGGCGTGGTCGCCCGTCACCGTGTCGGCCGAGTCGATGTGCTCACGGGGCACGACCAGGACGTGGACGGGCAGGGCCGGGGCGATGTCACGGAAGGCGAAGGTCCGCCCGGACGACGCCACTTCGTCCGCGGGCACCTCGCCGGCCACGATGCGACAGAACAGGCAATCGGTCACGGTCCGCCACGGTACCGGGGACCGGACGGGGCGTCGGCGTGCCGGCGCGTGCATGGCCGGCCCGGCCGGGCTGTACTGGGCGGCGGTGGCGGAGGACGGCGGGAGCCTGGACGGGCTGGAGCGGTGGGCGGCCGACGCCCGGGCGCGCGAGGCCGCCGGGGCCCGGGTGCGCGAGCGCTGGCTGCGGGCCCAGGCCGCGGACGCGGCCAGCGTGGCCGGCCTGCTCCTGGCCCTGGCCGAGCGGCGGGAGACGGTGCTGGTGACCACGACGGCGGGGCCGGCCCATCGGGGCGCGGCCACCGGCGTCGGCCTGGACTTCGTCGCCCTGGAGACGCCGTCGGGCACGACGACCCTGGTGACGCTGGCCTCCGTCGCCTGGGTCAGGGTGGTCGAGGCCGCCCGCCGCCCGGGAGTGGCTGCTGTCGGCGACGCCGGCGACGAGCAGGACCGGGCCGCGCTGGGCGTCCGCCTGGGCGACGTGCTCAGCCAGGCCGCCGGCCAGCGGCCGAGGGTGTCGGTGCTGTGCGGCACCGCTTCGATCGTCGGCGACCTGCGGGCGGTGGGCGACGACGTGGTCACCATCCGGGCCGACGGGGCCGCCGGGTTGGCCTACGTGTCGCTGGCCTCGCTGTCCGCCGTCTCCTTCTTGGCCTCGGGGTAGAGGTGCTCCAGGTCTCCGGGGGTGATCCGGGAGGCCTTGATGAACGACTCGACCTCCGACTCCTGCAGGCGGATGACCCGGCCGAACTTGTAGGCCGGCAGCTCGCTCTCGTCGATGAGCCGGTACAGCGTGCGAACGGTCACACCCAACCGCCGGGCGGCCTCGCCTGTGCTCATCCAGCGAATCTCGTCGTCTGGCATGCCGGCAGCATAGCGAAGAGCCGTCATTCCTTGTAGTCCTTCATGAAATTTCATGAATACAACGTACGGTGTGATTATCCACCGCAGTTCCACAGGAAATCCTCAGGTTTTCCACTTGTGTACTTCTACGGCGTTTCATAACGTTGCGCTGTTCGGCGGATGCAGCGGTTCCAGGCGACGGCGACGGCGAGAGCGACGGCGAAGGCGGAAAGGCGGGGCGGGTCATGGCGCAGCAGACAGGAACGGTCGCCCGTGCCGGCGCGCCCGACCGCGGCACCGACCGGGGGAACCGGCCGGCCCACACCGTGCGCCGGCGCCGGGGCCTTCCCGGCAGCCGCGCCGTGGTCGGCGGCCTGCTGGTGGCCGCGGCGGCGGTGGGCCTGTTCGCGGCCGCCAGCCGCGGCACCGCCGGCCCGGCCCACGCCTACGTGGTCGCCCGCCACGAGCTGGCCGCCGGCGCCCGGCTGCAGGCGTCGGATCTCACCGTCGCACCCATGGAGCTCACCCCGGAGCTGCGGGCCCGGGCGTTCGAGAGCACCCAGCCGCTCGTCGGGGCCACCCTCGTGGCGCCCCTGGGCGCCGGCGAGCTGGTCCAGGTCAGCGCGGTGGTGGCCCGCGTCGGGGACGCGGCCAGTCGTGAGCTGTCGTTCACGCTGGAACGGGGCCGCGTGGGCGCCGGCATCAAGCTGGGCGAGCGGGCCGACCTGCTGGCCACGTACGGGACGGGCAACGACGCCTTCACCCAGGTGGTCGTCCGCCAGGCGCTGCTGGTCGGCATCGACCGGCCCCGCACCACGGCGGGCGACTCCGGCCCGGCCACCGTCACCGTCTCGGTCGACGACCCCAATGACGCTCTCGCCCTCGCCCACGCCATCCAGCTCGGCAAGATCACCCTGGTCCGGGCGACGGGCGCGCCGCCGTTGCCGAGCGTGCCGGGGACCTACAAGGTGGCCAAGAGCTGATGCCGGCGGAGCGCTTCGTCGTCCTCGGGCTGGCGCCGGCCCGATCGCCCTGGTTCCGATCCGTGGGACTGTGGGCCAACAGCGGCGCCCTGCCGGCGGAGTTCGTGCGCTGCATCTCGGCCGAGGAGGTCCGGGCCCGGCTGGGGTCGGGCCGGGCCTTCTCGGCCCTCGTCGCCGACGCCGGGCTGCCCTCGGTCGACCGGGATCTCTTGGCCGCGGCCCGGGCCGCGGGCTGCGCGGTCCTGGTCATCGACGACGGCCGGGCCACCCGTGACTGGCTGGAGCTCGGCGCGGCACGGGTGCTGCCGCCGGGGTTCGGCCGGGAGGAGCTGGTCACCGCGCTCACGTCCTGCGCCCACCCGGTGCGTCGGGGTGAGGCCGATGCCGCCGACCTGCTGACCCGGCCGTCGCCCGCGGCCTGGCGGGGGTCGGTCGCGGCGGTGACGGGCCCCGGCGGCACCGGCGCGTCGACGGCGGCGATCGCGCTGGCCCAGGCCATGGGCGACGACGTCCGCCACGGCGGCATGGTCCTGCTGGCCGACCTCCGCCTGCACGCGGAGATGGCGGTGCTCCACGACGCGGGTGACGTCCTGCCGTGCGTGCAGGAGCTGGTGGAGGCGCACCGGTCCGGCCAGCCCACGGCCGACGACGTCCGGTCGCTGGCCTTCACCGTGCCCGAGCGCCGCTACGCCCTGCTGCTCGGCCTGCGGCGCGCCCGCCATTGGCCGGCGCTGCGGCCCCAGTCGTTCGAGGCCGCGTTCGATTCGCTGCGCCGGGCCTGGGGTGTCGTCGTGTGCGACGTCGACCCCGATGTCGAGGGCGAGGACGACGCCGGGTCCATCGACATCGAGGAGCGCAACGTGATGGGCCGCACCGCCGCGGCCCAGGCCGACGTCGTCTTCGCCGTCGGGGCGCCGGGCCTCAAGGGGATGCACGCCCTCGTCAGGGTGCTGGAGGAGCTGACCGCGTTCGGGGTCGACGCCACCCGGATCGTCCCGGTGTTCAACCGGGCGCCTCGCGCCGCACGGGCGCGCGCCGGGCTGGCCGCGGTCCTGGCCGAGCTCACCGCCCCCTTCGCCGGCGGGGGCCTGGCCAATCCCATCCACCTGCCGGAGCGGGGCAACGTCGAGTCGGACCTGCACGATGGCGCCCGCCTCCCGGGCGCCCTCGGCGCGCCGCTGGCCGGCGCCTTCCGGGCCATGCTCGAGCGATCGCGGCCCGAACCGGTGGCCGGCGCGCCGGAGCAGATCCGCCCGGGCACCCTCGGCCACTGGACCGAGGAGGCGTTCGGATGAGCGCCGTCGTGCCCGTGCCCGAGGCGTCGCCACTGCAGGAGATCGAGCGGCGGGTCCAGCTGCGGGCCAAGGAGACGTCGCTGGACATGGCCGGCGACGGCGGACGGGCCAAGCTGCAGGCCCTGATCGCGGACGAGGTCGCGTCCTGGTCCGACGGCTACAAGCGCGGCCTGAAGGCGTTCGACCTCGCCGACCCGGACGTGGTCGCCGAGCGGGCGTATCGCAACCTCGCTGGCTACGGCCCCTTGGAGCCTCTCCTGGCAGATGACGACGTGTGGGAGATCATGGTGAACTCCCCTGATCAAATCTTCGTGAAGCGCCATCGCGGGACCAGCGGGTACCACGACGAGGCCTTCAACGACGACGACCACGTCGTCCGCACGTTGACCAAGATCCTCGACGAGGCGGCCGGCTCGCATCGCAAGCTGGACCCCTCCGAGGGCCTACAGGACGCACAGCTCGACACGGGCGCCCGCCTCCACATCGTCCACGGCGACGTCGGTCGTGACGGCCACGTCCTCGTCAACATCCGCAAATTCACCGGGGTCGCCTACAGGTCGCTGGACGAGCTGGTGGAACGGGACATGCTCGACACCCGCGTCGCCGCCTTCCTGCGGGCCTGCGTCCGGGCCCGGCTGTCCATCGTGTTCTCGGGGGCGCCGGGGTCCGGCAAGACGACGCTTCTGTCGTGTTGCGCGGCGGAGCTGGACCCGACGCTGCGGGTGGTCGTCGCCGAAGAGGTGTTCGAGGCCGACCTGCCGCTGCCCAACGTCGCGTCGATGCAGACCCGCCCGGCCCGGACCGACCGGCGGGAGGTCGACCTCCGCCGGCTGGTCTCCGGCTTCCTCCGCATGGCGCCGGACATCGCCGTGGTCGGCGAGGTCCGGGACAGAGAGGCCCTGCCGTTACTGCTCACCCTCTCGTCGGGGGTGAAGGGATACACCACGATCCACGCCGGGTCCGCCCGCCAGGCACTCACCCGGCTCCGCTTCATCTGCCAGCTCGCCGACACCGCGAACGAGCTGCCCATGACGGCGCTCAGCTCCTTGGTCAGCGAGGCGGTGGACCTGGTCGTGCACTGCGCCCGGGTCGGCGGGCAGGTGCGGGTGACCGAGGTGATCGCGGTGGAGGAGCCGCAGACCGGCCCGGAGGCCGTCCAGTTCACGGCCACCGAGCTGTTCAGCCGCCCCCGGCCGGACGAGCCGCTGACGTGGAGCGGCAACCTGCCGCTGCGGGCGGCGCGGGGCCTGGAGGAGGCCGGCTATTCCGTCCGGGAGCTGCTCGACGGAGGCGGATCCCGCGCCCGCACGGTCCGCGCGGTACGGGCCCCCGGCGCCCCGGCCGGTCCGACGCGCCGGGCCGCGGCCAAGGCGAGGGTGGAACCGTGAGCTTGCTGCCGCTCGGCGTGGCCCTGGTCGGCGCCTACGGGGTGTTCCTGCTGTACACGGCGGTTGTCCTGCGCTGGCGCGGCCTCGGCGTCGGGTCCAGCCCGCTGCGCGCCGGCGGCGGGCCACAGGCCCAGGCCGCCCAGTGGCTGGCCCAGGCCGGCCTGGACGGTGTCAGCCCCACCGAGTTCGTGACCGTCATGGCCGTGCTCTTCGTGGTGGGGACGGGCCTCACCTTCGCCGCCCTGGGCGCCTTCCTCCCCGCCCTGGCCGTGGGGGGGTTCGCGGCGACGTACCCCGCCGCCTCCTACCGCGCCCGGCGCCAGCAGCGCCGGATGCGGGCGGCCGAGACGTGGCCACGGATGATCGAGGAGATCGCCCTGCTGACGGGCTCGCTCGGCCGTTCGGTCCCCCAGGCCCTGTTCGAGGTCGGCCGGGGAAGCCCGGAGGAAATGCGGCCCGCCTTCGCTGCGGCCCAGCGTCAATGGCTCATCAGCACCGACTTCGAGCGCAGCATCGCCGTGCTCAAGGCGGGACTGGCCGACGCCACCGCCGATGCCGCGTGCGAGACGCTCCTCGTCGCCCAGGAGGTGGGCGGCACCGACGTCCAGCGGCGCCTGGCCGCGCTGGTCGACGACCGGATCGCCGACCTCCAGGGCCGCAAGGACGCTCGCGCCCGCCAGGCCGGTGCCCGCTTCGCCCGTCGCTTCGTCCTTTTCGTCCCGGTCGGGATGGCCCTGGTCGGGCTGTCGATCGGCGGAGGCCGCGACGCCTACCGGACCCCCACCGGCCAGCTCGCCGCGGTCGCCGCCGTCGCCATGGTGATCGCCTGCTGGCTGTGGTCCGGGCGCATCATGAAGCTGCCCGAAGAAGAGCGGGTGTTCTTTGGCTGACCTCGCCCGCTTCCGCCTGGCCGTGGTCTGCGGACTGGGGCTGTGGGCCGGCGCCACCCTGGTGCTGTCCCAGTTGCGGTGGTTCTCCCGGCCGCCGCTGGTCGAGCGGCTCCGCCCTTACAGCCCCGCGGGCATGGCCCGGCCGAGCCGGAGGGGCACCATCCTGTCCGTCGACTCCTTCCGCGACGTCGTGCGCCCCCTGGCCCGCAGCACGGGCGAGCGGGTGGCCCGGCTGTTCGGCGTCAGCGAGGAGCTGGGCACCCGTCTGGAGCGCATCCACTCCACCGACGACGTCACCGGGTTCCGGGTCCGCCAGCTCGGCTGGAGCGTGGCCGGGTTCGGGGCCGGCGCCCTGCTGGCCATCGCCTTGCGGCCGCCGCCACCGGTCGCCCTGCTGTTCATCCTCAGTGGGCCGCTGCTGGGCTTCCTGCTCCCCGAACAGCAGGTGGCGTCCGCCTCCGACGCCTGGCGCCGCCGCCTGACGCTGGAGTTGCCCGTGGTGGCCGAGCAGCTGGCCATGCTGCTCTCGGCCGGGTACTCGCTGGGGGCGGCGCTGAACCGGGTCGCGGCCCGGGGCAGCGGGAACGTGTCGCGCGACCTGGCACGGGTCAGCAGCCGCATCCGCCAGGGCCTCACCGAGGTGGAGGCCCTGCGGGAGTGGGCCGAGGTGGCCCAGGTCGAGGGGCTGCACCGACTGCTTCCCATCCTCGGGCTCAACCGGGAGGCCGCCGACCTCGGCCGGCTCATCTCCGAAGAGGCCCGCGCCATCCGCAAGGACACCCAGCGCCGCTTGATCGAGACGGCCGAGCGCCGCGCGCAACAGGTGTGGATCCCCGTCACGGTGGCCGCCCTGGTCCCCGGGGTGATCTTCCTCGCCGTCCCCTTCCTGGAGGCGCTCCGCCTCTTCAGCGCACCATGAAAGGACCGAAATCAATGCACATCTTCCTGCAGGCGTACGTCTGGGCCCGGAGCCTGGCCGTGGCGACGAAGAACGAAGCCGGCGAAGGCGTCATCTCGACGGCCATCGCTGTGCTGATCATGGCGGCCCTCGGCGCGGTCATGTGGGTGGGGTTCCAGGCCATCTGGGGCAACGCCAGCAGCCAGACCACCAACCAGATCAACCAGATCGGCGCGCCGTAGCCCGGGCCGGCGCCCGGAGCCCGGACCGAGCCGTGGACGAGCGGGGCGGAGGGCCGATCTCCATGTGGATCGGCTTCTCCGTCTTCCTCGTACTGCTGCTGTTCGCGGTGCAGACGCTGTTCAACCTCTATGCCGCGTCGGTCGTCACCGCGGTGTCCTACGACGCGGCCCGGCGGGTGGCGGGCAGCGACGGCGGGGAGGCCTACATCGCCGCAGCCGAGGACCAGGCCCGCCAGGAGTTGGGCCGCTACGCCGGCCGGGTCACCTTCGACTGGAGCGGCACCGGCCCGGATGAGGTCGTGCTGCGGGTGCAGAGCCACAACCCGAGCGTGCTGCTGCCGATCCTCGCCGGACCGGCCGCCCTGGACAGGCTCGACCGGACGATCCACGTGCGCATGGAGCACTTCCAGTGACCGGCGGCGCCACGCGGCTGTTCCGGCGGATGCGTCGGAACGAGTCGGGACAGGTCGCCGGCATCGAGGCCATCCCGTTCGGCCTGCTCACGTTCGTCGTCGGTGCCCTGCTGGTTGCCAACGCGTGGGCGGTGATCGACGCCAAGATCGCCGTCTCCGCCGCAGCCCGGGAGGCCACCCGGGCCTACGCCGAGGCGCCGGTCGACGGGGATCCGCTCGCCCTGGCCGATGCCGCGGCCCGGGACGCCATCCAGGGAGCGGGGCGCGACCCGGGCCAGCTCGTCCTGACGCCGATCGAGGCGACCTTCGCCCGTTGCGAGAGGGTCACCTTTCAGGCGAGCTATCGCATCCCGGCCATCCGGCTGCCGTGGCTCGGCGGCTTCGGCGAGGGCTTCACCGCCAGCGCCCGCCACAGCGAGATCGTCGACCCGTACCGGACCGGCCTCCCCGAGACGGTGAACGGCTGTGCCTTCTCGGGATGAGCGGGGCAGCGCTCTGCTCCTGTTCCCGGCCGCAGTGCTGATCATGGTCGCCCTGGCCGCGATGGCGGTGGACAGCTCCATCGCCTTCCTGGCCCAGCGGGAGCTGACCAACGCCACCGCCGCTGCGGCCAACGACGCCGCCACCGAGGCGCTCTCCGACCGGTCGTTCTACCAGGGCGACCGGCTGGAGCTGTCGGCGTCCGCGGTCGAGGCCGTCGCCGTCGACCGGGTGTTCCAGCTCGTCGACCAGACCCGCCACCACGACCTGGCCGTGCAGGCTGATGCCCTACCACCCACCGGCGCCGGGTGCTCGTGGACGGTCCGCGTCGTGGCCTCGTCGAAGGTGGACGAGCTGTTCGGCCGGGCCCTCCCCGGCTCAAGGGCGGTCGCCGTCCGAGCCCAGTCCACCGCGTCGCCCCGCCAGGGGAACAGTACGTGTTGAAAAGGTATCAAAGATGATATAATATCTGCACGTGAGCTCCCGTACCTCCGTGACCACGGACGCCACCGGGCGCCGGGTGCTGGCCAAGGTGGCCGGCAACGCCGGGGAGGCGCTCCGGCTCAGCCGGGAGGCGGCGTCGCTCGACGAGGGCCGCCACCCCGGCGTCGTCGAGCTCGTCGGCGTCGACGGGCACGGCGTCGGTGCGGTGCTGCTGACCGCCCACGTCGACGGGCCTCCGCTGGCTACGGTTGGTCTGCTCCCCGTCGAAGAGGGAGCGGGGATCCTCGCCGCGGTGGCCAACACGCTGGCTGACCTCCACGAGCTCGGCCTGGTCCACGGTGCGGTGTGCGCCGAGCACGTGATCCTCGGTCCCGGCGGACGGCCCATCCTCGCCAGTTTCGGCTACGGCGGTCGGGCCGGTGAGCTGTCCGGTCCTGCACCGGCGCTCGGCTCCGCCTTCGCCGATCCCGCCCGGCGGGGCGCGACCGCACTCGACCCGGCATGGGACGTGTTCGGCCTGGGCGCCCTGGCCCGCTTCCTGGCTCCGGAGCCGCCACCGGGGCACACGCTGGCGAGGGTCGCCGTCGAGGCCATGGTCGCCGACCCGGCGGCTCGGCCGACGGCGCGAGCCGTGGCCGACGCGGTCCAGGCCGGGGTGCCCGCCGCCCGGTTGCCCCGAGGCCTGGCGCCACAGCCGCCCGAGGTGCGGCCGTTGCCCCGCCAGACCGACCCGCTCGACGCCTGGCGCCACGAGCGCGGCGGCGCCGGCGCCCACCGAGCGCTCGGGGCCCCTCGCCCGGCCGTGCTCGCCGTCGGGGTGGTCGCCGTCGCCCTGATCGTGGGTGCCGTCGTGGTGGCCGGCCGCCCTGGGACCGCTCCGGCCAGGCTCGCCGCCCCCTCCGCCGCGGCCGCGCCTGCCCTTTCCCCCGACGAGGCGCCGTCCGACCCGACCACGACCCGGGCCGGAACGGCGTCCTCGACCACCACGCTGCCGGCCAGGACCACGACCGTGCCCCGCCGCGACTGCCCGGCTGTCACCGCCCTGCTCCAGGCCGACGTCGACGGCGACGGCTGCCCTGACCCGATCAGCTACACCGACGGCGTCCTGCAGGCCGCCGGCCGGCGGTGGGCACTGGGCCGGGCCGGGGACCAGGTGGCCACCGGGAACTGGGGCTGCCAGGGCACGTTCACCCTGGCGCTCTTCCGGCCCTCGACCGGCGAGGTCTTCCGGTTCGACGACTGGGCCGGGCCGGGCCACGACCTCAAGGCGACGGCCATCGCCGTGGTCACCGGCGGCCAGGCCTTGCGAGCGGCCGACGTCGACCGCGACGGCTGCCACGAGGTTGTCGTCGAACGGGCCACGGGACCGGCAGCGGTGATCCGCGTCCCGCCGCGGCAGCCATGAGCCGGCGGGCTGCGGCCGCGCCGGTGGTGGGGGCGGCCACGCTGATGGTGGCCGCCCTGGCCCTGCAACGCTCGGGCCGGGGCCTGCTGGCCGCCCCTCCCCTGAACCGGCCCGAACGGTGGGCCGACTGGTTGCAGGGCCGCGACCCGATCGCCGCCGCCTTCAGCCTCGTGCGGGTCGCCGGGTTGGCCGCGCTCTGGTACCTGGCCGCGATCACGGTGGTCGGGCTGGTGCTGAGGCTGCTCGGGGCGGCACGGTTGGTGGCCGCCACCGACCGGCTCACGGTGGCGCCGGTGCGCCGGCTGCTGGCCGGTGTCAGCCTCGGCCTGGCCGCGACGACGGTCGTCGCCGTCGCCGCTCCGGCGACCCTGCTGCCGGCCGCCATGGCCGCTCAGGCCGCCCCGACGTCGACCAGCACGACGTCCACCAGCACGACGTCGATCCCCACGGCGTCCACCGGCACGGCGTCCACCGGCACGACCGTGCCCGGGTCGCCCGACACGATCACCATGCACCTGCTTCCGCCGGCCGACGCCACCCCGGCCGAGCTGGCACCGGCCCCGCCGCCCGCCACCGCCTCGGTACCGGTCCCCGACGTGGCCGCCGGCACCAGCACGGCGGTCATCGCCGACCAGTGGACGGTTCGGCCCGGAGAGTGCTTCTGGACCATCGCCGAATCGGTGCTCGCCGGGGCGTGGGGCCGGGCCCCGAGCGACGCGGAGATCGTGCCCTACTGGCAGCGGCTGATCGCGGCCAACGCCGGCGTCCTGGCCCATCCCGGGAACCCGGATCTCATCTTCCCCGGCCAGGTCTTCTCGGTGCCGGCCCCGTAGTGTGCCGAGCGCCCGCTCCGACCCGGGCGCGCCCCGCCTGACCAGCTTGCAGCTCGACGAGCGCGGGCGCTCCGTACGAAGACGATCCCAGGGAGCCCTTCGCAGGGATCGTCTTCCCCGCCACCCTCATCGGAGGGTGACCAGGCGGTCGGCGGTTACGCCGGTTGCAGGCGGAGCTGGAGGTCGTCGAGGCGACGGAGCAGGGCGTCGGCGTCGGTGCCGAAGAGGCCGGCGATGGCGCGGATGTCGTCGGCCCGGATGGTCAGCACCCGGCCGTTGAAGTCCTGGCGGCGGACCTGGATGCTGCTCAGGTACTTGTAGACCATCTCGAGCTCCGGATCACCGTCGACGGCCTGGAAACGGGCCAGGTCGAACGTGACCTTGGCCGGCCACGCCGGAGCGGCCAGGCGGACGTCGGTGGGCTCGACGCCCGACGCGGGAGCGTCGGCCGGCACCTCCGCGTCCCGCGGCAGCAGC
>DATASA010000016.1:0-2518 GCA_036269435.1 Acidimicrobiales bacterium | reverse complement strand
CAACGCCCCCTCGGGTGAGCCGGCCCCGTTCAAGTACCTGGCCCCCTACGCCGGCGCGGCCATGGGCTCGCACTGGATGGAGAAGGGCGACGCCGCCCTCGTCGTCTACGACGACCTGTCCAAGCAGGCCGAGGCCTACCGGCAGCTCTCGCTGCTGCTGCGCCGCCCGCCGGGCCGCGAGGCCTACCCGGGCGACGTCTTCTACCTCCACAGCCGCCTGCTGGAGCGGTCGGCCAAGCTCTCCAAGGAGCTGGGCGGCGGGTCGCTGACCGCGCTGCCGATCATCGAGACCAAAGAGGGCGACGTCTCCGCCTACATCCCGACCAACGTGATCTCGATCACCGACGGCCAGATCTACCTGCAGACCGACCTGTTCCGCTCCGGCGTGCGGCCGGCGGTCGACGTGGGCATCTCGGTCTCCCGGGTGGGCGGCAGTGCCCAGATCAAGGCCATGAAGTCGGTCGCCGGCACGCTCAAGCTCGACCTGGCCCAGTTCCGCGAGCTGGAGGCCTTCGCCAGCTTCGGCTCCGAGCTGGACAAGCTGTCCCAGGCCCAGCTCGACCGCGGGTACAAGCTGACCGAGTTGCTGAAGCAGGGCCTGCACTCGCCGCTCAAGGTGGAGGAGCAGGTCGTGTCGATCTACGCCGGCACCAAGGGGTACCTGGACGACATCCCCACCGCCGACGTCGGTCGCTACGAGGCCGAGCTGCTCGACGAGTTCCGCAGCCGGTACTCGGACCTGCTCAACCAGATCCGAGAGTCGGGAGCGCTGCCGGACGACGAGAAGATGAAGTCGGCCATGGAGGGGTTCCGCGACCGCTTCCAGCCGACCGACACCGGCGGCGACGCCGGGGGCGAGTCCAAGGACCGGGAGAAGTAGCCCGTGGCCAGTGGGCAGGAGCGCACGCTCCGCCGCCGCATCAAGAGCGTCCAGTCGACCAAGAAGATCACCCGGGCCATGGAGTTGATCGCGGCCAGTCGCATCGTGAAGGCGCAGCAGCGCGTCGCCGCGGCCCGGCCGTACTCGGAGCAGATCACCGCGGTGATGGGCAACCTGGCCGCGGGCGGGGCCGGCCTGGACCACCCGCTGCTCCAGGAGCGTGACCCGGTCCGCAAGGCCGGCCTGATCGTGATCAGCGCCGACCGGGGCCTGGCCGGTGCCTACAACTCCACCGTGATCCGCACGGGCGAGCGCGCCCTGCTCGCCCACCAGCGCGAAGGCCGCGACTACGAGCTGACCCTGGCCGGGCGCAAGGCCGAGGGGTACTTCCGCTACAAGGGCTACCGGGTGGGCGATGCCTTCTCCGGCTTCAGCGAGCAGCCGGCGTACGAGGACGCCCGCAAGGTGGCCCAAGCGGCCATGGCCCGCTACGAGCGGGGCTCCGGCGAGGACGGCGGCGTCGACCAGGTCGAGCTGATCTACACCCGCTTCTTTTCCATCGGCACGCAGCGGGTGGTCAACGTCCGCCTCCTCCCCCTCGAGCGCGAGGCCATCGAAGACGCCGCCGCCGCGGGCGACGGGCCGCAGGCCGCCTACGAGTTCGAGCCCGAGCCAGGCCAGATCCTCGAGCGACTGCTGCCGCGCTACGTCGAGGGCCGGGTGTTCGCGGCCATGCTCGACGCCGCGGCCAGCGAGCAGGCCGCCCGCCAGCGGGCCATGAAGGCGGCCACCGACAACGCCGAGGAACTGATCAAGAACCTCTCGATCGTGGCCAACAAGGTCCGCCAGGCCGGTATCACCACCGAGATCATGGAGATCGTCGGCGGCGCCGAAGCCCTGCGCCAGGGCAAGTCCGGTGGCGAGCCGGACTACCTCGTCGACACGGTGATCAACCGCGACGTCCTCCCCGACCACCTCGACCGATCAGGAGCCAGCAGATGAGCGTCCAGAGCCCCGCCTCCACCAGTTCGAGCGTGGCCGGAAAGAAGGACGGCCGGATCGTCGCCATCGCCGGCCCCGTCGTCGACATCGAGTTCCCGCCCAACTCCCTGCCGGAGATCAACGACGCCGTCACCATGACGGTGGAGCTCGAGGGCCGGGATCTGCTGATCACGGCCGAAGTCGCCCAGCACATCGGCGAGGGCCGGGTCCGGGCCATCTGCATGAAGCCCACCGACGGGCTGCGGCGTGGGTCGCCGGTGAAGAACACCGGCCGGGGGATCACCGTGCCGGTCGGCAACGGCGTCCTCGGCCACGTATGGAACGTGATCGGCGAACCGCTCGACGTCACCAGCGACCAGGTGGGGGACCTGCCCACCCGCTGGGACATCCACCGCACCGCCCCCCTGTTCGCCGACCTCGAGCCCCGGTCGGAGATGTTCGAGACGGGGATCAAGGTCATCGACCTTCTCGCCCCCTACGTGCGAGGCGGCAAGATCGGCCTTTTCGGCGGGGCCGGCGTGGGCAAGACCGTCGTCATCCTCGAGCTGATCAACCGGGTGGCCACCCAGCACGGCGGCGTGTCGGTGTTCGCCGGGGTGGGCGAGCGCACCCGTGAGGGCAACGACCTCTGGCTGG
>DATASA010000015.1:0-12592 GCA_036269435.1 Acidimicrobiales bacterium | reverse complement strand
CGCGGTCGAGAACCGCAGCGGCACCAAGGTCGACTACTACGTGCAGCCGACCATCCGCCAGGACGTCACCCTCACCCCCCAGGGGAGCGCGGTGGTGCACACCACGGTCACCGTCGACAACCGGGCGCCCGTCAACGCCGCCCCGTCGTATCAGCTCGGCCCAGACGAGTTCACCAAGAAGCCGGGCGACTATCTGGCGTGGGTGCTCCTCTGGGCGCCGTCGGGCTCGACCATGCAGTCGGCGACCGCTGAGTCCGGCCTGAACCTGGCCAACTACGTCGCCATGATCGGCGCCGGGGAGCAGCGGCAGTTCACCTTCGACACGGTGATCCCGAATGCGGTGCGCGACGGCAAGCTGCGTTTGCGCCTCGTCCCCCAGGCCCGCCTGCAGCCGCCGCAGCTCGACGTCCGCCTTCAGGCGCCCGGTTGGAGCGTCAGCGGAGCGCAGTCCTGGCAGGGGGCATGGGACTCGGTGCGGACCTTCGAATGGTCGGTTCACAAGGGATGAGCATGGGCCCCGCCGCCATGGGTTAATCTGCGCGCTTCGCGGCGTCCTTAGGAGGACATGATCATGAGGCGGGGACCGGTTGGGTCCATGGTCGCGGGGATGGCCGCAGTGGCGGCGGTGCTGTTCCTGGCGGCCCCTGTTGCCTCGGCGCAGACCGGCTCGGGCATCGGTCCGTGCACGACGCTCACCGGCACGCAGTTCGTCGGAAACGTGTCGGTCGGCCAGACGTTCACCGTCCGGCTGTCGCCGACGTGCGTGTTCACGTCAGGGTCGACGGCCACGGTGGTCGTGAACGGCGTGGCTATCCCCGGCAAGGTCGTCCAGAGCGACGGATCGGTCAACGTGACGATCACCGTCCTGTCCGCCACCCAGCTCTCGGTGGAGGACCCGGTCATCACCCCGGCCTTCTGCGGCATCAACACCATCACCGTGTCGGCGCCGTCGAGCGTGGCCGGCGGCAGCACGGTCACCCAGACCGCCACCTTCAACGTGATCTGCCCCGGGCCCGGCAACGGCGGCGTGACGATCAACATCTGCAACGGCGGCAACGGCGGTACCGGCGGCGCGGTCAACAACATCAATGACGCGGTCAGCGGCCTCGGCGGGACGACCAGCGGCGCCAAGAACACCGGGACGGGCGGCGCCGGCGGAGCCGGCGGCCCGGCCTGCACGATCACCGTCGGGAACGGCACCGGTACTTCGGGCACGTCGGGGTCGGGCGGATCCGGCGGCGCGGGCGGGTCGGGCGGCGCCGGTGGCGCGGGCGGAGCGGGCGGGGCCGGTGGCGCAGGCGGTGCCGGTGGCAGCGGGGCGTGCACCGTCGTCAACGGCACGCAAGCGGTCGGCACGGTCGAGATCGGCCAGCGGTTCGTCCTCCAGATGGCCCCCACCTGCCTGTTCAGCGCGGGCCAGCCGGTGTCGGTGACGGTGAACGGCGTGACGATCCCCGGCAAGGTCGCCAACAGCGCCGGCGTCGTGCTGGTCGACATCACCGCCCTTTCCGCCACCCAGCTGTCGGTCGGCGACCCCACGATCACGCCGGCGACCTGCGGCACCAACACGGTCATCGCCGTCGGCCCGTCGGCCTCGGCAGCCGGCGGGACCGCCACCCAGGCGGCCACGTTCGTCCTGAACTGCCCGGGGCCGGTCCTGACCGCGGCGACCCCGACCACGGGGCGGTTGTCGCTCACGGGTGCGAACGTCCTGCGCTACGTCGCCGTCGCCCTGGCGCTGCTGCTGATCGGGACCGCCGCCGTCCTCGGGGCGCGTCGCCGACGGGGTGTGGTCAGCGGCTAGCTTCTAGGAGCGGCGCCGCTCTGGAGGCAGTGAGATGAGACGTGTGTTGGTAGCCACGGTGATGGCGTTCGTGGCCATGCTGGGCGTCGGAGGGTTCGCCCTGGCCCTCCCGGCGTCGGCCCAGGTCGGCTCGGGCGTGGGGAGCTGCACCGTCGTCACCGGTACCCAGGACGTCGGGACGGTCAGCGTCGGCCAGCAGTTCGTGCTCCAGGTGTCCCCGACCTGCCTGTTCGACGTCGGGGCGCCGCTCACCGTCACCGTGAACGGCGTGAGCGTCGTCGGCAAAGTCGCCAACGTCAACGGCCAGGTGCTGATCACCATCACCGCCACCTCCACCACGCAGCTCTCGGTGGACGACCCCACGATCACCCCTGCGGTCTGCGGCGTGAACACGGTGACCGTCACCGGTCCTTCGAGCGTGGCCGTCGGCGGGGTCGCCACCCAGACGGCGACGTTCACGCTGAACTGCGCCACGACCGTGACCACCACCGTCACCCCTGCAGTCGCCTCGACGGGCGGCCCGGCCACGCCCATCACCGGCCGGCTCTCGCTCACAGGGGCCGACACGGTTCGCTTCGTCGCCATCGCCCTCGCCCTCATGGCCGTCGGGTCCATGGCCGTCGTCGCCAGCCGTCGCCGGCGGGCCGCCGCGAACTAGAGGTACTCGATGTGCCCGGCGGGGTCCAGGCGCCGCCGGGTGTCCAGGACGTAGGTGGCGTTGGCCCGGATCGCGTCCAGGTCGAAGGCGTCGTGGTCGGTGAGAAGGATGACGGCGTCGGCGGCGGCCAGCTCGTCCGGCGTCACCTCCACCCGCTCGACGTGCCCGTCGATGTGGTCCTGGCCGACGTGGGGATCGGCGACCCGCACCTCGGCCCCCAGGGCCAGCAGCCGCTCGGCGACGATGACCGCGGGCGACTCCCGGTCGTCGCCCGTGTTGCGCTTGTAGGCCAGCCCGAGGAGCAGGATGCGGCTGCCGTTCACCGCCTGCTTGCGGCGGTTGAGGGCGACGACCAGCCGGCGCACGACGTAATCGGGCATGTGGTCGTTGATGTCGTTGGCCAGCTCGACGAAGCGGAACGGCTGGCCGAGGGCTCGCCGGACCCGCCACGACAGGTAGCTGGGATCGATGGGGAGGCAGTGGCCGCCGACGCCGGGACCGGGGGTGAAGCGCAGGAAGCCGAACGGCTTCGTTGAAGCCGCATCGATGGACTCCCACACGTCGATCCCGAGGTCCCCGGCGAACATGGCCAGCTCGTTCACCAGGGCGATGTTGACGTGCCGGAAGGTGTTCTCCAGCAGCTTGGTGAGCTCCGCTTCCTTGCAGCCCGAGACGGCGACGGTGGTGTCCACGACGGTGTCGTAGAAGCCTTGGACGGCGGCCAGCGATCCTGCGTCGATGCCCGACACCACCTTCGGCGTGTTCCCGAGGTGCCAGTCGGGGTTGCCGGGGTCGATGCGCTCGGGGCTGTAGCCGAGGAAGAAGTCGGTCCCGGCGACGAGGCCCGACCCGTTCTCCAGCATCGGGGCGACCAGCTCCTCGGTGGTCCCCGGATAGGTCGTCGACTCGAGGATCACCGTCGCCCCCGGCCGCAGGTACGCCGCCAACGTCTCGGCCGCCGACTCGATGTAGGACAGATCCGGTGCACCGTCGCTCAGCGGGGTCGGCACGGTGATGACGGCCACGTCGAAACCGGCGCAGGCCGCGGCGTCACGGGTCGGCAGGTACCGCTTGGTGGCCAGTGCGGCGGCCAGCGCCTCCGACGACACGTCCTCGACGTAGGTCTCGGCCGTGAGGAGCCGCTTGACCCGGTGCTCGTCGACCTCGTAGCCGACGACGTCGTGGCCCGCATCGACGGCGCGCATCGCCAACGGGAGGCCCACGTACCCCTGCCCCACCACCAGTACACGAGAAGCGTTCCGCCGGTCCATGGGACTGAGTCTCGCGCGCCGCCGGGAGGGCCGATAACATCATCACTCGTGGTTTCCTGTCGCCGCCGCGGCGCGGGCGCCTGATGGCAACCAGCGAGGGCGCACCGCCGCCCGTCGCTGCGCCGGAAGTCGACCAGCCACCGGCAAGCCCTCAGCCCGAGGTGGACTGCGTCATCACGACGGTCGTGTCGGGCAACGAGGGTGGCCTCTTCGAGTCGCTGCCCCCGATGGACCTGGGCGACCTGGGCAGCGGCACGCGGGGCAGCGCGGTGGCCGAAGTGCCCCAGGACCTGCTGTGGCTGGTGGCGGAGATCGACAGCACCCGCAAGGCGGCCCAGAGTCAGGCCGAGCAGTTGGCCGCGATGCAGGACCGGCTCGGGTCGCTCGAGACGGTGCCCGCCAGCCTGGAAGGCCTGAGCCGGGCGACCCGCCAGGAGCTCGAGCGCTGCGCCAACGTCCTGTTCGGCCACGACCGGGCGCTCACCGAGGCTCGGGACCGGCTGGAGGCTGTGACGTCGCGCCTGGCCGAGCTGGACGGGCGCCCGGCGGCCGAGCCGTCGCCGCGGCCTGCGGCCCTGCTCGCCCCGCCGGCGGCGCCGGCGCCCCAGACGTCGCAGGTCGACGACCAGGCGCTGGCCCGCATCCTCGACCAGCTCGACGGGCTGACCCGGCGCCTCGTCGCCATGGAGGCCCGGGTGGAGCCCCTCGAGCCGGTCCCCACGGTCGTCCAGGCCCTCCGGCGGGCGGTGCGCGACAGCGACGACCTGTTGGCCGCCGAGGTGGCCGCCCGGGAGTCCCAGGTGGCGGCGCTGGCCGACGACGTCGGGACCCAGGCCCAGGCCCGCGAGGAGGGCATGCGCCGGCTGCTGACCCAGGACCTCGACCGGATGGCCGCCCTGGCCAAGGGCCAGGCCGAGGTGCTCGAGGCCGTGAACGCCCGCATCGCCGCGGCCGAGGCCCGCCTGGCGCCGCTCGACTCGGCCCCGTCCGACATCGAAGCCCTGAGCCGGATCCTTCGCCGTGAGCTGGATGCGCTCACCACCGACGCCCAAGCCCGCGACCAGATGCTGCGGCGGGCGCTGCAGAACGAGATCGACCAGCTCCACGCCGCGTCCGCATCCCGCGAGCAGGCCGCGGCCGAGCTGGTGACCCGCCTGGCGGCGGTGGAGAGTCGCCTGGGGGAGACCACCGACTCCCACGCCGGGGCCATCGCCTCGGCCACCGACCGGCTCGGCGCGCTGGAGAGTCGGGTCGCGCTCGCCGACGAGCTCGGGCCCCAGCTGGAGGCGCTGCGCGAGCTGATGCGCACCGAGCTGGAACAGGTGCGCGCCGACGCCAAGGCCCACGACCAGGTCATGGGCGAGATCACCCGGAAGTTCTCGGCCCTGGACGGCCGCATGGCCCGTTTCGACCCCGTGCCGGGCGAGCTGCAGTCGCTGCGCACCGCGCTGCGCCAGGAGGCCGAGCGGAGCGTCAGCCAGCTCCGGGCCGTCGAGGAGCGGGTCGCCCAGCTGGCGTGGGTGCCGGGGGAGTTCCAGGAGGCCCGCAAGCGCATCATCGCCCTGGCGTCCGGGGTGCAGCTGGGCCAGGACTCGATGCGCGGGTTGGAGGCGTCGCTGGCCTCGACCAACGACCGGCTGCTGGCCCTCGGCGCCCGTCTCGGGGCCGTCCCGGCCCCGGGGGCTCCCGAAGCGCCGGCGTAGCGCTCGGTAGACTCCCGTCATCGACGTTCTCTTCCTCTGCACCGGCAACATCTGCCGCTCGCCCATGGCCGAGGCCCTGCTCCGCAACCGGTTCCGCGAGCTGGGTGTCGACGCCCGCGTCGCCTCGGCCGGCCTGCTCCGGGCCGGCTTACCGGCCAGCGCCCACGGAATCGACGTGCTGCGTGACCGGGGGCTCGACATGACCGAGCACCGCAGCCAGGCCATCACCCGCGAGCTGCTGGCCTCCGCCGACCTCGTGCTCGGCATGGCTCGCGAGCACGTCCGGGAGGCGGTGGTGCTGGCTCCGACCACGTGGCCCCGCACGTTCACGCTCAAAGAGCTCGTCCGCCGGGGCGAGGCCACCGGCCCCCGCCGCCCCGGCGAGGCCCTCGACGACTGGCTGGCCCGCGCCGCTGCCGGTCGCCGGGTCGTCGAGCTTTCCGGGTCCTCGCCCGAGGACGACGTCGCCGACCCCATCGGCCAGCCCCGCCCGGCGTACGACCGGTTGGCCGCCGAGCTCGACGACCTGCTCGACCGGATGATCGCGGTGGCTTTCGCCGGGGCATTGACGCCGCGGTGACCGGCGCCCCGTTCGACTTCACAGGGTACGAGGACACCGAGCTGTTCGGCATCCTGGACCGCGAGCTCGAGCGCCAGAACACCACCATCCAGCTGATCGCGTCCGAGAACTTCACGTCGCCCGAGGTGATGGCCGCCCAGGGGTCGGTGCTGACGAACAAGTACTCCGAGGGCTACCCCGGCAAGCGGTACTACGGCGGCAACACGGTGGTCGACCAGGCCGAGGAGCTGGCCCGCGAGCGGTGCAAGGCGCTGTTCGGGGCCGAGCACGCCAACGTCCAGCCCCACTCGGGCGCCAACGCCAACCTGGCCACCTATCTGGCCCTTTTCGAGCCGGGCGACACCGTCCTCGGCATGCGCCTCGACCAGGGCGGCCACCTCACCCACGGCTCGCCGGTGAACATCAGCGGCAAGTTCTACCGGTTCGTGTCCTACGGGGTGACCGAGAGCGACGAGCGGCTCGACTACGACCAGATCCGCGACCTGGCCAAGGCCGAGCACCCCAAGGCCATCATCGCCGGCGCCACCGCCTATCCCCGGATCATCGACCCGCAACCGCTCCGGGACATCTGCGACGAGGTCGGCGCGCTGCTCATCTTCGACGCCGCGCACATCGCCGGGCTGATCGCCGGCGGGGCCCACCCGAACCCGGTCCCCCTCGCCGACGTGGTGACCTTCACCACCCACAAGACCCTGCGCGGCCCCCGGGCCGGCTGCATCGTCTGCAAGCAGGAACACGCCAAGGCCATCGACAAGGCGGTGTTCCCCGGACTGCAGGGTGGCCCCCTCATGCACGTCGTCGCGGCCAAGGCCGTCGCCTTCCGTGAGGCGTCGCGGCCGGGCTTCCGGAGCTACGCCGCCGCCGTCGTCGCCAACGCCCAGGCCCTGGCCAAGGCGCTGGCCGGGGAGGGGTTCCGCCTTGTATCGGGCGGCACGGACAACCACCTGATGCTCGTCGACCTCCGCCCGTTCGACGCCGACCTCACCGGCAAGGTGGCCCAGGACGTGCTCGACCGGGCCGGCATCACCCTGAACAAGAACACCATTCCCGGCGACCCCCGCTCGCCGTTCGTCACCAGCGGGCTTCGCATCGGCACCCCGGCGGTCACCACGGCCGGGATGCGCGAAGCGGAGATGGCGGAGATCGCGTCGTTGATCGGCCGGGCGCTGCGCCGCCGGGACGACGACGCCGCCCTCGCCGAGATCAGCGACGCAGCCAACAACCTCTGCTCGAAGTTCCGGCCCTACCCCGGCTGAGCTGATGCTCGCCCGTGGCGCCGGCTAGTGCTCGCCTACGCGATCGTCTTCGCGGTGGCCGGGCTGGTCACGTTCGCGCTGACGCCCGCGGTGTGGCGGATGTCGGTGCGGTGGGGCGCCGTGGTCAAGCCCGACGAGCGTCGCATCCACGAGCGGCCCACCCCGACCCTCGGCGGCGTGGCCATGCTGGTGGCGCTGCTGGTCGCCCTGGCCGTGGCCCGGTTCATTCCGACGTTCCGGCCCATGTTCGAGTCCTCCGAGCCGTTCGGCCTGGCCTTCGCCGCCGTCGTCATCCTGGCCATCGGGATGCTCGACGACCTGCGCGAGGTGTCCGCGCCGGCCAAGGTGGCCGGTCAGGTGCTGGCCGCCTCCATTCTGGGCCTGGCCGGCGTGGTGATGTTCTACTTCCGGGTCCCCTTCGCCGACTTCTACGTCCTGTCGCCCAGCCTGGGCTTCCTGGTGACCGTCGCCTGGGTGGTCGGCATGGCCAACGCGGTCAACCTCATCGACGGGCTCGACGGCCTGGCCGCGGGCGTCATCGCCATCGCCGCCGGCGCGTTCTTCATCTACTCCTACCGGCTGTCGCACGTCGGGCTGCTGTCGCCGGACAACATGGCGCCCCTCGTCGTCGCCATCACCTGTGGCCTCTGCGTCGGCTTCCTGCCCCACAACATCCATCCGGCCAAGGTGTTCATGGGCGACAGCGGGTCGCTGCTGCTCGGCCTGCTGATGGCGGCGACGACCATCTCGGTGGGGGGGCGCACCGCCGACCAGTTCAGCGGGCAGACGTACTTCTTCTTCGCCCCCCTGGTCATCCCGTTCGTGATCCTCGGCGTCCCGTTCGTCGACACCGCCCTCGCCATCATCCGCCGGGCCCGGCGGGGCACCTCCCTGTCCGAGGCCGACAAGGAGCACCTCCATCACCGGCTCATGCGCCAGGGCCACGGCCAGACCCGATCCGTGCTCATCCTGTGGGCCTGGACCGCCATCCTCTCCGGCGTCGTCCTGCTCCCGACCTTCACCAACCAGGGCAACGCCGTCGTGCCGTTCGCCGTCGCCGGCCTGGCCGTGCTGCTGTACACCCTCCTCCACCCCGGGGTGCGCCAGACGGCCCGCCAGTTGGAGGAGGACGACTCCTCGGTGTGGCCCAAGGCCGGTCCGGCGCCCCTGCCGGCGCCCGAACCGGGGCCTTCCGGCTTGCAGCGACGGGAACGTTTCCCGTAGATTGCGCGGCACTTCACAAGCCCGATGTCGGGGGGCCGTCGCGTGGAGGAACCAGAAGGGAAAGGGTGGACCTCGTCGGAAAAGTAGTCGGCCTCACTCGGATTGGGACCGCGCCCCCGATGCCCCAGGGCACGGAGCCGGCCACCGCAGAGGTTTTTCAGCCGACCGACCAGGGCCTGATGTACCGGGGCTACGGCGACGGCATGGCCCGCGCCTTCGAGTTCGCGCTCACCCCGGCCATCTTCTGCGGCATGGGGTACGCCCTGGACCGCTGGCTCGGGATCGTCCCCGTCTTCAGCATCATCCTGTTCCTGGTCTCGGTCGCCGGCATGTTCGCCAAGACCTGGTACGCATACGAAGCCCGCATGCGCGAGGAGGACGCCGCCGCGCCCTGGGCCCAGGCGCCGACCAAGCCGCAGACAGGCGCACGCCCGTGACGACGCCCGATGTCGCCCTGGAGATCCCCGCAGTCGAGCGCGAGGTCGTGATCGACATGGTCCGCCGGGCCGCCCCCGCCCTTCCCGTCGTCATCCTGGTCGCCGGCCTCGCCCGCGGCGCTGACGGCGCCTGGTCGGCGGCCTTCGCCGTCGCCCTGGTGATCGGCAACTTCCTCGTCGCCGCCGCCCTGCTCGGCTGGGCGGCCCGCATCTCACCGGTGGTGATGGCGTCCGTCGCCATGGGCGGCTTCGTCGGCCGGCTGGTCGTGGTGACCGTCGCCTTCCTGCTGGTCAAGGACCAGCCCTGGGTCGACGTCGCCACCTTCGGGTTCACCCTGATCATCACCCACCTCGGCCTGCTGATCTGGGAGACCCGCCACGTCTCCGCGTCGCTGGCCTTCCCGGGCGTCAAGCCCGCACGAGCGAGGGGCTGACGCCTTTGACCACCCTGCTGGCCGCCCTCAAGTTCCCTCCCATCGGGGAGCTCGTCGAATGGAAGGGCATCCTCTTCAAGGGGACCCCGCTCGAGGTCAACAAGGTCGTTTTGCTCATGTGGGCGGGTGTGGTGATCGTCTTCCTGCTCTTCTGGGCCGGCGGGCGGCGGGCCAGCTCCGGGGAGCTGGTGCCGGCGGGTGCGCAGAACGTGGTCGAGTCGGGCATCGAGTTCGTGCGCAACGACATCATCCTGCAGACCATGGGCCCGGAGGGCCTTGGCTGGACGCCGTTCCTCACCACGATCTTCTTCTTCGTGTTCATCACGAACATCTTCGAGGTCATCCCGTTCATCCAGTTCCCGGTCAACGCTCGCATGGCCCTACCCGCCTTCATGGCGATCATGGTCTGGGTGATCTTCAACTACGTCGGGATCAAGTCGCAGGGCTTCGGCGGCTACTTCAAGTCGATGCTCTTCCCGCCCGGCGTGCCCCCGTTCCTGCTGCCGCTCGTCGCCCTGATCGAGTTCATCTCGACCATCTTCGTCCGGCCCTTCTCACTGGCTGTCCGACTCTTCGCCAACATGCTGGCCGGGCACCTGCTGCTGGTGACCTTCGCCGTGCTCTCCGCGGCACTGTTCACCAAGAGCATCCTGGCCGTGATCCTGCCGCTCCCGTTCGTGATGCTGGTGCTGTTGACCGGCTTCGAGATCCTGGTGGCGGTCCTGCAGGCCTTCATCTTCACCATCCTGACCGCGGTCTACATCGGCGGCGCCATGCACCCCGAACACTGATTCTTCGAACACCCAGCATTTCCGAATACCGAGTATTTCCCTAAGAGAGGACCTGTTTTGATCGACGTCCTGGCGCAAGCCACCAACGGAATCCAGGGCACCGACCTGATCAAGGCGCTGGGCAACGTCGGCGCCGGCATCGGCTACGGCGCCGCCGCCATCGGGCCCGGCATCGGCATCGGCATCGTCGTCGGCAACGCCATCACGGCCATGGCCCGCCAGCCCGAGTCGGCCGGCATGGTCCGCACGACCATGTTCCTGGGAATCGCCTTCACCGAGGCGCTCGCCCTGATCGGGTTCGTGGTCTTCATCCTCCTCAAGTTCACCTAAGGGGACACCGTGCTACTGGCCGTACTGGCCCAGGCCGCCACCGAGGCGCCGAAGGCGAAGAACCCGATTCTCCCGGCAACGAACGAGATCATCTGGGGCGCGCTGTCGTTCGCCATCCTCTTCTACCTCATCGCCAAGGTCGGTTTTCCGGCCATCAAGAAGGGGATGGACGCGCGCGCCGACAAGATCCGCAGCAGCCTCGACGAGGCCGAGCGGGCCAAGGACGAAGCGTCGAGCATCCTGGAGGAGTACCAGCGCCAGCTCGCCGACGCCAAGGGTGAGTCGTCCCGCATCATCGAGGAGGCCCGCAAGGCCGCCGACAAGCTGCGCCAGGACCTGAAGAAGCAGGCCGAGGCCGAGGTGGCCGAGATCCGCCAGCGGGCCCAGGACGACATCGCGGCCCAGGTGGAGCGGGCCATGGGCGACCTGCGGGCACGCGTCGCCGACATGACCATCGAGCTGACCGAGAAGGTCGTCCAGCGCAACCTGGACCGCGAGACCAACCTGGCCCTGATCGAGCGCTTCATCGACGAGGCCGGTAGCGCGGCGTGAGCAGGGTCGACTGATGGCCGAGGACCGGGTCGAGGGCTACGCCTCCGCGTTGTTCGAGATCGCCCGAGCCGAGGGCGTGCTGCCGAAGGTGGAGGAGGAGCTGTTCAGCCTCTCCCACCTGCTCAGCGGCAACGACGAGCTGCGCACCACGCTCGGCGATCCCGCCATCCCGGGGGAGCGGCGCCAGGCCATCATCGACGACGTCATCGGCAAGCGGGCCACGCCGATCACCACCCTGCTGGTGTCGTTCGTGGTCTCCGCCGGCCGGGCCCGCGAGCTGCCCGCCATCATCTCCAACCTCGTCGAACGGGCCGCGGCCGAGCGCCAGCACGCCGTCGCCGAGGTCCGCTCGGCCGTCCCGCTCGACGACGACCAGCGCCGGCGCCTGGCCCGGGCGCTGTCGACCAACGTCGGCAAAGAGGTCGAGGTCAAGGTATTCGTGGACCCCTCGGTGCTCGGCGGCCTCTCCGCCCGCGTGGGTGACGTGGTCATCGACGGCACCGTCCGTCACCGCCTGGATCAATTGAAGGAAACCATCCGATGAGCAAGAACTCATGAGCGACGCAGCGTTCAACTTCGACCCCGACGAGATCACCAACGTCCTGCGCCGCCACCTGGCCGGCTTCGAGCCGACGCTCGAGCGCCAGCAGGTCGGCCACATCATCGAGGTGGGCGACGGCATCGCCCGCATCTCCGGCCTGCCGAACACCTCGGTCAACGAGCTCCTCGAGTTCGAGGGCGGCACGCTCGGCCTGGCCCTGAACCTCGACGAGGAGTCGATCGGCGCCGTCGTCCTGGGCGAGATGGGCCACATCGAGGAGGGCCAGCCGGTCAGCGCCACCGGACGCATCCTCTCGGTGCCCGTCGGCGACGGCCTGCTGGGCCGGGTCGTCGACCCCCTCGGCCAGCCTCTCGACGGCAAGGGCGCCATCAACACCAGCGAGACCCGTCGCCTGGAGGTCCAGGCCCCGGGCGTGGTCGACCGTCAGCCGGTGAAGGAGCCGCTGCAGACGGGCATCAAGTCGATCGACTCCATGACGCCGGTGGGCCGTGGCCAGCGCGAGCTGATCATCGGCGACCGCAAGACGGGCAAGACCGCCGTCGCCATCGACACGATCATCAACCAAAAAGGCCAGGGCGTGAAATGCATCTACGTCGCCATCGGCCAGAAGAACTCCACCGTCGCCGAGGTGGTCGCCTCCCTCGAGGAGTACGGCGCCATGGAGTACACGGTGGTGGTCAACGCCCCCTCGGGTGAGCCCGCCCCGTTCAAGTACCTCGCCCCCTACTCGGGCGCGGCCATGGGCCAGCACTGGATGGAGAAGGGCGACGCCGCCCTCGTCGTCTACGACGACCTGTCCAAGCAGGCCGAGGCCTACCGCCAGCTCTCCCTGCTCCTGCGCCGCCCGCCGGGGCGCGAGGCCTACCCGGGCGACGTCTTCTACCTCCACAGCCGCCTGCTGGAGCGGTCGGCCAAGCTCTCCAAGGAGCTGGGCGGCGGGTCGCTGACCGCGCTGCCGATCATCGAGACCAAAGAGGGCGACGTCTCCGC
>DATASA010000014.1:0-2988 GCA_036269435.1 Acidimicrobiales bacterium | reverse complement strand
CGTCGCGCCGCACTACCAGTTCCTCCCGGGCCTCGACCTGGTCACCAAGCCCGCCGATTTCCCCGTCGACCCCGAGGTGATGGTGACCTTCGACTGCGGTTCTATCCGCCGGCTCGGAGAGCTGGCGCCCATCGCGGCGCGGGCGTGCGCGGCCGGCCGGCTGGTCGTCCTCGACCACCACGCCTCCAACGACTGCTACGGGTCGATCAACGCCGTCGACCCCGACGCCGCCGCCACTGCCGTGGTGGTCCGCCAACTGGCCGGCCTGCTGGGCTGGCCGTTGAACCGCGACGCCGCCATTTGCCTGTACACCGGCCTCGTCACCGACACCGGCCGTTTCCAGTACAGCAACACGACGCCCGAGGTGTTCGCGCTGGCCGAGGAGCTGGCCTCGTTCGACCTGCCCATCGCCGCCATGTCGCGTCAGCTGTTCGAGCAACACCGTTTCACCTACCTAAAGCTGGTCGCCGCCTGCCTGGAACGAGCGCAGCTCGACACCGACCTGCGCTTCGTCGCCACCTGGGTCACCGAGGATGATTTTCGTCGCTTCGACGTGTCGGTCGACGAGACCGAGGGCCTGATCGACCTGATCCGCCGGGCCACCGAGGCCGAGGTTTCCTGCATCTTGAAGGAAACCCCCGAGGGCATCCGCGTTTCGCTGCGCGCCATCTCCCAGGTCGACGTGGGCGCCATCGCCACCCGTTTCGGCGGCGGCGGGCACCGCTTCGCCGCTGGCTTCACCAGCTCGGGCACGATCGACGGAGTCCTGGCTGAGATCCGGGCCGCGGTCGCTGCCAGTGGCTGAACGGACCCCGCTGCCCCCCTCCTTCGGCGGCCTGCTCGTTATCGACAAGCCGGCCGGTTGGACCAGCCACGACGTCGTCTCCCGGTGCCGCAAGGTCTTCGGGCTGCGCAAGGTGGGCCACGCGGGCACCCTCGACCCTGACGCGACCGGCGTCCTCCTGGTCGGGCTCGGGACCGTCACCCGCCTCCTGCGCTTCCTGTCCGGCCAGCCCAAGTCCTACCAGGCCGAGGTGGTGTTGGGCGTCGCCACCACCACCCTCGACGCCAGCGGGGACGTGACGGGCCGCTGGGACATGTCCGCGGTCACCCTGGCCGAGGCCCGGCACGCGGCCGCCACCCTGACCGGGGCCATCGCCCAGATCCCGCCCATGGTGTCCGCCCTCCACGTTGACGGCCGCCGGCTGCACGAACTGGCCCGGGCCGGGATCGAGGTCGAACGGGCACCCCGCCCGGTGACGGTGACCCGCTTCCAGCTGAGCGGCCCGTGGCCGCAGGCGCAGGCCGGCCCGGCGGCGGAGGGGGACCCCGGTCCGGTGTTCGCGGCCGAGGTCGACTGCTCCACCGGTACCTACGTTCGCAGCCTGGCGGCCGATCTCGGTGCCGCCCTCGGCGGAGGCGCCCAGCTGCGCAACCTGCGCCGTACCGCCGTCGGACCGTTCACGTTGGACGAGGCCGTGCCGCTCGACGCGCTCTCGTTCGACGCCCTGCGCCCACCCCGTGACGCGCTGCCGGGAATGGCCGCCGTGGCCGTCGTCGCCGACGTTGCGGTCGCGGTCGGCCATGGCAAGGTTCTGGACCCGGACGCGCTCGGTGTCGCCGGCGAGGGGCCCTGGGCGGTCGTGGACGAGGTGGGCCGCCTGCTGGCGGTGTACGAGCGCAGCCCCGGCGGGCGGGTCAAGCCGGTCGTGGTCCTCATCACTGCTGACGACGGCGGGGCGATGTCGCTTCGGAACCGCCCGGCGTCTGAGTAGCCTCGGCCGGAATGGAGGTCCTTCCGGACGGGGAGCCGGTCCCGCCTCCCGGTTGCGTGGTGACCATCGGCGCCTACGACGGCGTCCACCTCGGGCATCGCCACGTGATCGACCGCGTCCGGGCCATGGCCTCCGCCCGCCACCTGGCGTCGGCGGTGGTCACCTTCGACCGCCATCCGGCCACGGTCGTGCGACCCGCGTCGGCGCCCAAGCTCCTGACCGACCTGGGCCAGAAGCTGGAACTGCTCGCCGCGTGCGGGGTCGACTACACCCTCGTGATCCATTTCGACCAGGCCCGTTCCGAGGAGTCGGCCGAGGACTTCGTCACCACCGTGCTGGCGGCCCAGCTCCAGGCGAAAGCAGTGGTCGTCGGTCAGGACTTCCATTTCGGCCACGGCCGCAGCGGCGATGTGGCCATGCTGGAGCGCATCGGGGCCGATCTCGGTTTCGAGGTGCAGGGCCTGGCGCTGGTCGACCCCGGCGGTGACGGTGGACAGCCGGTGTCGTCGACCCGGATCCGCCAGCTCCTCGGGGAGGGTCGGGTCGAGGCCGCCGCCACCCTCCTCGGGCGCGATCACGAGGTCCGCGGTGTGGTCCGACGGGGCGACGGGCGGGGACGGCTCTTGGGGTTCCCGACCGCCAACGTGGCCGTTCCCCCCGATGTCTGCCTCCCGGCCGATGGGATCTACGCCGGCTGGTACCGCCGTCCCGACGGCTCCCGTTATCCCGCCGCCCTGTCGCTCGGCCAGCGGCCCACCTTCTACGATCAGCCGGGCGACTCGCTCCTCGAGGCCTACCTGCTCGACTTCGATGGTGACCTGTACGACGAGCCGGCCGCCGTCAGTTTTCACTCCCGCATCCGCGACGAGGAGCGCTTCGACTCCATCGACGACCTCATCGCCCAGATCAACCGGGACGTGGCCGCCACCCGCCAGGCCCTGGCCCCCTGACGACGCCGGCGCCGGGCTCAGTCGTCGAGCTGGGCGCTGCGGCCCGAGGCCCGCTCCCGCTTGCGGACACCCTGGCGCTTCTTTTCGCCGATCCGTCGCTCCTTGACCGCGAGCGACGGCCGGGTCGGGCGGCGGGTCCGCTGGATCTTCAGGGCGGCCGCCAGCCGCCCGGCCAGGCGGGCCAGGGCCAGCTCGCGGTTGCGGGTCTGGGACCGCTCGTCGCGGGCGACGACCCGCACGACGGGACCGAGCCGTTCCAGGAG
>DATASA010000013.1:0-3271 GCA_036269435.1 Acidimicrobiales bacterium | reverse complement strand
GTCTTGCCCCAACCCGGCAGGCCGGGGAAGCCGTCGGCCGAGTCGCCGACGAGCGCCAGCCAGTCGGGTATGGACTCGGGGGCCACGCCGTACTTCACCTTCACGCCCGCCTCGTCGGTGACCGTCCCGCTGCGCCGGTCGAGCTGGACGATCCGCGTTCCGGTGACCATCTGGGCCAGGTCCTTGTCGGGCGTCATGATCACGACCTGCTCGACCGCGGGGTCGGCCGCGGCGGTGGCCGCCGCGGCGGCAAGGGCGTCGTCGGCCTCCTCGTCGATCATGGCCCAGAAGGCCACGCCCAGGGCGCCGAGGGCGTCCTCCAGGAGCTGGAACTGGTTGAGGATGGCCTCGGGCACGCCCGCGCTCGACTTGTAGCCCGGCCACATCTGGTTGCGGAACGACTCGATGACGTGGTCGGTGGCGACTCCCAGGTGGGTGATGCCGCCCTCGAGGAGCGACAGCACGCTGAACAGGACTCCCCGGGTCCCGGCCACCTCGTCGGTGGGATCACGGTCACCCACGGGCACGCCGAAGTGGTGTCGGAACAGCTCGTAGGTGCCGTCGAGCAGGTGAACCTTCACCGGCTCACCGTAGGCTGGCCCCATGCGGTCCCGCTGGCGGTGGGTGATCCCGGTCCTGGCCTTTGCCGGCGTGCTCGGAGCGTGCGGCGGGGGCGGCAGTAGCGGAGACCCGGTGGGCGCAGGCCCGGGTGCGGGTGGGGACACGGCCGCGGCCCGCACGGTCGTCCTCCAGCAAGCCGACATGCCCGACGGCTGGCGGGGGGTGGCCCACTCGGAGGACGACACCGAGCGCGCCCGGGCGGCCGAGATCTCGACCTGCCTCGGCCGCCCCGACCCGGTGACCTACCGCAGCGCCATCGTGTACAGCCCCGACTTCAGCCTGGCCCAGACCCAGGTGTCCGCCATCGCCACCGTCCTGAACACGCCTCAGGACGCGGCCGCCGACCTGGCCGCCATCCGCGGCCCCAAGTACGGCGACTGCGTCGCCACCGCCTTCCGCCAGGATCTACAGCGCCAGGCGCCGGGTGCCCAGGTCGACACCGTGGGCTCGGAGGCCCTGCCGGTGCAGAGCTTCGGCGACGGATCCGTCGGCCTGCGCCTCACCGCCGACCTCGTGTACCCCGACCACACCGACCGCCTCTTCGCCGACCTCGTGTACATGAGCAAGAACCGCACCACCGTGAGCGCCACCTTCTTCTCGTTCACCCAGCCGTTTCCCAGCACGTTGGAGCAGTCGCTCGTGTCCCGCATGGGCAACCGCATCAACACCGCCTGACGACCGCCGCCGCTCCGTGTCGGGCACACTCAGTGGCCCGGACGAGAAGAGGAGCGATCGCATGAGCGACGACGAGCACAAGGACGACCAGGAGCAGGCCACGCCGACCTCGGACGAGGCGGGCGTGGAAGGAGCTCACCCGACCGAGCAGCAGCGCACCGCATACCGGGTGGAGGACGAAGAACTGGCTTAGTGCCGTGCCGCTGCCGACTCGGTGAACCGGACCGACGTCGGGTCGAGCCGCTCACCGCTCGGATGCGACCACCCGCCGGCCGGAATCCGGAGTTGGGCGGCTGCCGAGGCGAGGTCCGGTCCCGGCGGGCGCGGCCGTCCGCACGGGGACAGCGGTCTGCCCCGCTCGTCGGTGAAGACCATGCCGTCCGGGTCGTCGGCGTCGCCGGCGACCCCGAGGCGGCCCAGGTGGTGCAGCCGATGATGCCGTGGGCACAAGGCGATCAGATTGCCCGTATCCGACGGCCCGCCATCTTCCCAATGACGGATGTGATGGACGTGGATCCACCGGCTGTGGTCGCAGCCCGGCACCCGGCAACCCCGGTCCCGCTCCTCGATGGCGATCCGGGTGCGCTCGGGCACGGTGCGCAAGGCCCGACCCACGCTGACCGCTCGGCCGCCGGCCTCGATCACCGGCCGGATCCGGCTGTCACAGCCGACGAACCGCCGCAGACCCTCACTGAGGCCCGGCCCCAGGTGCAGGTGGCTGGCGGTGGAGCCGTTGGCGTCGGTGCCGAGGTGCAGCAGCACGACGTGGCGGTCGTGATGGGGCCGCGACGCCGCCTCGGCCCCGAGGGAGCGGTCGGCCACGGTGACGAGGGCGTCGGCCCAGCCCACGTCCGAGGGCCTCGCATCGGTGCCGATGTCGTGCTGGCCGGCCCGGAACAGCTCGTCGCGCGCCACGGCCAGCGCCCGCTCGACCACGGCGCCCTCGTCGGCCGGCAGCTCGGCCGACAGGTGCCAGGAGCCGTCGTCGTCGTAGCCGAAGCTGACCCGGCGGGCCTCGTCGGCTGTGCCAGCCGGGTCAGCTTCGTCCCGGGTGGCCGCGGTCTCGAACGGATAGCTGCCCAGCACCCGCCGGAGTTGGGAGACCGTCGCCGATCGAGCCAGGGTGGCGACCTCGGCATCGATGCCCGCCGGAGCCCGACGGGCGATCACCGCCACCTGGTCCTCGCCCAGCTCGCCCGCCTCGAAGGCGGCGGTGGTCTCGACCAGCTCGTCCCGCCGCCGGGCGGTGGCCACCAGGCTGCGAGCGCGACTCGGGGACACGCCACACTTCCAGGCCACCCACTGGGTGGGCGAGTGGATGCCCGACACCTGCCAGCACCCGGTCTCCAGGACCGACGCCAGCAGCCGAACCAGCCGCCCGGCCGTCGCGTTCATCAGGCCGCAGACCTCGGCGATCTCGACCTCGAGCTGGTCGCCCACTTCCCGCCGCTCCGCCCGCTCGTCCACGCTCCATTGTACCAAACATACGTTCGCCCATGCAAGGGAAATCGAGCGCTCCGCACACCTTCCATGGGAACGATTTCCGCCCCGTTGCGCGCGCCGCGGCACGACGGGGCGTCGTTCGCTACCCTGCCGATGGGGTAGGCGGACGGAGGTTGACGGTGGACGACCGGAGCTTCGAACGGCTGGCGGCGATCGCGGCCGCGCTCGTGGCGGTGCTGTCGCTCGTGTACGCGCTGGCGTACCTGGTGGTCACGCCCTCGGCGCAGCGGGGCTCCGACGTCGACGACTTCTACCGGTCGTACCTGGTCCACCCGTCGGGGGCGCGGATCGCGTCGACGTGCCTGCTGCTCTCGGGCCTGCTGGTCGGCCCGGCCGTGGTGGCCTTCGCCCGCCGCTGGTCGACACAGGCGCCCACGGCACTGTCGTGGGCGACCGTCCTCGGCGTCCTGGCCGGGTTCGGGACCGCCGCCCACGGGCTCGTCAGCCTGCTCGGCGAGGACGAGCTGGCCCG
>DATASA010000012.1:0-1778 GCA_036269435.1 Acidimicrobiales bacterium | reverse complement strand
GTGACGTCGTACACCTTGTACTACGGCGACCCGCAGCAGGCGAACGGGCCGGCGGGCGACTCGACGGGATATCCCGGGACGACGCACATCGCGGCCGACCAGCGGTTCCTCCTGACGCTCTACCGCCAGGCGACCAACAACAGAGTGCCGGTCCTCCCCGTCGTGCAGCCCGGCTTCAACGACCGGGGGTTCCGGCTGGAGACCAACCATCCGGCCCAGCCGCGCCAGTGGCTGGCCGGTGAGGGGCCGTCCTCGACGCTCGACCAGATGCTCCGCTGCGTGGCCATCCCCGAGGTCGACCCGGCCTTGCCGATCGTCATGGTCACCTCGTGGGACGACTGGAACGAGGACACCGGCATCGAACCGATCCCCGGCACGCCGACGACCAAGGACGACAGCGCGAGCGGGACGGCCTACACCCAGGGCTACGAGTACGGCCGCGAGGGCACGAACGAGGAGCACACGCTCGCGCGGGACGTGCGGCTGCTCGACCGGGCGTACGCGAAGGGCCAGATCGGTGGGGCGGCGCCGTCACCGGCGCTCGGCTGCCGGGAACCGTGAGTGCCGGCGCCATGCGGGAGACCGGTGCTCAGGTGCCGCCTTCTATCCCGGCGTAGACGGCGGTCGCCTGTGCCTTCGCGCCGGCTCCGTTGGGGTGCAGCGGGAAGTTGAGGCCGAGTGGGTGGAGCGACAACGGCAGGACGCCCTCGACGTCGCGCACGGTCGGCCACCGGCACACGTCGTGGCCGATGGTCGGCGTGAAGGTGTCCGCGAGCTGGACGTGCTCGAGCGCCGCGGTCGCCGCCAGCATCTGGTCCATCTCGACGAACTTCGCCGCCAGGTAGGCCATGTCCTCGTTCTGGACCGGGACATCCGGGCTCCAACAACCCCTGCCGTCGAGCGGCACCGCATCGAGATAATTCACGAGCAGGATGCGGGCGTTGGGAGCGCGCTGTCGGATCCCTTCGAGGACGGTGGCGATCTTCGGTGCGGTCGCCTTGATGGCCTCGCTGATCTGGTCGACCCCTCCCGCCGTGAAGCGCGCGGCACAGGAGCCGCCGAGGCCCTCGGGCGCGCCGGGGATCGGCGTCGGGACCAGGTTCACGCAGCTTTCGGCGTCGTTGACGAAGCCGACGTCGTTGCCCCCGATGCCGACGGTCACGAGGTCGACGCTCGTGTTGAGGGCACCGAACTGTGGCGGCGCGGTCCCGCCCAGGGGCACGCTCTGGGGCTGGGTCATCTCCGCGGTCGTCGCGCTGCCGCAGCTCGAGTCATGGAACAGGGCCACATGGAGGAGCCGGGCGACCTGGTGGGGGTAGTCGGCTCCCGACTGCGCGCAGCCGAGCGGTACGAACTGCGTGGTCGGCGGCAGCGGCCCGCTGAGGACATCGGCCGTGTAGGAGTCACCGAGCGCGACGTAGTCGTGGTACGCCAGCGCCGTCGCAGGCTGCGCACCTGAAGACGCCGGAGGAACCACGACGACGCCGACGACGCCGCAGAACAGGGCCGAGGCGGCGCCGATCAGACGCGTGCGACCCGCCCGTGACCAGACCGACGACGCACGCACCCTCCCGCCAGGCACGACCCCATAGTGGCCTCTGGCGGCCATCGTGTCGAAACCCGGGCACCGGGAAGCGTCAGCCCATCGTCTTCTGACCGTCGAGCGCCTCGCGCACGATGTCCGCGTGGCCGGCGTGCTGCGCGGTCTCGGCCACGATGTGCAGGAACACCCGCCGGGCCGAACGGCGTGCGTTCGGCGGGAACCAGGGGGCCTCCGG
>DATASA010000011.1:0-9071 GCA_036269435.1 Acidimicrobiales bacterium | reverse complement strand
GGAGATGTCGGCGATGTTCCCGATGCGGCGGAGGCCCTCGACGCAATCGGCGTAGGCCTGGTAGCCGCCGTCAAGGTCGCCGCTCGTCCACAGCGCCAGTCCCGCCAGCCCGGCCGCCGAGGCTCGGCTGAGGTGATCGTCGTCGGCCGCGACCTCGAGCACCCGCCGGGTATGGGTCAAGGTGCCGCCCAGGTCGCCGCGCATCAGGGCCAACGCAGCCCGGTACGTGCCGATCTGGCCCGGAAGGAAGCGGAACTGGGCTTCGTCCACGACAACCATCTCCGTCGAGGCGGCGTCTGCATCATTTGCTGGGGTCGCATCCAGCCAACGCTCGGCGTCACGTAGTCGAGCCTCGACCCCCTGGAACTCGCCGGCGACCACCAACGCCCCGACGAATTCGACGGCGAGCACCGGCCGGAGACGAACGACGTCATCGGGCAGCACCTTCATCCAGCGCCGGATGGTCGCCTCCTGCCGGCTGCGAAACAAGGCCGGTATTGCCCTTTCCGCCAGGTCCGCGGCCCGCTCGAAGTCTTTCGCCGCCACGGCGTGATCAATCGCTTCGGACAGCTCGCCATTCTCCTCGTACCAGGCGCTCGCCCGGCTGTGCAGCTCGGCAACAAGGTCGGGCTGCTCATCCATCAGGTGGGCCTGCAGCACATCGCCGAAGAGATGGTGGTAGCGGTACCAGCGGCGCCGATCGTCGAGTGGCACCAGGAACAGGTTCCCCCGCTCCAAGACCTCCAGCAGCGCCTTACCGCCGCCCTGCGCGGTGACGGCATCGCACAGTGGCCCGGAGAGCCGATCGAGGATCGACGTCCGCAGCAGGAACTCCCGGACGTCGTCGGGCTGGCGGTCGAGCACCTCCTCGGCGAGGTAGTCGACGATGTACCGGTCGTCCCCCGCGAAGCCGGCGATAAACGATGCGACGTCCCCCCGGCCCCGCATCGACAGAGCCGCCAGCTGCAGCGCCGCGATCCAACCCTCGGTGCGAGCCTCGAGCACCGCGACCTGTCCATCGGTGAGCACCGATCCCATCTCATCCCTGAGATAGGCGTCAGACTCCTCAGGCGTGAAGCGCAGATCAGCCGCCCGAATCTCTACGAGCTGACCGGCGCCGCGCCACTTCGCGAGCGGCAGCGGCGGGTCAGCTCGCGTCGCGATCACCACATGCACCTGGGGAGGTAAGTGCTCGAGCAGGAACGCCATCCCGTCGTGCACCACCGGCGCCTCGATGAGGTGATAGTCGTCGAGCACAAGAACCACGTCACCCGGAACGGTACGTAGGTCGTTCAGCAGCGTGGTCAACACCACCTGGATCGGCGCCTGGGACGACTCGAGCAGCGAGAGTGCGGTAGCAGCGATGTCGCCACCCACAGCCATCCTCAGCGCAACGACCACATAGGTCCAGAACAACGCCGGGTCGTTGTCCCGCTGGTCGAGCGAAACCCACGCGGCCGACCGACGACCGGCAGGCGCGCCCGCCAGCCACTCGGTGAGCACGGTTGTCTTCCCGAACCCGGCCGGGGCCGAGACAAGGGTGAGCGCCGACTCCGCGCCCCGCTTCAGCCGTTCCCTCAGCCGCGGGCGCGCCAGCACCGCCCGTCGCTGCCGCGGTAGGTACAACTTCGTCTCGACCAAAGGGCCAAACGGCGCGACCTCAGACACCCAAAGTCACGGCCATACGACGAACTCGCATCGACGCGCCACTCGATTCACCAGACCATGGTGCCAGGACAGCGGCTGGGGCGAACGACGAGCGGGTCCTATTCGGCCATCCCCGCCGCCACCACCGGCTCATTTTGCGGACGTCGGGTGCGCATCGCCAAGACGGCGAGCGCCAGCACGACGCCCGCCCCTAACAGTCCGATGGCAATGCCAAGGGCTGTGCCCGATCCGAACGACCTTCGGCTTGGCGGGCGTGCTGTGAACGGCGGTCGTGAAATTGTAATCCTCGACCGGCGCCGTCGTCGATCCGTTGCCAGAATCGGACCAGGCAAAGTACGTAACGTCATTGGTCGCGGCGATCGCTTCGTGGCCTGGAGCCCGTAACTGTCGCTCAACAAGTACGACCCGGTGCCGTCGCTCCGGTCCCCCTTTCCCGTCACACCCCCCACCTATCCTCAGCACCATGGCCGATCGGCGACGGGCATGGCGACTGGTCGACCCGGACCTGTTCCGGTTCACCGTCACTGACCTGCGGGAGCTGCATGTCGCCCTCATGAGCGCCTTCGAGGACGCCGCCATCCTGGCCCCTGCTCTGAACCTCGATCAGGTCAGGACGGCGCTGGCCGCGTCGGGCTGGGACGAGCCCACGAGCGACGAGGTGCTCCAGCGGGCCCTGGTTTCGCTGGTGGGTTGGCGCCTGCTCGAGGTGACCCAGGATCACGCCGCCCATTACGCGACCCCGGAAGAGTTCGAACGGAGGAATCTCCAGTGGTCGCTGACGAACCGCGGCGAGGCCGCAGTGGCAGGACTGCTCCACGCCTTGGACTCCCTCCGCCACGCGGTCGGGCTGCAACCCGCCGTCCTCGACGCCATCGGCGACGGGCTGGCCGATCTAGCGGCACTGCTGGCCATCCCCACCCGGGAGACCGACGCCCGGATCCACCTTCGCCTGGCCGAAGTCGAAGGTCACCTGGCGGCCCTGGTGACCAGCGTGCGGCAATTCAATGGCCACTTGCAGCGCCTCCTGCGGGAGGACGGCACCGACGACGGCGTGTTCATAGAAGTCAAGCGGCGGACCGTCTCCTATCTCGAGGAGTACGTCGACGGCGTCGAGCGACCCCAGCGGCGGGTCGCGGGGGCCATCGCCCAACTCGAGACCGCCGGGGTGGCGACGTTGTTCGACCGGGCCCTAGCCGGGGCCAACCTGGCCCCGGTAGGCGGAGGTGACCCGGGTCCCGACTGGCTGGCGGAGCGGGCCCGTCGATGGAGTGCGTTGCGGTCGTGGTTCGCACCGAAGGACGACGCGCCGCCGCGAATTGCGGGGTTGCTCGATATCGCACGCATGGCGATCGTCGACCTGCTCCGGGTCCTCGAGCGTCGCTGGGACAATCGGCGTCGCTCTGCTTCGGTGGCGACGGATTTTCGGCGCCTGGCTGCCCTGTTCGCGACGGCTCCCGGCGATGCCGACGCCCACCGGCTCTTCGCCGCTGCCTTCGGGCTGTGGCCAGCTCGCCACGCTCACCTGGCGGCGCTTGACGGTGAGGCGCGGGCGCCAACAACGCCATGGACCGTGGCCGATCCCGTCGACGTGGCGCCCGCGCTGCGGACGACGGGCACCCTGACCAATAGAGGCCAGGTGCGAGCGGTGGCCGATCCTGCCCGGCTGCGGGCCCTGCGTCAGCGGGCGCAGGCGGAAGCGCTCTCGGCCCACGAGAGGTTGCGAGGGGCGCTCGTCACGGGGGGCGGGATACGGCTGTCCCAGTTCCGACAGTTGGCGGCGGACGCCTTCGCCGAGCTATTACAACTGCTGGCGGTCGGACTGGACGCGCCGGTGGGGAGCGATGGGATTCGCCGGGCCCTCTCGGTCGACGGCCGCGTCGAGGTCTGCCTTCGCGATCCCGGCGACCAGCGGATCGCGGTGTTGTCCACCGCCCACGGCACCCTGAGGGGACCCGACCTCATTGTGTCCATCGCTCTGGTGGAGGGCGAGCAGGAATGGAGGGACGTCGGCCATGGCTGACCTCGTCCTCGCTGACCATCTGGCGGACGAACGCGCCCTGGCCATCCGGCTCCTGCTGGCCACGCCGCTGCTCGATGTCGACGCTGACGCCGATGCCTTCCGGGTCGTGGTCCGGCATCAGACGTGGCTCACCGCATGGTTCGAGCAGGCTTGCGGATGGGGTCTGACCGTCGATCCGGCGGCCGGCTTCGCGCGATTGGCCAAACGGTCCGCCGACGTTGACCCGAGCCGGCCGCTCAAGCGGACGCGCGGCGCGAATCAGCCGTTCGATCGCCGCCGTTACCAGATGATGTGCCTCTGCTGCGCGGAGCTGGTTCGCCATCCGGTAACCACGGTCGGGCTGCTGGCCGGCACGATCTCGGCGGAATCGGGACTGGACACCAGCCGCCACGGCGAGCGAGCGGCATTCGTGGACGCGCTGCGGGCTCTGGTCAAGTGGGGCGCGATGCGAGCCACCGCCGGCGACGTCGACGCCTTTCTCGACAGCCACCAGGGCAATGCCATCCTCACGGCCGACACGGCCCGCCTCCACCGCCTGCTCGTCAGCGCCACCGCCCCCAGCCGGTTGCCCGATGAGCTCGACACGGAATCGGCGATTGCGTCCCTCCTGGTAGAGCCCCGCTACGGCGACGCCGCCCTCAGCCCCGAAGCGAGCGACGAGGAGCAGCGGCTCCGTTGGGTCCGTCACCGACTGGCCCGCAAGCTGCTCGACGACCCCGTCGTTCACCTGGGCGACCTTTCGACCGCCGAGCGGGACTATCTCGCCAGCCCGTCGGGCCGGAAATGGCTGCGCGAGCGGGTAGCCGACGCGGGCTTCGAACTCGAGGAGCGATCGGAGGGACTTCTGGCGGTCGACCTCGCGGGCATCGCCAGCGACGTGTTGTTCCCCGGCCCCCATGGCAACGCCCACCAGCTGGCCCTCTTGCTGATCGACCGCCTGACCGCCGCGTGGCAGGAAAATGGAGGCGGGGAGACGGCCGGGCGCCACCTTGGAACGCTTAGCTCGTCGGAGCTATCGCAGGCGGTTGCCGAGGTGCTGGAGCGCTTCCCCAACTGGGCTCGGAGTCACCGGGAAGGCGATGGGCCCGAACGCCTCGGAGAGCTGGCCGTCGACCTGCTGGCTGGTTTCGGGCTGGTCACCCGGAGCAGTGACGGCACCGTCGCGGCCCGACCGGCGGCCGCCCGCTACCGGGTCGGCGAAGCCACCATGACTCCAGGCGAACCCACGCTCTTTGACGAGGAGGCCCCATGGACGACGCCGTGACCGCCCTCCCCACACCCCCGCCCGATCGATGGCGCCCGACCCGGGCCGGCCTCGTCAATCTGTGGCGGTACTGGGACGAGACCTTTACCTTCCACCGGGGCCGACTGCTCCTGCGCGGCCCCAACGGCTCCGGTAAGTCGATGGCCCTCGAGTTGCTCCTTCCTTTCCTGCTCGACGCCGACTCCTCCCCGTCCCGGCTGACGTCGGCGGCCAAATCGCGGGGGAGCCTCTACGAACGAATCATGACCGGCACTCATGACGGAGGGCGCACCGGATTCGCCTGGGTTGAATTCACGCGGGTCCACGACGTCTTCACCGTCGGGGTGCGGCTACGGGCATCCGACGCCACGCGGAAGACCGACCTCGACTTCTTCACCACGTCGCTGGCCGTCGGCGTCGACCTCCACCTGCTCGACGAGCGCCGGGTGCCCCTGTCGCGCAAGGCGCTGATCGAGCAACTCGGCGACCAGGGTCGGGTTCACAACTCCGCCGACGAGCATCGCGCCGCGGTACGCGAGGTCCTGTTCCCCGACTTCGGCCCCGACCGGTATTCGTCGGTCGTTACCGCTCTCCTCGCCCTCCGCAAGGAGAAGCTGTCGCAAAACCTGGACCTTCAGAAGCTTTCCGACGTGCTTTCCGAGGCGTTGCCGGCCGTCGACGACCACGACGTGGCCGTGGTGGCCGAAGGGTTCGAGCGTCTCGATCGCCGGAAATCAGAGCTGTTGGCTCTCGAGGCGGAACTGAGCGAGGTCAAACTGCTCGCCGCCCGCCAACGCGACTATGCCCGAGCCGTGGTGGCGGCGGTGGCCGGAGACGTCCGCAAGGCCGAGACCCGCCGCGACGACGTGACACGCGCCGAGCGCGAAGCCCGTGCCGCCCTTGAGCAGGCCCGGGACGAGGCAGAGGAAGCGTCCCGCGAGGCGAGTGCGTTGGACGAGCGGCTGGCCGCGATCGAGATCGAGGTTGAAGCGCTACGCGACAGCGACGCCTACCGCGAGGGCGCGGCACTCGACGACCTCCGGGCCGAGGCCCGCCGCCTCCGCGACCTCGCGGAGCGGGACCGGCGCACGGCGGCCGCACGGTTGGCCGATCGGGAGGAGGCCCTGCGACTCCTGGATGAGGCCGACGGGGCCCGGGCCACCGCTCTGCAGAACTCGGATACGGCCGTCGGCGAGCTGCGACGGACCGCGGCACCGGCGGGCGCCGAGGCGGCGGCGACAGAAGCGCTCGCGGCGGAGCCGGATGAGGGCGAGCGGCTCATCAACGGATGGGGCCGGGCCCGCCGCCACTCCATTGCTGAGGTCCGTCGGGCCCTCGAGGCCCATGGCACGGCGGTGCAGCGGCGTACCAGCGAGGAGTCGCGCGTCGCGGAAGACGAAGAAACCGTTGACGCACACCGGAGTGCCTGGAGGTCTGCGGTCAGCGCGCTCGACGAAGCGACCAAGACCCACGGCCGGGACGTGCTGGCGTGGGCCCAGTCCTGCAGCGCCGTTGATTCCGCGCGCGTGCTGGCGGCCATAGAGGCGCCGCCGGTCGACCGCGACCGGGTCACGAGGGGTGTGGCCTCCCTGCGTTCCCAGGTGGAAAGTGGATTCGCGGTCGCCCGGCGAGACGTCGAGGCGACCCGATCAATCGTCCACACCGACCGGGCGGCACTGGCCGATGAACGGGATGCGCTAGCCGAAGGACGTGTGATCGAACCGGTCGCTCCCGCGTGGCGCCGCGGCCGCCACGACTTGGCCGGCGCGCCCCTCTGGCGCCTGCTCGACACGGCCCGCGGCGCCGAAGCCGGTGCGGCCGATGGGCTGGAAGCGGCGTTGTTGGCCTCCGGTCTGCTGGACGCCTGGGTCGACCCCGACGGTGGTATCGACCTCCCCGGCGAGAGCTGCGACCTGGTCGTGTCTCCACGGATGGTGGAAGGGCGAAGTCTGACGGAGTTCCTCATCGCGTTGGAGGCGTCACCGGTGGACCACACCGTGGTCAACCGGGTTCTTGCCTCGATCGCGGTGGCCGAAACCGCCCTCCCCGACACCCCGACCCTTGCTGCCCGTCGTACCGCATCGGTGGAAGCGGCCATCGAGGGTACGGCGGGCGAGATTGCGGCCGGTGGGGAGGGCGGCGAGAGCGCCGCAGCCGGCGATGCCACCGAGAAACAGTACGGTGGGGGCGGCGCCCGGGAGACGGACGTGGTCGTGGGCCTGGACGGAACGTTCCGACTGGGCGCCGCCGTCGGACGCGGGTTCGTGCGACCCGCCGAGCTGATTGGGGCCGAGGCGCAAGACCGTCGCCGCCAAGCTCGCCTGGCCGAGATCAACGACGAGATGGCGACACTCGACGACCGGCTGGCCGAACTGGCGCGGCAAGCGGCGACGCTCGACACCCAGAGCGCGGCCGCCTTGGCCGACCTGGAGGCTGTCCCCGACGGGGCGGCAATCGACGCCGCGGCCCGGGAAGCCGCCACCGCCGAGGTCCGCTTCAACGAGGCCGAGCGGCGACTTGCGGCCAGCCGGCGGGCGCTGGCGGCAGCAGAAGAAGGCGTCCGGACGGCGTTGCGAACCCTGTCCATCGCTGCCGCCCGCGAGCAGCTGCCGACCACCCTCGAGGGCTTGGCGGAGATGGACGTCCTGGTAGCTGCGGTCGAGCGGTCGGCGGCGACGTGGGCCCGGCGAAGCCGTGAGCTGGCCGGCGCCGAGCGCCAACTGCGGAGGGCGGCCGACAACGCCGAGCGGTCGTCGCAAGCGGCCAAGGAGGCGGCCGCGAACTTGGCCGTCACGCAAGCCGACGGGGCCGAGGTCGAGGTCCGCCTGGCGACGCTCGAATCGTCCATCGGCGCCGAGTACCGGGAATTGCTCGGACGGTTGGAAGGACTGAACGGCGAGCGGCGTTCGGGTCGTCAGAAGCAGCGCGACCTCGCCGACCGGCGGCCGCAGCTCGAGCGCCGAGTGGGCAGCCTGGAGACGGCGCTGCGGGAGGCGGAATCGGCCCGGGCCGGCGCCGACGAGGAGCGGGCGACGGCGCACCGGCGGTTCCTGGCGGTAGTGAACGACGGAATGGTGGCCGACGCCGCCGTTAGGGCGCTGCCCCCGGACCTGGAGGGATTGACGGCGGTTTTGTCAGCCGCCCGTGCGATTGCCGGCGAACTCGAACAGGTCGCGTCCGACGAGGCGGCTGTCGAGCGGGCGTCGGCCCGAGTCGACGAGCGGTTGCACCACACCCGGGCCGCGGTTGGTAGCCGGGCTGACCTGTCACGGGAGTGGGCCAGCGACGGCTGGTGGGTGCTGCGAGCCGTCACTGCGGGCATTCGTCGGGCGGCGCCCGAGTTGGCCTCGGCGCTGGGCACCGAGTTGGCGGAGGGCCGAGCCGAGCTGGCCGCCGACGAGGAAAGGCTGTTCGAACAGACCTTGGCGGGAAGCGTGCGCCAGGCGCTGGCGACGCGGATCCGGCTGGCCAATCAGCTGGTGGATCGCATCAACCGGCAACTGGGGACGGTGCGGACCGCGGCGGGAGGCGTTGAGGTCCGGCTGCGCTGGGAAGTCGATCCCGAGCAACCGGACGCGGTCAAAGCGGCCCGCTCCCTGTTGTTGCGCGACCCGGCGGACCTCCTCGAGGCGGAGAGAGCGTCGTTGCAGGAGTTCGTCCGGGCGCGCGTCGACCAGGCACGGGCCGAACTGGAGGTCAACGCCCCGTGGGAGGCCCGGCTGCGGGAAACGCTTGACTACCGGTCGTGGCACCACTTCACCCTGCAGGTCGCCCACCGAGACTGGGACGGGTTCCAGCCGGCAACACCGCGACGGCTCCAACGGCTGTCGACCGGCGAACGGTCGGTAGTCCTGCACCTGCCCATGCTGGCGGCCGTCGCGGCCCACTACGCCGACGAGGCGGGCGGCAGCAGCGGCTGCCCCCGTCTCATTCTCCTCGACGAGCTCTTCGCCGGCGTCGATGCCGCCAATCGGGCCCAGCTCTTCGGGACCTTCACAATGTGGGATCTGGACGCGGTGTTCACCAGCGATCACGAGTGGTGCCAGTACGCCACGCTCGACGGGATCGCCATTCACCACCTGCATCCCGCCGACGGCGACGCGCCGGTGACGTCGACCCGCTTCACGTGGGACGGACGGC
>DATASA010000010.1:0-8270 GCA_036269435.1 Acidimicrobiales bacterium | reverse complement strand
AACCGGCTCTGGTCCCGCCGATCCCAGTGATCCCGCCGGCGACCGTTTGGGGCGACGTCTTGAAGGCAATGGCGGTGATCGCCCCGGTGCCGGTGCCGACCAGCGCGAGCGTCCGGTCACCCGCGGGCGAGCCCCGCAGCTCGCGCTCGAACTCCACCGCGTGCGCGGGGACGAAGAGGGCCGCCTCGCGGCCAAGCAGCGCCAGAGCTCCAGGCATCCGCGGGCACCGTAGCTGCCCCGCCGCCTGACCCCTTCGTTGGGCGCCGGGTTCCGCATGCGCATCACGCCGGACCCGGACGGGCGACAACCGGCCGCCCGGCGCCCGTAGGTGGGTCCCCGCAGACTCAGGCGTCGAGCCGGCCGCGACCGCGACGATCCCCGACGTCGCCGAGACGCGACCAGGCATCCCAAAGATCGATGTCGTCGCCGAGCCGCAGGTCATCGACGGCCGGACCATCGGGCCGGCGTGGCCCGAGGATGGCCGCCGGATGAAGGGCGCTCACGACACCGAACAGAGCTCGACCCGAGCCAGGACGCAGCCCGCCGTGGTGATCGTCTACTCAGACACGTCGTCCTCGGCGGACGAGGAGGGCGGCCTGGGTCCGATCGGTGACCTGCAGCTTGGTCAGCAGCATCGAGACGTGGTTGGCGACGGTCTTGGCACTGATCCCGAGGCGGTCGGCGATGGCGACGTTGCCCAGGCCATCGGCCACCAGGCCGAGGATCTCCCGCTCGCGCTCGGTGAGGAAGCGGTCGTCGAACGAAGGGTGAGCGGGCATCGGCCCGGCACCGGCGCCCGCCAGCACCTGTGACGCCACCGATGCCCCGAAGATCGCCTCGCCGCCCGCCACCGCGGTCACCGCCCGCACGATCTCGTCGCGCGTGGCCCCCTTCACCAGGTACCCCCGTGCGCCGGCGCGCACCGCGGCCATGACCGTGTCCGGCTCGTCCAACATGGTGAGCATCAGCACGGCGACGCCGGGCGCGGCGGCGAGAACGGCCCGGGTCGCATCGACGCCGGTGCCGTCGGGAAGCTGGATGTCCATCACGATCACGTCCGGGTTGTGCTCCGTCGCCGCGGAGACCGCGGTCGCGACGCTGCCCGCGGTGCCGACGACGTGCATGCCGGCCAGCTCGAGCGCCATGCGCAGGCCGTCCACGACCATCGGGTGGTCGTCGACGATGACGATCCGGAGCGCGTCGCCGGTGCTCACATCGCGCCGCCGACGGGGAGGGAGGCGGTGACGACGGAGCCCGGGCCGTCGTCGCGCCGGGGGACGGCGGTCAGTGTGCCGCCGAGCTCGTCGGCCCGCTCAGCCATGCCGGGCAACCCGAGTCCGGGCGACGTGCCGTCGGTGGGGATCAGACCGTTGCCGTCGTCGGCCACGGTGAGGGTGGCCACGCTGCCGTCCACCGCCAGCCGCATCAGGCACGAACGCGCCTCTGCGTGGCGGGCGACGTTCTGGAGTGCCTCCGCCGCGATCCGGTAGAAGGCGAGCTCGACCGCCGCCGGCAGGCCGCCTGCGGAGCCGTTGGATCCAGCAGCGTCGAGTTCGACGCGCAGCGACGGCGAGTCGTAGCGGGACGCCAGCTGGGTCAGCGCGCCGATCAGGCCGAGGTCCTCGAGAGCTGGTGGACGGAGGTCGGCGACCACGCGACGGACCTCGTTCAACGTGCCGGCCACGTCGGCCTGGACGCCGGCCAGGATGCGCTGGGCGCGAGCGGTGTCGGTGCTGGACACGGCGGCTGCACTGTCGACCTTGAGGTTGATGGCGGTGAGCGCCGACGCCACGCCGTCGTGCAGCTCCCGGCGGAGCCGTCGCCGTTCCTCCTCGCGCGCGCTGACGAGGCGCTGGCGCGACTGCTGGAGGGCGGTCATGAGGGCCACGCTGGCCGCGGCCGCGCCGGCCTGCCGGGCGAGGTCGTCGAGCAGGCGCCGATCGGCCTCGGTGAAGGGGCGGTCGCCAGGGTGCTGGCCGACGACGAGCGACCCCATCGCCCGGCCGTGATGCCGCACGGCCAGGCGCACGACCGTCCCGCTCGGCTCGCCCGCGGCGGCGGCCAACGTTGTGGCCCCAGCCGAGTCGACCAGCTCGACCGCCGCGTACGACACCTTGAGCGATGCCCGGATGGTGCCGACGAGCCGCTCCAGCGCCTCGACCGGGTCGCCGGCAGCCTCCATGTCTGAACCGAGGCTGGACAGGACTGCGTACGGCTCGAGGCGGTCGCCGAAGAGCAGGTGGTCGACGGCACGGCGCAGGCGGCGCTCCAGAGGGACGACCACGACGGTGGCCAGAGCGGACGCGGCCACCAGCCCGAGGATACGACCGGCGAGGGCGAGGCCTGCCGCCAGGAGGGCGACGAGGATGCCGGTCAGGACGAGCCACGTGACGGTCCTGCGGACGATCACCCGCACGTCCCACAGCCCGTGGCGCAGCACGCCCCAGGCAATGGCCACGGTCACGCCCATGGTGCTGGGGACGGCGAACAGGAAGATCCAGCCGCCGATAGGCGCGATGAGCAGGACTCCGACGAGCGCATCGACCACGCCCAGGGTGAGGACCAGGCCGAGGATCCGGCGTTCGGTCCCGATGGCACGCCGCCAGCGGTGGTAGACGACCCAAATCCCGGCCGCGTTGACGACGTTCTGTCCGATTGCGACGAGTGGGAACGTGCCACGCAGGAAGTGCAGGCCCCGCACCGGGGAGTCGACGTGTGCGAGAACGCCCGACCCGGCCAGCGATCCGCCGATCAGCGCGGCGACGGCGACCGTGGCGACATTGACCAGGACGACGGCGACCATCACCTTCCGCCATCGTCGGGACAGGAGGTGCCCGGTCGGGAACAGGAGGTACATCGCCTCCTGGCACCCCAGGTGGGGAAAGAAGATCCAACCGCCGACCCAGGCCAGCCACGGTCCGGCGGAGGAGCCGTGCAGGACCTCGGTGATGCCTCCAGCGGTCATGGCAAAGCCGACGGCCAGGCACAGCCCGCCGGCGAGGAGCAGCCAGCCGAAAGGCAGGTCGGGCCGTCGCCGAGCGACGACCCATCCGGGCAACAGCCAGCTCAGCGCGGTCAGGACGCTGCCCAACGTCGTCTGCGCATCCCTCCAGTCGCCCCGAGCGCAGGCGACGACCGCCGTACCGGCGGCCACGATGCCGACCCAACCCAGGACGGTGGCGAGCGCCATGGCGCGCGAGGTGGCCGGCGGAGCTGGGGCGGCGGCCATCGAGGTGTCGGTGATCCGTTCATTGCATACCGGAACGGCGTTGGGCGCCAGGGGCGACACCCGGGCGCCCCCGGGAAATCCTCCCGGTGTCATCCCGGCGGCTGCCCTTCCGGCCTGGGATGCGCCGGGCGCACGCTGTGCCCATCCACCCAACCGCTCGTCAAAAGGAGCCGCAATGAGTCCCGAAGTCAAGCCTGCCGTGGTGCTCACGGCCCTGTGCGCCGTCCTCGATCTGGTGGCTGGCGTCGCTCTGATGGCCGCCTCTGGCTCGGACAGCTCGATGCTCGTCGTCGGCGCGGTCACCGTCGTGCTCGGCGTCCTGTCCGTGGTCGCCGCCGTGGGCCTGGCCCAGGGCCGTCGCTGGGCCGTTCCCCTGGTCGTCGCCACCCGCGGCCTCGACGTCGTCACCGCCCTGCCGGGACTCGGACAGGGCCCGGGGCAGGTCGTGGCCATCGCCTTCACCGTCGTGATCTCGGCTGCGACCATCGTCGCCGTCCTGCGCGTCGGGCGCTCGGGCATGCCCCTTACTGCGCAGCGCGCCTAGGCGCCGCTGCGGGAACCGGCTGCGGCGCGACGGCGTCGTACCGGCGACTCAGGGGCGTGACGTCCGTTCGTCGGCCTCGGCGGGGCCGGCGGGCGGTCCCGCGAAGGCCGTGGGACTGAGCTGCATGCTGGCGATCACCCAGCGGTCGCCGTCACGCACGAACACGTGCGTGACCCGGAAGTCGCCGTTGGACGGCGTCCCCCGGTACGCGGCCTGCTGTGCGTGGGTGCCGATCGTGACGACGGTGTCGCCGTAACCGCGGATTTCGACGTCGCGCCAGACCAGCGCGGTGGTCGCCAGGTCTCCCGAGCGGTACCGGTCAAGCCACTGCTGTCTGTCGAGTACGAAGCCGAACGGCCCGACGAGACGGAAGTCGTCGGCAACGAGCGCTTCGAGCGTGGCGACGTCGGCAGCGAGTTCGGCGTCCACCCAGCGGCATCCGAGGTCGCGGATCTGCTCGGCGGTGGTGGTGATGGTCATGGCGGTCCTCCTTGTGCTGTGGAGCTCTTCGGTCGGGTGGTCGCTAGAAGGCGGTCGCTAGATGGCCGCCATCCCCTCGCCCTGGCGGTACATCTGCGGCGGCTTGTGCCCGGCCAGTTGGCCGCCGTCGATGGGCAGCGTGATCCCGGTGACGTACGACGACTGCTCGGAACAGAGCCACAGCACCGCGTCGGCGACGTCGGTGGTCGTGCCCAGCCGCCCCATCGGAACCGACGTGGCCGCCAGTCGCTGGGCCTCCGCCCCCGCCCGTTCGAGGTGGTGGGTGAGGATGGGGCCAGGGGCGACGACGTTGACTCGGATGCCCTTGTCGGCGTAGTCGAGGGCCGCAGTCGCACTCAGGGCGATGATCCCGGCCTTCCCGGTCACGTACGCGGCCAGGTTGGTCATGGCCCGAATGCCGGCGACCGATGCCATGTTGACGATCGCTCCCCCGCCGCCTCTCAGCATGGCCGGGATCTCGAACTTCATCCCGAGGAAGGTGCCGCGCACGTTGGTCCGGATCCCGAGGTCGAACATTCCCGGGTCGATGTCGGCCAGCGGCGCCGGGGGAGGACCATCTGTCGCATTGTTGAACGCGGCGTCGAGTCGGCCGAACGAGTCGAGGGCCAGGTCCACCAGGCTTCGCATCGAGTCGACGTCGCCCACGTCGGTCGTCGCCGCCACGGCCCGGCCGCCGCCCGCCTCGATGGCGTCGACGACGGCCGCCAGCGCGTCGCCATCACGGGCTCCCAGGACGACGGCATAGCCGGAGCGGGCGAACGCCATGGCGGTTTCGGCGCCGATCCCTCGACTGGCTCCTGCGACGAGCGCAACTCTGTCCGGGTTCGAGGTGGTTGCCACGAGAGTCCTCCTGCTTCGAGTCGTCATAAGATTAGATATCTAATCGTTCGACGTCAAGGTGTCGGCGTTAGTATGCGGGCGTGCAGCCTGAGATCCAGCCGATCGGCCTCGACGTCACCAGCACCGGGCGCGTCCTGAGCCGTGCGTTCAACGACGCGCTGGTCGCCGCCGGTGGGTCGCTCCCGCAGTGGTTGGTCGTGATGGCGCTCAAGCGCGGGGAGCACGCGATGCAGCGCGACATCGCCGCCGCCATCGGTATCGAGGGTGCGACCCTCACCCACCACCTCAACCGCATGGAGGCCGACGGCCTCGTCCGCCGCGAGCGCGTGGCGGGTGACCGGCGCAGTCAGCTCGTGGCGCTCACCCCGGCCGGCGAGGCGCTGTTCCGGACACTCCTCGCTGCGGTCATCGCGTTCGACGGCCAGCTCCGCGCCGGGGTGAGCGATCGCGAGCTGGCCACGATGCGCCGCTTGTTGGCCCGCTTGCGGATCAACGCGTCAGGGAGGGACGCGGCAACGGACGCCCGTTGACCCCGAGCTCCGCTCGCTAGTTGGCCGGCAGGCCAGCGGCGCCGCCCGCCGTCGCGGCCGGAATTTCCGGGCGGATGAGCGTGAGCCCGACGACGGTGAGCACGATGCTGACGGCGACGACGACCTTGATGCCGCCCGGGATATCGGCGAAGAACGCCGGCACCCCGAGCAACGCGGACAGCACCCGGGTCACGACAAGGGTGAGGACGACGGGCCGGGTCGGGGCCGAGCCGCGCCGGCGGCCCTGGAAGATGAGGAACAACGCGACGGCTGTGATGACCCCGAGAATCGTGCCGATGACGTTGATGGCAACCGGCGGGCCGTTGTCGCTGCCGCCGCCGAGCACGAAGCTCAGCAGGTCCGACAGTCCGAGGAGCCCGAGAATGACGTAACCGGTGGTGATGGCGCGGGAGCGGGGCATGGAGCCTCCTTTGATCGAAGCCGTCTGGCGGCCGCATTGTGCGTCATCCCGGCCCGGAAGTCACGGGTCACCGGCGCCATGCGGCGCGGCAGGTGCGCAGATGCCACGCTGTCGCACCGGGAGCACGCTGATTTCGGCCCATGGCGAAGCGAGGTAGCGATGGCAAAGATCACCCGAGGGTTCACCGGCCGCCAGCGGGGGGCGAGTGACGTCCGGCTCCCGCCCGGCCAGTACGACGTCGGCAGCGACTGGCCGGTCCTCACCGCCGAGGCGAACCCCGTGCTGTCGGCCGAGGACTGGACCTTCACCATCGAAGGCCTGGTCGAGACCCCCACCACGTGGACGTGGGACGAGATGCACGCGCTCCCGCCGTCGACGTACGAGGGCGCCATCCACTGCGTGACCACCTGGTCCAAGTTCGCCATGACGTTCACCGGGGTCTCGGTGGACACCCTGCTCGAAACGGCCCGTCCCCGCGCCGAAGCCGCGTACGTGCTGGCGTGGTCCCACACCGGGTACACGACGAACCTGCCGCTCGACGACGTCACGGACGGGAAGGCGTGGGTCGCGTGGGAGGTCGACGGTGGGCCGCTGCCGGTCGACCACGGCGGCCCGGCCCGGCTCCTGGTCCCGCACCTGTACTTCTGGAAGAGCGCGAAGTGGATCGCCGGGCTGCGGCTGCTCGACCACGACGAAGCCGGCTTCTGGGAGCGCAACGGCTATCACGACCGCGGCGATCCGTGGCGGCAGCAGCGCTACCAGGGCGACTGAACCCCCGGATGGTCGCGACATCGGCGCGCACCGCGTGGCAGACCGCCACCGTCGTGGCCATCACCGCGGAGAACCGCCGGGCGAAGACCTTCCGCCTCCGGCTCGCGCAGCCGGCGCCTCACCTGGCCGGCCAGCACTACGTGATCCGCCTGACCGCGCCCGACGGGTACACCGCCTCGCGCTCGTACTCGATCGCTTCGCCACCCGACGGCTCGGCCGAGGTCGAGGTCACGGTCGAGCGGCTGGAGAACGGCGAGGTCTCGACCTTCCTCCACGACGTGGTGCAGGTCGGCGACGAGCTGGAGGTGCGGGGGCCGATCGGCGGCTGGTTCGTGTGGGACGGGGTCACGCCGGCGCTGCTCGTCGGCGGCGGGTCGGGGGTGGTCCCGCTCATGGCGATGCTGCGCCTGGGCCGCCGGGCCGGTCGGCGGGACCTGTTGCGGCTGGTCGTCTCGGTCCGCGCCCCGGAGGACCTGCTGTACGCGACCGAGCTGCCCGGCGAAGACGCCACCGTCGTCTACAGCCGTCGCGCACCCCCCGACAGCGTCCGCCCGGCCGGGCGGCTGGCCGCCGCCGACCTGGCCGTGCGGCCGGAGGGCGCAGCCGTCGCCTACGTGTGCGGGTCGACGGGCTTCGCCAACGCGGCGACCGAGCTGCTGATCGCCACGGGCATTCCCGCGGCAGGTATCCGGGTGGAACGGTTCGGTCCGACCGGCGGCTGAGTGCCGGTACGTTGGCCGGGTGCAGCTCGGCGTCGCCGTCCCGATCTCCGGCTCGTGGGCCACGCCCGCCAACTGCCTGCGCGTCGCCGCCCGGGCCGAGGAGCTCGGGTACTCCTCCTTGTGGACGTTCCAACGCCTGCTGTCACCGCTGGGCGACGAAGGCCCGGTGCTCGCGCCGCAGTACCGCAGCGTGCACGACCCCTTGGCCGTGCTGGCCTACCTGGCAGGGCGGACCTCCGGGGTGCGGCTCGGGGTCGCCGTCGCCAACATGCCCTACTACGCGCCCATCGTGCTGGCGAAGATGTTGACCACCATCGACCACCTGTCGGGCGGCCGGTTGGACGTCGGGCTCGGCATCGGGTGGCTGCCCGAGGAGCTGGAGGCCGTCGGGGTGGAGGCGGCTCGACGCGGGGCCCGGGCCGAGGACTACCTCCGGTGCTTGGCTGCCGTGTGGGACGACGACGTGGTCGACTACGACGGCGAGTTCTACCGGGTTCCCAGGTCGCGCGTGGACCCGAAGCCGTTGCAGCGGCCCCACCCGCCGGTGCTGCTCGGTGGAGGAGCGGAGCCAGCGCTGCGGCGCGCCGGGCGCGCCGCCGACGGTTGGATCAGCAGCAGCCAGGCCGACCTCACCCGGATCGACCAGTCGATCGCCACCGTGCGGGCCGCGGCGGTGGAAGCCGGGCGCGATCCTGAGCGGCTCCGCTTCGTC
>DATASA010000009.1:0-46587 GCA_036269435.1 Acidimicrobiales bacterium | reverse complement strand
CGACTACGCCGACCCCGGGGTTCCCGGCTCCGATCTCGAGGGGCTCTACTACGTCAAGAACATCCGCCGCGCCATGGAGTGGGACAAGGTCCTCGACCACACCAAGGTGGCGGTGGTCGTCGAGGCGTCCCCGCTCGGGCTGGAGATGGTGACCGCCCTGGCCCACCGGGGCATCGAGACGCACCTCGTCGACCCTCACCCCTGGGCCCTGTCGGAGGCCGCCGACCCCGACATCGCCGCCCCCGTCGAGGAGTCGTGGGCCGAGATGGGCGTGAAGATGCACTTCAACAACCGGCTGGAAGCCTTCGTGGGCGACGGCCGGGTCCGGGCGGTGCGCACCGACCAGGGCGAGTTGCCCGCCGACCTCGTCGTCGTCTGCACCAAGAAGCGCCCGAACACCACGCTCGCCGGCAGTGCGGTGAAGATCGGCTCAACCGGTGGCGTCATCGTCGACGAGCGCATGGCCACGTCGGTGCCCGGCGTGTTCGCGGCCGGCGACTGCATCGAGATCCCCCACGGTGTGAGCAACGTCCCCATCCAGGGCCTGTCGGGCAGCCACGCCTACGCCCAGGGCAAGGTCGCCGGCACGAACGCCGCCGGCGGCAAGCGGACGTACCAGCCCGTCTACGTGCCGTGGGGCATGGTCGCCGGCAAGTGGATGATCGGCGGCGTCTCGTTCGGCGAGACGCTCGCCACCGCCCTGGGCGTCCCGTACGTGCTCGGCCAGGCCACCGGGATCTCCCGGGCCCGGTACTACCCGGGCGTGAAGAAGGTGAAGGTCAAGCTCCTCGCCGAACCTGGCTCCCTGCGCCTCATCGGCGCCCAGATGGTGGGCCAGGAAGGGATCAAGGAGCGGGCCGACTTCCTGGCCATGTGCGTGAAGACCGGCATCACCCTCGAGGACCTTGCGTACATGGAGAACGTGTACTCGCCGCCGATCGGCGCCCTGAACGAACCGATCGCGGTCGCGGCCCAGAACGGCCTCGCATCGTTGAAGTCCTGACCGTGGCCTTCGCCGGCTGGCTGCGCCAGAACTCCGAGCACTACCTCATGATCGACGCCCAGCGACAGATCGCGGAGAAGTACGGCCGGCCGCCGCCCCCGAAACCCCGGGGGCTGGCCGAGCGGTTCTGGTTGGACGCGTTCGCCCCGGTGTACCGGCTCCTGCCCTGGAAGGTGCGGCGCTTCACCATCCAGCTCATGCCGGGCAGCCACCGCCAGGCGTGGAGCCGACCTGCGGGGCGAGGGGTTCCGGCGGTGGGCCCCCTCGGCCCGCTCCCGAGCCAGTCGAAGCCGGCGGTGCAGGCAGCAGCAACATCCGAGACAAGTCCCGAAACCCGAGGAGAGTAGATGCCCAAGACCGTGAACGTGGAACGCCCCGCCGATGGCGAGGTCATGTACAACACCGAGGAGAAGCTGTTCGAAGACATCAAGGCGCAGCCCGGCGAGAAGGCGTTCGTCTTCATCCACACCGTGCCCTACGAGGGCTCGGTCGCCCTGGTGAACCTGCTGACGTCGACCCGCCTGGTACGCAAGGGCTTCGACGTCAACATCATCCTGTACGGACCGGGCGTGCTGCTGGCCTCGGGGACGCGTGGCTTCCCGGCCGTCGGCCAGGAGGCCTTCCCCGGCCACATGGCCATCAACAACCAGATCAAGACCCTCATCAAGGAGGGGGCGAACATCTACGCCTGCCGCTTCGCCATGGGCGCTCTGTACGGCTTCCGCGAGGACGACCTGATCGAAGGGGTCAAGCCCTTCCACCCGCTCGACGTGCTGGACGCAGCCCTCACCGCCTGGAAGTCCGGCGCCTTCCAGATCAACACCTGGACGGTCTAGCCGGCCCGACCCGGTCGACTCCCCTCGGGCTCTATGGTCCGAGGGGAGTCCCGTTCACGACCAGGAGGTGACTCATGGACACCATCGCCGACATGGGCGGCATGCAGGGCTTCGGGCCCGTGCAGCTCACGGCTCCCGACGACCCGCCCTTCCACGAGGACTGGGAGCGCAGGGCCTTCGCCATGGCCCTGCTCTCCATGCGCGTCTCGGGCACCAACCTCGATGCGTTCCGACACGCCCTGAACCGCCAGCACCCGCTCGACTACCTGGGCGAGGGCTACTACGGCCGCTGGCTCAAGTGCGCCGAGAACCTGCTGACCGACAGTTCGATCATCGCCCCGGGCGCGGTCGAGGCCCGGGCCCGCAAGCTGGCCGGCGAGGACGTGGACGAGCCGCCGGCGCCTGAGCCGAACAAGCCCGACTACTCGCCCACCGGACCGGGCTCGATACGCCAGATCGACACGCCGCCCAAGTTCGCCGTCGGAGACCGGGTGCGAGCCAAGGACATCCACCCGCTGGGCCACACCCGGCTCGCGCGCTACGCACGGGGCCGGGTCGGCGTGGTGGAGATCCTCCAGCCCGCCCACCTGTTCCCCGACACGCACGCCCACTTCCTGGGCGAGAACGCGCAGCACGTCTACAACGTCTCCTTCTCCTCCGACGAGCTGTGGGGGCCGGAGGCCGAGCCGTTCGAGCTGCGCATGGACCTGTACGAGGACTACCTGGAGCCCGCCGAATGACGTTCGAGACCGAGACCACGCGGCTGCCCGTCGCCCTGCGCACCGAGGCCCTGGAGTCGATCCTGCTGGAGCGCAACCTGGTCGACCCGAAGGTCATGGACACCTATATCCGCATGTACGAGTCCGACATCGGGCCCATGAACGGGGCCAAGGTCGTGGCCAAGGCGTGGGTCGATTCCGAGTACAAGGCCCGCCTGCTCGAGGAGGGCACCAGCGCCATCGCCGAGCTGGGCTTCAAGGGCCCGCAGGGCGAGCACATCGTCGTGCTGGAGAACACGCCCGACGTTCACAACGCGGTGGTCTGCACGCTGTGCTCGTGCTACCCGTGGCCGGTCCTGGGCCTCCCGCCGACGTGGTACAAGGATCCCGGATACCGGTCGCGCATGGTCCGTGAGCCCCGCGCCCTGCTGGCCGAGCTCGGCCTGCCCCTCGACGACGACGTCGAGATCCGGGTCTGGGACAGCAGCTCCGAGGTCCGTTACATGATCCTCCCCGAGCGCCCCCCCGGCACAGAGGGCCTGTCGGAGGAGGAGCTGGCCGCACTGGTCACCCGCGACGCCATGGTCGGCGTCGCCAAAGTCTCGGCGCCGGCATAGAGGTGGCCCCGACCGCACCGACCGCCGTCCTCGACGTCGACGGTCCCGCCGCGCCGCCGCGCAGCAACGGCGAGCTGGTCTTCGCCGAGCCCTGGGAGAGTCGCGCCTTCGGCCTGGCCATGGCCCTCAACGCCGGCGGGGTGTTCGAGTGGGAGGACTTCCGGCGTCAGTTGATCGCTGCGGTGGCCGAGGCCGAACGTGAGCCGGATGCCGAAGCGTCGTGGAGCTATTACCGGTGCTGGCTCGTGGCCTTGGAGCGCGTGCTCGCCGCCGCCGGCGTGGTGAGCACCGACCAGCTGCTGGACCGGGCCCGGGCGCTGGAGGCCCGGCCGGCCGGCCACGACCACGACCACGACCACGACGGTGGCCACGGGCACGACCACGGCTGAGGACGGGCCGGCGCCGAAGACCCTCTCCGTCGACGCCACCTGGGACGGCGGTTACCGCTGCCGGGTCCGGGCCCGGCAGTTCGAGATCCTGGTCGACGAGCCGCTCGACTCGGGCGGCGACGACACCGGCCCGCAGCCGACCGAGATCTTCCTCGCCTCGCTGGCGTCGTGCTTCGCGCTGGCCGTGGGCCACGTCGCCCGCAAGCGCGGCATCGAGCTGCCGGACCTCAGCGTGCGGGCGGTGGGTGAGTACGACGGGCCCCGGTTCGTCAACCTGCGGGTGGAGGTCACGTCCAGCCACCCCCGGGCCGAGCTGGAGCGGCTGAGCGAGCGGGCCGCCTCCGTCTGCTACGTGTCGAACACCCTGCGTGCCGTCGACTCTGTCGACGTGGTCGTGCGGCAGCACGGCGCCGATTGAGCGGCCCGGGTCTTCCGCCCGCCGTTTGCATCGTCGTCGTGGGTGTGACCGGCGGCACCCCTTCGCCGGAACTAGGGGGCGACGTCGCACCAGCGGCAGCGGCGCTCGACGAAGACGACGTCGCCACCCAACTGCATGGTGTGGCCGCCGGCCATCTCGTGGCGCCCGAGCCGGCAGAGCAACCGGTGCCAGGCCTCGCCCGTGTTGCGGTCGCCGTAGTTCCACGGGAGGCACAGGTAGGTCACGAACGGCCCCCGCTCCCGCGACGGCCGCGGCGGCTCGGGCGGGTCGAGCGCTGGTGGCGGGATGAGGCACTCGTCGGCCACCAGCTCGGCCGCCCGGGCCAGGCCGAAGGTGGCTGGGTGGACCGAGCGCGGCTGGACCTCGGGCGACCGGTCGGTCCACAGCTCGAGGTCGTCGGCCACGACGCACAACGTCGCACCCCCGACCCGAGGTCGCAATGGATGAGCCGGACACCTACCGCCGTCCGGGACGGTCCGGCGACGGTGCCGAAGCGGTGCGGGGCTCAGCCCGAATGGACGACGACCTCGCGGTCGTCGCGGTACAGGTCGTAGGCCGCCGAGTACTCCATGACCCGGGCCACCTCGGCGATCGCCGGCTCGTCCCAGCCGGCGCGCCGGAGGAGGTGGAAGCCCATCTCCATCCCCGAGGTGATCCCGCCAGCCGTGATGATGCGCCCCGCGTCCACCACCCGGGCCCGGCTGATGCGGGCCTTGGGGGCGATCTCGGCCAGCCGGTCGATCGGCACCTTGCCGTTCGGCCCGGCCTCGGCCCGGTCGGGCTCCTTGCGGTTGGTGGCGGGCAGGCCGTCGAGGAGGCGCATGTGCCCGTACACCCACGAGCCGGTGCACACGCTCGTCAACAGCGTCGACTCCGGGAGCGACCGGATGAAGTCGTGGAGCCGGCCGTTGTAGACCTCCTGGCGGGTGCCGAAGCCTCCGGGGATGAGGAAGGCGTCCATCGCCGGCTGGTCGCCGAAGGAGTAGTTCGGCAGCACGGTGAACCCCGCTTGGGCCTGGACGGGCCGCGACGAGTCGGCGATCAGGAAGGCGTCGAGCTCGGGGTCGTAGCGGCGGGCGACGGAGAACACGCCGTGCGGGGCGGCGAAGTCGACGATCTCCGCGTCCTTGAAGACGTAGATGCCGAGCCGGAAGCCGGGCCGCCGGGCGGTCACCGTCGGGCCCGCAGCGGAACCGCCGGCTCCACGCCCCGGGCGGCGATGTCGCTGGCCACGCTGAACAGCCGGGTCGCCAGCTCCGGGTCCCGCCAGGTGTGGACGGCGGCGAAGTCGAGCCAGTCGGACGGGGGGATGACGGCCTCGCCGCTGTAGTCGAGCTCCTCCCAGGTGGTTGCCAGCTCGACCAGCTCGACGGTCATGGCCACGTCGGCTTCGACGTTGACCAGGATGTCGTGGTGGCGGGGCGCGGCCGCGGCGAACCGGCAGGGGCAGCTGGGAGCGGGTCGCCGGGCGTACATCGTGCTCAAAGGACGCCTCCACAGTTCGAGGTTGGGGAGAAGGCGCCAGCTTGCCTCAGGACCGTTGCAACTCGATTGCACGGATTTGCAATGTCACACGCCGTTCACGCAACTGGTGCAACAAAGACACAGACGCCCAGTCGCAGGCCCAGGGCTAGGTCGGCACCCGAGCTGTGGCCGTACTGCAGGAGCCGGCCCAACGCCACCGTGGCCGTGGCGACGTCCAGGCCGGCTGCGGCAGCCAGCACCGCGTGCACCGGGGCGACGCTCTGGCCACGGGCCGCCCAGCTCAGGAACGCCCGGGCGATGTCGTTGGTCCTGGCCCGGGCGGCGAGCGACACCAGCGACGCCTCCGCGGCATTGCCGCCGGCGGCGCGGGCCACCACCAGGATGCCGGCCAACGCGTCGTCGCCCGCCGGGGTCAGGCCCGGGCCGACCCCGGCCAGCGCCTCGACGACCCCGGCCAGCTCAGCGCGTTCGAGGGCGGCGGCCGCCTGGGCGAGGCGGGGCTCGAAGACGGGGTCGGTCAGTGCCGAGGGGGGCGCCCCCGCGAGGACCTCGAGCGCGGTGGTGGCCCCCCTCCGCAGCGCCGCCGGGGTGAGGACCTCCCCACGCCAGGTCCGGGCACCGTCCAGATCCACGCTGATCGGCCCCACCCGCAGCACCGACCCCGCCACGACCGCCTCGTCGCCCCGCCGCAGCCGGTCCAACGCCGCGCACCCGCGGGCGTGCAGCGGCCCGGACGGCACGTCGGTGGTCGTCAGGGCGAACAGGCCGCCGGGCAGCCGCAGGTAGGCCGCCCTGCGGTAGACGGCCACGACCGTTCCCCGGCCGCCCGACGAGAGGATGGCCCGGGCGCCCAGGCCGAGCTCGAACGCGACCGCGGCCCCACCGCTCAACCGAGGCGGCGGTCGAGGGCCAGAAGCGCCTCTCGGAAACAGGTGAGCGGCGCTTCGGCCACTCCGGCGCCCACCTGGCCCGTGCCGTCGGTGGCGTGGAGGATGCCGGTGTTCACCTTCGGCGTGATGCCGAGCTCGACGACCCGCCGGACGTCGATGCCCATGGGCGTACCGCGGTAGTCGAGGGTCGGCAGCTTGAAGCGGGAGCTGCGTCCGACGGCGATCCGGTCGACCTCCTCGGTGGTCGCGATGGCGTCGGCCATGGTGCCGCCGACGAAGGCGGCGACCGCGGGCGACGCGGCGGCAGCCGAGCCGCCCAGGCCGATCAGCTCGAGCACGGCGCTGTCGCCGATGTCGGGGGCGGCCTGGTCGGGCCCGTAGCCCGAGTAGTACATGGCCTGGCCGACCGGCGGGGAACCGGTGATGAACCACTCCTCCGAGCCGGCCAGGCGGATGCCGTAGGTCGTGCCGTTGCGCGACATCGTCGTCACCAGGCTGGACCCCTCGACCTGCTCCGCCCACAGGGTCAGCGACTTCGCCGCGGCCATGGCCAGGTTCAGGTAGAAGAGGTGGTCCGAGGCCAGGAAGCGGGCCAGCTCGACCCGGCGCGGGGCATCGAGGCCGACCAACTGGGGAAGGACGGCCCGGACGAACAGGTTGGTGGTCGCCTGGGTGCGCATGTGCATGTCGTCGCCCATCTGCAACCCCTGGGCGACCAGGCCGAACACGTCGATCGGCCCCGTGCCGGCCAGGCACTCGGCGAGCAACGGCCCGGCGACCTCACGCAGGAACACCAGCCTCTCGATCGCGGCCGGCGTCTCCCGGCCGAACCACGGCACCTCACCCGGGCCCTGGTTGATGGACGAGAAGGCTCGGGTGCCGCCCTGGGGGTTGTCGACCACGAAGACCGGCGCCGACGGGCCGATGGCACTGGCCATGGGCACGACGGCCTGGTGCAGGTTGGCCGGCTCGAGCGACACCTCGCCCGACGCCAGCAGCGCCTCGGCGCCCTCGGGCGTGTCGGCCCAGCCTTCGGCCACCACCGCGGCCCGCACCGACCGTCGCAACGGGTCGCACACGTCGGCCCAGCCGATGGCCGGCCCGCAGTGCACGATCGTCCGCTCCCCCACTCCTGGCAGCGCGGCGCCGGCGGCGTCGATGCCGACGAGCACCGGCACGCCCGAGTCGAGGCGACGGACGACCTCGGCGTTGGCCCGGTCGACGGCGCCTGCGTGCCGCCCGTACAGCCGGGTCAGCGCGCCAACCAGCTCCGGGTCCCCCTCGGCCGGGATGCGCCAGTCGACCTGGGCCGCGGGGCGACCCTGCGCCCGGACGGCATCGGCGAACAGCGGCAGGCCGAGGTTGACGACCTCCACCTCGTCGGGCAGCTCCACGGTGACCACGTCGACGGTCACGGCACGACCTCCTGCGTCTTGTCGGATGCGATGGGTGGGACCGGTTCCTGCCCGGCGACGATCACTCGGGCCGTGGCCAGGAGGGCCTGCTCGGCCTCGTCGAAGGACGCCTTGCGGCTGCGGGCCTCGACGTCGAGGGCGTCGGCGTCGACCCGGCACGCCCGCACCATGGCGTCCAGCGCGGCCGGCGCCGCCCCGCCCCGGGCCGACCGGGTCAGCACGATCAGCCGGGGGTCGAGCACGGTGCTCAGGTCGTGGCCGGCCAGCCCGAGCGGGCGGCCGGTGACCTCCACCGATGCGTTGTCGAGCATCTCCCCGGTGATGTCGACGCCGCGCAGGCCGCTGGCCGCCGCTTCGCGCACCGTCCGGCCGACGATCACGTAGGCGGTGCGGTAGTCGATCCGACACACGGTCACGATGTGCTCGGCCAGGTCGGTGGCTTGGGTGAAGCCGGACGTCAGGGCGTCGGCCATCCGGCTGGCGTTGACGTGCAGCGTTCTCACGACGCCGCTCATGAGCCGGGTGACCCGGCAGGCCAGGTCGAGCGACCGGGGCACCTCGCCGTAGGCGAAGATCAGGTTGTCGCTCCGAGCCGACGGGCTCTTGACCACGGCCAGGAAGCCGCCCAGGCGGCCGATCAGGATGCCGGACGCTCCCCGGACGATCGACAGGGAGTACGGGTTGCGCTTCTGGGGCATCAGCACGCTCGACCGGGTGAAGCCGCTGTCGAGGTCGACGTAGTCGAACTCGGCGCTGGACCAGATCTCCAGGTCCTCGGCCAGCTTGCTCTGGTTCGACAACATGCTGGCCGTGGTGGCCAGGATGTTGATGAGCCCGTCGACCTGCCACATGGCGTCGCGCGTGTGCTCGATCACGCCGCCGAACCCGAGCAGCCCGGCGATCACCGAACGGTCCTCCAGCAGGCGGCTGCCGTTCACGCAGCCGGCGCCGCCCGGACTGGTGTCGACCCAGTCCAGGCCGTCGAGCAGGCGCCGCGCGTCGCGCAGCGTGGGGTAGGCGAACGACAGGACGTAGTGGCCGAACGTCGAGGGCTGGGCCTGCTGGAGGTACGTCTGGTCGGGCATGAGCGTGTCGGCGTGGCGCTCGGCCTGGGTCACGACGCTGTCGACGAAGCCGGCGGCGTCGGCGACCAGCTCGACCAGTTGCGTGCGCAGGAGGAGGCGCAGCGCCAGGCGGGTCGCCTCGCGGCGGGGCCGGCCGGCGTGGAGCCACCCGGCCACGCCACCCAGCCGGGAGGCGAAGTAGTGCTCGCGGGAGTTGTAGGCCTCGCCGTAGGACGGGTCGTACGGGAACTGGTCGGCCGGCGTCTCGTACACCTCGAGCAACAGACCGAGGAGCTGGCGGGCGGCCGGTTCGGGCACCACCCGCCGGCCTCGCAGGTCGATGACGTGGGCGATGTCGGCCAGGTTCAGGCCGTGGTGCAGCAGCGGCGCGTCCGCGTTCTCCAGCGCGAACCCGGACTCGATCAGCTCCCGCGCCGGCGCCCCCGTCACCGCTTCGGCGCCGCTGACGTCGGTCATCCCGCCGCCAGGTGCTCGGCCGCCGACAGCAGCCCGCCGGTGTGCCAGAACACGATCGGCCTGTCGGCGCCGCGTTCGACCAGCTCCAGGACCACGGCGAAGGCCTTGGCCGTGTAGACGGGGTCGAGCAGCAGGCCCTCGCTCCCGAGCGCGAGGGACGCGGCCCGCTCCCCCGCCTCCGACGGGATGGCGAACCCGGGTCCCCGGGCGTCGACCAGGTCGAGCGACTCCATGGCCGGCGCTTTCGCGCCGGCGAGGGCCGCCGCTTCGGTTGCCAGCCTGGTGATCTCCGCCCCGGCCCGGTCGACCGGGCGGCTGACCGACGCCCCGACCACCCGCCAGCCGCCTCCATACAGGTCCGTGCCCAGCGCAAGCCCGGCGCACGTCGTCCCCGACCCGCTGGCGATGACAACCACCCCGGCGTCGACCGACGCCGCCGCCAGCTGCTCGGCCAGCTCCCCGGCGGCGACCATCATCCCGAGCGCCCCCACGGCCGTCGCCCCGCCCCGGGGAATGGCGTAGGGCCGGTGACCGGCGGTCCGGAGCTCGGCGGCCAGCCCGGTGACAGCGGTGTCGACGGGGGTGCGCTCCGGGTCGCCCGTGTAGCGGACGCCGGCACCGCAGGCCAGGGCCAGGGCCAGGTTCGGATGGTTGCGCTCGGACCGGTCGCCGTAGAAGACGAGCTCGCACCTCAGACCGGCTGCACCGGCCGCCGCAGCCGCGGCCGCGCAGAAGTTGGACCCCGGGCCCCCGCCGGTCACCAGCACGTCGCAGCCACCGGCCACGGCGGCGCCGACGAGGAACTCGAGCGGACGGGCCTTGTGCCCGGCGGCGGCGAACCCCGTCAGGTCGTCCCGCTTGACGTAGAGCGGAGGTCCGCCGAGACGTGCTTCGAGCCGCTTCGCCCGCACCAACGGCGTCGGCAGCGTGGCCAGTGGAAAGCGGTCCAGCGCCGGCGGGAAGGAGGCGCGCTGGGTCACGCCCATGCTTCGCGCTCCGCGAGACGGGCGGTGCGCGACCGGCGCAGGACCTGGTCGACCATGGCCTGGGCGCCGGCGAGGGCGGGGGAGGCCAGGATGTCCCGCAGCTCCCCGGGGTCAAGGAGCTCCGTCGCGGCCACCGCCGCTTCCAGCGTCGCCGGACGCTGCGCCCCCGGGCCGATGGCCTGGTGCAGCCGGGCCTGGGCCTCGTGCTTGCCGACGCGGGCGGTGAGGGTGGCGAGCACCCGTTCCGAGCCGGCCCGGTCGGCCCCCGCGTGGAGGTTGGCCGCCATCGCCCCGACGTCCACCTCCAACCCCGACAGGAGGGCGGCGGCCGTCTGCACCGCCACCCCGGTGAGCAGGCAGACCTCGGGGAAGGCGACCCATTCCGCCTTCCAACCCCGCCCGTCGCGCTCGTGCTGCTGGACCATCGCCTCCAGCAGCACACCGGCGTTGGCCCGCACGAGCCGGGCGAGGGTGTCCAGATGCTCGCTGCGCTCGGGATTGCGCTTGTGGGGCATGGTGATGCTGCCGACCGCGTCGGCGGTCGTCGGCTCCCGCAGTTCGCCGATCTCCGGCCGCTGCAGTTCCAGCACCTCGTTGCCGATACGGGCCAGGGTGCCGCACACCATGGCCAGCACGTTCGCGAACTCGGCCAGCCGGTCCCGAGAGATGAGCCACGAGATCCCCGGATCGCCCAGCCCCAGCTCGCCACAGAAGGCGGCGCGTAGCGCCGGCCCGTCCGCGCCGAAGAACCCGAGCACGCCGACGGCCCCGCCGAGCTGGGCGACGAGCCACCGTCCCCGGCCCTCGGCGAGACGCTCGATGTGGCGGCGGACCTCGTCGGCCCACGAGGCGGCCTTGAAGCCGAACGTGATCGGCGCCCCCGGCTGGCCGTGGGTCCGGCCGACCATCGCCGTGTCCCGGTGCCGCTCGGCCAGGCCGACCAGCAGGTCCTCGACCACCCGCAGATCCCGCCACACCACCCGCCCGACCTCTCGGATGGCGAGGGCCGTCCACGTGTCCGTCACGTCCTGGACGGTCGCCCCCAGGTACACGTGCTCGGACGCGGGCGCGGGGAGCACCCGCTGGAGGCCGTGGATCAACCCGAGCGTCGAGTGCGACGTCCGCCGCGTCTCCTCGGCGACGAAGGCCAGGTCGAGCCGGTCGACGTCGGCGGCGCGGCCGATCTCCTCGGCGGACTCGGGCGGGATGACCCCCATCGACGCCTGGGCCCGCGCCAGGGCGGCGAGGACGTCGAGCCAGGACTGGAGGCGGGCCCGCTCGTCGAAGACGGCGCGCAGCTCGTCCGTCCCCCAGAGGTGGGCGTAGAGCTCCGACTCGGCTATGCGGGCGCCCACGCCGGTTCCGCAGCCTTGGCAATGGTGGCCAGCGCTTGGTTGACCTGGGCGAGCGACGCGCCCCACGGCACCACGACCGTGGTGCCCTCGTCGGCGATCGTGTCCTCGAGCAGGCAGCACTTCGTCAGCAGCGGGCGGCCGTCGGCCGGGAACAGCCGGCGCGGGCACAGCTCCACCGCCTCCCGGGGGCGATCGCCGTAGAACCACTCGTGGATGCCCCGGGAGCGCTCGCATCCGAGCAGGGTCCAGTCCCGCCGCGCCGGCCGCTCGTCGAGGAACTCGATGTCGACCGCACCCAGGTCGTCGCCGTCGAGGCGGAATCCCGATCCGCGACACGGGAGCAGGTAACGGTCGGCCGGGTGGTCGCGGGCCAGGTCGACGAGGTCGACGACGTCGGCCACCAGTTCGATCGGGGGGAGGTCCTCGGCCAGCGCCAGCACCCGGGACGCCTGGTCGAGAAGCTTCGGAGGCCCGGGAGGGACGACGTCGCCCACCCGTACGCGCACCGGCGCGGCGTCGAGGATGAAGCTCACGTGGGAGTAGCGGCCCTCGACGACGACACAGCGGGTCCCCGACCCCTGTGCCGCTGCGACCTGTGCCAGCGCGGTCGGAACGCCGGTGTCGACGTCGGGGGCGTGCACGTAGGCGCACTCGTCGGGCAGGGCGAGCACCTCCACGGCGGTGACCGGCGAGAACAAGGGCCGCTCGTCGGTCCTGGCCACACGCACGAGCGCGGTCTCCCCTCCGGCCCGGGCGACGATGAACCGGGTGTGCCGATAGGCCTCCCGGCCGAGGAAGTGGCGGGTCAGGCCCTCGGCGGTGATGGGGCCGGCGACGGTCGCCACCGACACCCGCCGGTACTGGCCGGGAACGACGTTGGTCACGGGCGCCCCGTCGCCCTGGCGGCATCGGACATGGAGGTCGACGGCATCCGCATGGTGTCGGCCCGCAGGCCGAGCCGCAGGGTCTCCACGCCGAGCACCTCGGCGACCGGGATGTTGGCCAGGTTCACGTTGGGCCCGCAGTGCTGGACGAACCAGGCCTGCTGGTCCTTCCGGGGCGCCTCGAACACCACCCGCTCCACGCCGCCGGCGCCCAGCACCGAGGCGACGACGTCCTCGCGGACCGTGCCCGCGTCGTCGTAGATACCGACGGTGCCGCTCTCGCGTCCCTCGGTCAGCACCCAGGCCGCCCCCGCAGCCAGGTCGCCCGCGACCTCGTCGGCCCAGTCGACGCACGGCATCCGCTCGGTCGGGTCCTTGGCGCCGACCTCCGACAGGACCGTGAACCGGCGCGACGCGCTGCGGATCAGCTCGTACTTCTCGTCCGGGCGCATCGGAGCGGCGCCGCGCGACACCTCCACACACGGGAACCCGACCCCGTCGGCCCAGGCCAGGAACTCCTCCACCCGCCCCTGGACCCACGCCACCTCCAGCAGCGTGCCGCCCACGCAGCCGAGGATCCCGCAGTCGGCGAGGGCGGCCAGCTTGGCCTCCACGCCAGGGTCGAGGTAGGCGGTGCCCCAACCGAACTTCCAGACGTCGACGAACGCACCGCACGTGTCCAGGATCCCGACCAGCTCACGGGCGGGAAGCCCCTTGTCGAGCACGTGGGTGATGCCCACCCGCCGCGGCTTGGGCGGGCGCCCGGGCAGGTCAAGGGGGAAGGGCACGCCCACGTCCTCCTATGGTAGAGAGCTGTTTACTTTAGTGCAATGTCGGGAGGACGCAGGATGGACGAGCTCGGCGCCGCCGACCAGGGCGGCCTGCGCGGGCTGACGGAACTGGTGGCGGGGTTGCGGGCCCATCCCGGCCTGCGGAACAAGGCGCCGATCGCGCTCGTGCGCGAGGTCTTCGGCGCCACGGACTGGCAGGCCGGGCCGGGCGACGACGGGGCCGTGATCCCGGGCGGCGAGGGCTCGCTCGTGGTCGGTGGCGAGGCCATCCTCCCTGCGTTCGTCGCCCGTGACCCGTTCGGCGCCGGCGTGGCCGCGGTGCTGGCCAACGTCAACGACCTGGCGGCCATGGGGGCCGTGCCTCTGGCCATCGTGGACACGGTCGTGGCCGACGAGGACGTCGCCCGCGCCGCGCTCGAAGGGATGCGTCACGCGGCCGGGCTGTACGACGTGCCGGTCGTGGGCGGCCACCTCACCCGCCACGACGGGCCACCGTCGATTTCGGCCTTCGGCCTGGGTCGGGCCCGAAACGTGCTTTCCGTACGTCACGCGGCGGCCGGGCAGCACCTGCTGCTGGCCTGCGTCACCGAGGGGGCCATGCGGTCCGACTTCGCCTTCTTCGGCTCCTTCGACGAACGGGGTGGGCGCCTGGCCGGCGACGTCCGCACGCTGGCGACCGTCGCCGACGACGGCTCCTGCGTGGCGGCCAAGGACGTGAGCATGGCGGGGATGGTGGGCTCGCTGGCCATGCTCCTCGAATGCCGGCGGCTCGGCGTGACGGTCGACCTCGACGCGGTGCCGGTGCCGACGGGCGTGGCCCTGAGCGAATGGCTGGTCGCCTTCCCGTGCTTCGCCTTCCTGCTGTGCGCGCCGCCGGGCCGGGAGGACGACTGCGCCCGCCCCTTCCTGGACCGGGGGATCCGCGCCGACGTCATCGGCACCCTGGACGGCACGGGCGAGGTGGCGGTGTCGTCGGGCGGCCGCCGGGAGGTGGTGGTCGACCTGACGCGCGAAGGGGTGACCGGCCTGTAGGTCGGGACGATCCGGCCGATTGCGTCGGGCCATCGCCAGGGAAGGAAAGAACGATGCCCTTCTCGGATGAGGAAATCACCTACCTGCGGTCCCAGCGGTTGGCGCGACTGGCGACGGTCGCCTCGGACGGCCAGCCCGATGTGGTTCCCGTCGGCTACGAGTTCGACGGCGCGCACGTGTACGTCGGCGGGCTCGGCGTCGAGCGGACGCGCAAGTTCCGCAACGTTCAGGACGGGAACACCAAGGTCGCGCTCGTCGTCGACGACCTGGTCTCCGCCGATCCGTGGACACCGCGCTACCTGCGGATCTACGGCTCGGCGGCGCCCGTCGAACGGGCGGGTTCGTACGGGCCGGGGACGTACCTCGAGATCACCCCGACGGTCTCGTGGAGCTCGAACCTGGAGGCACGTCCGTTCAGCGCGGACCACGAGGTCGTCATCCGCCGCACCGTCCATCAGCCGGCGTACGCGGTCGGGGACGGCCCGCAACGCGACGAGCAGTGATTACCCGGCGGCCGCCGCGCCCTTGGCCGACTCCAGCGCCTCGACGCGGGCGGTCAGCTCGCCGATGACCAGCGCCACCTCCGCCGTCACCTCGGCGACGATGGCGAGCACGACGGCGGTCACCTCCTCCAACTCGGTCTCGGAGACCTTGGTGCCGCGGTGCATGGCCTCGTGCAACCGGTCTCTCAGGTGCTCACTCATGGCCCTCCTCGGGTTCGCTGTCCCGGACTCTGTCACACCCGCTTCGGCGCGAACCCGCGGGTTCGCCGCTCAGGCGACGGACGAGCGGCGGACCCGCTGCAGGTCGATGGCCATGGGCTGGTGGTGCACGCCGACATAGACCTCGACGTCGCCGTCCTTGTGCCAGCCGAGCCGCTCGAACAGGGCGACGTTCTGGAGCTGGATGTGGGCGACCATCTCCCGGCCGCCCCGCTCCCCTGCCGTCGCCACCGCGAACCGCACGAGGGGGCGGCCGAGGCCGTGGATGCGGGCGGACCGCACCACCGCCAGCCGGTCGCCCTGCCACAGCCGGTCCCCGGCATCGACCGGGAGCGGGAACAGGCGCACGGTGCCCACCGGCTCGTCGTTCAGGAAGGCGAGCACGTGCACCACGCCGGGCTCAGCGTCGTGCCCGTCGACGTCGGTGCCGCCGAACAGCTCCTGCTCCTCGACGAACACCTCGTGGCGGATGCGGAAATGGGTGTCGAGCTCCTCGGCGGTGTCCGCCGGGCGGCACTCGACCCGGTGGCGGCGCCCGGACCGGACCGGCGAACGGGCGTCGGTCATCTCGGCGCCCTGGACAGCGTCACCGCCCGCTCGACGGTGCTCATGGCCGAGCAGGCCTGGCACCGGGCGCATCCGGCGGTGGCGCCCTCGGCGCTCAGCCCGCGGGCGGCGAGGTAGGGCACGACCTGGCGGTAGACCGTCTCGGTGTACTCGGCGGTCGGCGGCGGCAGATCCTCCATGAGGCTGCCGGCGATGGGTCGCAGGGGGACGACGAAGGGGTACACGCCGAGGTCGATGGCCCGCTTGCAGCCGTCGACGGTCAGCTGGGGGTCCTCGCCCATGCCCAGGATCACGTACGTCGACACCTGCCCGGCCCCGAACAGGCTCACCGCCCGCTCCCACGCCGCGAAGTACCCCTCGATGCCCGTGCGCGCCTTGGCCGGGGCGATGCGGGCCAGCACGGCAGGGTCGAACGTCTCGACGTGGATGCCGACCGAGTCGACTCCCATGTCGTGGACCCGGTCGATCACGTCGAGGTCGTCGGGCGGCTCGAACTGGACCTCCACCGCCAGCCCGGCCGCCTCCTTCACCGCCGCCCCGCAACGGCCGACGTACAGGGCGCCCTTGTCGGTGCCGTACGTGCTGCCCGTGGTCAGGGTGGCGTCGACCGCGCCGTCGAGCTCCTTGGCCGCGACCGCCACCTCGGCCAACTGCTCCGGGCGCTTCTTGGCGATCGTCCGGTGGGCGTCGAGCGACAGGCCGATGCCGCAGAATTGGCACTGGTCGGCGTTGCCCCAGTACGCGCACGTCTGCAGGACCGTGCTGGCCAGCGAGTCGAGGTGGAGCAGGGCGATCTTCCAGTAGGGGGTGCCGTCGGCCGTGGTCAGGTCGTAGTACCGGGGCCGGGACGCCCCGGTGGCCGCGGCCATCCGCACGCCGTCGTGGTAGATGCCGAAACCGTCGTCCTCGGCCCGCAGGGAGTAGGGCGACGACTTGGCGAAGGCGGCGTCGACCGGGACGGTGACGGCCACGCCCTCGATCCACAGCATCCCGGAGTCGCTCGGGCCCGCGCCGCCATGGCGGGCCTCGGTGGACGCTTCGACTCTGAGCCCCTTGCTCTGGAGCTCGGTGAGGAGGTGGGCCAGGGCGGCCGGAGGGCCGAGGAGCGAGTCTGTCGGCACGGGGCTCCTACGTGAGGGTACGGATGTGTCCTGCGGGCGCCAGCGCGCTTCCAGGCAACATCGCAGCGGGCAAGGGTGTCAATTACGAGGTCCGGTTGGCGGCCAGCTCGCGGTAGCGGATCGAGCACGCCGCGCCGGCGATCAGGGACAGGTCGATGTCGGCCGCGGTGGCCGGGTCGAACGACGCCACCCGCCGGGCCGTCTCGAGGGCGTCGCCGTCGGCCGCGACGAGGCTGGCGAGATCGGGGCACGACGCCCGGAGCTGCTCGGTCACCCGGCCCACCAGGCGGACGACCGTCTCGTACCGCTCGGGGAGGACCATGGCGACGGGGTACAGCCGCTCCTCGGCCTGGAACCATCGGGCGAGCAGGGCCCGGGGCACTTCAGGGTCGGAGAAGGGACCGACCGGAGGCGTCTGGTCGTTGCTCATCGGGTGCCTCCTCCCCCTCGCTGCTCACGGTCACCCTACACTATGATGAAAAGAAATTTCGCATCCTGTTCCTCGAGGGGGCGTGTGTCCATGGCCAAGACCGCCGTCGTCGCCCTGGGTGGGAATGCGCTCACTCGCGAGGGCCAGGCCGGCACGGCCGACGACATCGAGCGCAACGCCACGTCGATGGCCCGGTCGGTGTGCTCGCTCCTGCGCACGGGATGGCGGGTCGTGCTGGTCCACGGAAACGGGCCCCAGGTCGGCAACCTGGCCATCCAGCAGGAGGAGGGCGCCGCCCTGGTGCCGGCCCAGCCCCTGTTCGCCCTCGGCGCCATGACCGAGGGCCAGCTCGGGAGCACCATCTGCCTGGCCCTGGGCAAGGTCGCCAACGTCGGCCACCCGTCGTGGATGCGGGGGGCGGTGGCCGTCGTCACCCACGTGTCGGTCAGCCCCGACGACCCCGCCTTCGGGAACCCGACGAAGCCCATCGGGCCGTTCTTCTCCAAGGACGAGGCCGAGGCCCTCGGGGCCAGCCGGGGCTGGGTGGTGAAGGAGGACGCCGGGCGGGGCTACCGGCGGGTCGTGCCGTCGCCCCAGCCGGTGACCATCCTGGAGACGGCGGCCATCCGGGCCCTGCTCGAGCAGAACATGGTCGTGGTCGCGGCCGGGGGCGGGGGCGTACCCGTGGTCCGGGGCAAGACCGGCTACCAGGGGGTCGACGCGGTGATCGACAAGGACTACGCGGCCCAGCAGCTGGCCACCGCGCTGGCGGCCGAAGCCCTCGTCCTCGTGACCGGTGTCGACTCCGTCCTGCTGCACTACGGCACCCCCCAGCAGGTACCGATCCACGAGATGAGCGTGGTCGAGGCCGAGGCGTACCTGGACTCCGGCGAGTTCCCCGAGGGCAGCATGGGCCCCAAGATCCGGGCCGCGATCCAGTTCCTCCGCCGGGGCGGCGAGATCGCCGTCGTCACCACGCCCCAGCTCGTCTACGCCTCGCTGGAGGGAACCGTGTCGGAGCTCGAAGGCGATCCCGGCACCCGAATCGTCCGCGTCCGGCCCCTGACCGCGGTCGACTGAGGCGATGGCCACCCGAGTCAAGGTCTTCGCCGACACCTACCTGGATTCGGTCCTGCAGTTGTCGGGGACGCGCTCCATGTTCGACGTCGACGGGGTCGAGTGGGCGGCCGCGGCCATGGCGACGCCCGCCAACCTGGACATCCTCCTCGGTCAGGGTTTCGCGTCCGCCGACGTGGGTCCGGCATCGGCCAACGACCTGTTCGTGGCCGCCCGCGCCGCTGACGAGGCGGTGGTGGAGGCAGCGATCGGCGCCGCCGAACAGGCCCTGTTCGCGGCGCGCAGCGGCGGGGGCGCCGACCGGGCCGAACGCCGGGCCCGCACCGTCGACGAGGCCGTCAGCCTGCACCCGGGCACCAACGTGGCCATCGTCTCGGTGCCGGGCGACTACGCGGCGATCGAGGCCCACAAGGCCCTGTCGGCCGGCTTGCACGTCCTGCTCTTCAGCGACAACGTGACGGTCGCCGACGAGGTCGAGCTCAAGGACCGCGCCGGCCAGGTCGGCCGGCTGGTCATGGGCCCGGGCGCGGGGACGGCGATGCTCGGGGGGATCGGCCTCGGGTTCGCCAACGTGGTCAGGCGGGGACGGGTCGGCGTGATCGCCGCCGCCGGCACCGGGGCCCAGGAGGCGATGAGCCTGCTCGACCGGTGGGGCGCCGGCGTGTCCCACGTGGTCGGCCTCGGTGGCCGCGACCTGAGCGAGGCCGTCGACGGCCGGATGGCCAAGCTGGCCATTGCGGCGATGCGGGAGGACCCCGGCACGGACGCCATCCTGTTCGTGTCCAAGCCGCCCTCGCCACGGGTGGCGAAGGCGGTCGTCGGCCTGGCCGGCGGCACGCCGCTGGTCGCGGCCATGGTCGGCCTGGAGGCCCCGCTCGACCTTCCCGACGGGGTCGAGGTGGTGACCACGCTGGAGGAGGGGGTGATCCGGGCCCTCGCCGCCGTGGGCATCGACGCGCCCGACCCGTCGGACGGGCTGACCGCCCAGGTCGAGGACGCGTGCGCCCGCCTCTCGTCGTCGGCGTCCGGCGACCGGCGGCTCGTCCGCGGCCTGTTCTCGGGGGGGACGTTGTGCTACGAGTCGCTGGTGATCCTGACCCGCCGGCTCGGCCCGATCTACTCGAACACGCCGATCGACAAGCGCTACGGGTTGCCCGCACCCGACGGCAGCCACGTCTGCCTCGACCTCGGCGAGGAGGAGTACACGAAGGGCCGGCCGCACCCGATGATCGACCCGCAAGCGCGCGTCGGGCTGCTGCGGGCGGAAGGACGCTCACCCGAGACGGCCGTGGTCCTGCTCGACGTCGTCCTCGGCCACGGCTCGCACCCCGACCCGGCCGGGGAGCTGGCACCGGTCTGCGCCGAGGTCATCGACGGGGGCGCCGGCCCACAGGTGGTCGCCTACGTCCTGGGGACCGCCGGCGACCCGCAGGGCTTCGAGGGCCAGCGGGCCAAGCTGCGCGACGCCGGGTGCCTCGTCACCGAGACCGCGGCCCGAGCCTCGCTCGCCGCTGCCGCGCTGGCCCTGCGCGACCCGGCGCTGGTCACCGCTCGACCGTGACCACCGGCCCGCGGGTCGCGCTGGTCACGTACTCGACCAAGCCTCGCGGCGGCGTGGTCCACACACTGTCGCTGGCGGAGGCGCTCACCGCCGCGGGCGCGGACGTGACCGTCGTCGCCCTCGGTGACCCTGACCGCGGGTTCTTCCGGCCGGTCGCCGCCCCGCACGTGATCGTGCCCTCTCCCCCGGCGGCGGACACGCTCGAGCAACGGGTGTCCCAGTCGGTGGACGCCCTGGTCGACGGCCTCTCGTCCATGGCGGCCGACTTCGACGTCTTCCACGCGCAGGACTGCATCGCGGCCCGGGCGGCGGCGCGGGTGCGCGACGGCGGCGCCCGCATCCCGGTCGTGCGCACCGTCCACCACGTCGACGACTTCACCACGCCGGCGCTCATCGACTGCCAGCGCCAGGCCATCATCGAGCCCGACATCGTGCTGGTCGTGAGCCTGCACTGGCGGGCACTGCTCCACGCCGACTACGGGGTCGACGCCGGCGTGGTCTACAACGGCGTCGACCGCCTCCGGTTCGGCCGAACAGCGCCGGAGCGACGCGCCGCCCTCCGCAGTCGGGTCGGAGCGGAAGGCCGGTTCCTCTTCCTCGCCATCGGCGGCATCGAGCCGCGCAAGGGCAGCGTCGACCTCCTGGCTGCCCTGGGCCGGCTGAAGGCGGAGGTCTCCCCCAGTCCCGTGCTGGCCGTCGTCGGCGGCCACTCGTTCCAGGACTACGCCGAGTACCGGGAGGCGGCACTGGCCGGCCTGCCTGCGCTCGGCCTGGCGCTCGACCGCGATGTCGTCCTTCTCGGCACGGTGGCCGACGACGAGCTTCCCGGCTGGTACGGCGCCGCCGACGCACTGGCCTTCCCGTCGATCAAGGAGGGCTGGGGGCTCGCCGTGCTGGAGGCCATGAGCGCGCGGTTGCCGGTCGTGGCCACGGACATCCCCGTGTTCCGGGAGTACCTGACCGACGGCGAGAGCGCGCTCCTCGTTCCCAGGTCCGACCCCGACGCGCTGGCCCGGGCCATGCGGTCGGTGATCGAGGACCCGGCGTTGCGCGACCGGCTGCGAGCCGGCGGGGCACGGGTGGCGGCCCGGTTCACCTGGGAGGCGGCGGCGGCCCAGCACGTCCGGATCTACGAGGGGATCGGATCCCGTTACCATCAACCGTCGCACTGACCGCGGTGCGGCAACCGGCCCATCGCCGGGCACGAATGGCAGACGACCAGACCGACGCACAACAGGATTTGGCGGCCGGCAGGTTCTCGTCGTGGATCGTCGCCTTCGGCCGGGCGCAGCGCGACGACGCGGGCGCAGCGGTCCCCTGCGGCGGGTGCACGGCGTGCTGCACGTCGTCACAGTTCGTGCACGTCGCGCCCGACGAGACCCGGACGCTGTCGCGCATCCCGTCCGCCCTGCTGTTCCCGGCGCCGGGACTTCCGACCGGCAACGTGCTCATGGGCTACGACGAGCGCGGCCACTGCCCGATGTTCGTCGACGGCGGCTGCTCGATCTACGAGGATCGGCCTCGCACGTGCCGCACCTACGACTGCCGGGTCTTCCCGGCGACGGGCATCGAGCTCGATGACGCCTCGAAGGCGCTGATCTCCGATCGCACGCGACGGTGGAAGTTCGACCTGCCGGCCGAGCGCGACCGACGCCAGCAGGCCGCCGTCCGGGCCGCGGCGGCGTACCTGCGCGAACACGCCGACGAGCTTGGCGACGGCGTCCTGGCCCGCAACCCGACGCAGTTGGCGTTTGTCGCCGTGGCCGTCCACGGCCTCTTTCTCGGCGACGGCGGCACGAGCGCCGAACCCTCGGTCGACGTGGTCGCGGCCGCCGTCCGGCGGGCGCGATGACCCGAGCCGGCGACGCTCAGGACCGGTTGGCGCCGTGGGTACGGACGAAGTCGTTGACCGCGTAATAGCCGTCGATCGACTCGCCCGCGTCGCCCCAGAATCCTTCCAGCACTTCCCACTCCATGAGCCCCTCGCCGACGAACCAGTTGTTGACGTCGGTGATCTCGAGCTCGCCGCGCCCGGACGGCTCGAGCGTCGGAATGATCTCGAACACACGGTTGTCGTAGAAGTAGATGCCGGTCACCGCGTATGGGCTGGGCGGGTCCTCGGGCTTCTCGATGATGCGGCGCATCCGGTTCTGCTCGTCGAACTCGGGCACGCCGAGCTGCGACAGGTGCGACGCCTCGGCGACCCGTGAGAGCAGGATGCGGGCGCCCTTGTCCTGGGCCAGGAAGTGGGAGACGGCCGGGGCGAGTGACCGCTCGACGATGTTGTCGGCCAGCATGACCACCAGCGAGTCGTCGTCCACGAAGCGGCGGGCCAGCCCCAGCGCCTCGGCGATGCCGCCCGGGCGCTCCTGGTAGGCGTACACGAGCCGGTCGATGCCGTGCTCGTGGCCGCTGCCCAGCAGCCGGAGGAACTCGCCGGCGTGGGTTCCGCCGGTGACGACCATGATCTCGGACACGTCCGCCTTCACCAGGGCCTCGATGGCGTAGCTGACCATGGGCCGGTCGTAGATCGGCAGGAGGTGCTTGTTGGTGATGCGCGTCAGGGGGAAGAGCCGGCTGCCGCTTCCCCCGGCGAGGATTACACCCTTCATCACGCTGACCCTATCTTGCGACCTCTGCCGCGGCCCGTTCCCGGCTCTGGGCCGGACCGCGATCCGTCGACGACCGAGGTCGCGCGGCGACGCCCGTGCGAGGCGGCCGGTTCGCCGAGGGCCGAGGACCACCGTCCCGGTCGGGGCACGCGCCGTCAGGACGGCAACGCCGGCGCGGGCCCGGGTGGCGCCCTAACGCATGGACGACATCGCCGGCGGCCGCTCGGCGGTGGCACCGACGGCGGCGACCGTCGACGGTGCCGGTGCCGGCCCGACGACGTGCCGCGTCCGGGCGATGCGAAGACCGGCGGCCGCCACGGCCAGGGTGATGAGGCCGATGCCGACGACGCGTACGACCGGGTTGGCGAGGTCGGTACCCGACTGGATGGCGTGCACGGTCGAGAACACGAACAGCACGAACGACAGCAGGTGGACGGCGCGCCAGATCTTCTTCGGCAGCCTCCGCTTGGCCAGCGACGTCAGTTCCACGGCGACGAGCAGGTACATCGCGGTGATGCCCCACGCGACCGAACCCGGTCGCCAGCCCGACGCCATCGGCACGAGGATCTGGGTGAACCCGAACTCGACGTACCTGTCCGCGGCCAGCGCGAGCACATGCACGCCGACGAACACCACCGACAGGCCGCCGAGGAACCGGTGCAGGTCCAGGTTCCAAGCCGGCGGCGGCACCTTGCGGGTCAGCCGTCCGGCGTAGACCAGCCCCCACAGCACGGTGGTGGCCAGCAGTCCCCACGCCACCAACCCGCTGGCCCGGGCGACGTACCACTCGACGTTGGGGTTCAGTCGTACCGCGCTCAACATGCCACCTGCTCCTCTCCGGTGAACCCGGGCAACGCATGCACGCTCCCGCCATCGTCGACCATCAGACCCGTCGCCCGGGCCCGGGCGATCAGCGCCGCCCCTTCGACCGGGCCGGCCACGAAGGCGGCCTTGGCCAGAATCTCCGCCTGCCACGCCGTCGCCCCCACGACGGTGACCGACGCCAGGTCGGTCCACGCCGGTGCCCCGGTTGCCGGGTCGATCAGGTGGTGCACCTGCGCCCCGGCCCGCTCCCAGGTGCGGTAGGTCCGGCTGCTGGTGGCCACCCCCTGGTCGGCCACCGCGAACCGCTGGAGCTCCCGACCGGTGTCGTAGGGATCTTCGAGGCCGACGGTCCAGCCGTCGGCCGACGGGGGTTCACCCACCGCCTTCAGGTCGCCGCCGAGGTTGACGCACGCGCCGCTGGCGCCGGCAGCGAGCAGGTCCGCCGCCACCAGGTCGGCTGCCAGTCCCTTGCCGATGCCGCCGGCGTCGAAGCGCACGCCGGCAGGGACGGTGACGGTCGAGGTTTCGCCGTCGACGACGATCCCGGCACAACCGGGCGCGGGACGCGCCGGCGCCGCCGGGAACGGCGTGGACGAGGGCACGTGCTCGAAGGAGTCGACGTAGCCCAAGTTCTCCAAGGCGGACAGGACGGTCGGGTCGTACCGGCCGCCCGTCGTCCGCCAGGCCCCGACGGCCCGTCGGACGAGGGCGATCGTGAGTGGCGACACCACGGTGGCGCGGCCTGCAGCCGCGTTGCAGCGGGAGACGTCGCTTCCCGGAAGGAACCGGCTCCACAGGTTTTCGAGCAGGGTGACCCGCCGAGCGGCCAGCTCGACCGAGCCGTCCGGGCCGCCGACCACGACGACGTGGACCCGGCACCCCATCGCCGCGAACGTCCCTTCGGACACCTCGTGCTCGCCGGTCAGGGTCACGGGTGACTCGCCCCGGTCCGGGTGTCCGGCACCTTCACCGGCACCGTCGTCGGAGCGACCGTCACCGGCGGTCGGTAGGCAGTGGTGGGCGGAGTGATGGCGGTGACCGGCGGCGCAGTCGTGGCCGGGGTGGCGGTCGTGACCCGGGTCGTCGCCGTGGCCGCCGCCTGGGTCGAGGTTCGCGCTGCCGCGGCGGTGGAGCTCGTCCGGGGCGGCGACGACGTCGCCGTGGTCGTCGGCTGGGGCGCCGGACCGCCCGAGGTGGGCGGCGGGGCCCCGGCGGCAACCGCCGGGAGATGGCGGATCTCGGTGACAACCGAGGGCGGAGGGGCACTGACTGCGGAAGCGGTCGTGGCGAGGGTCGGCCCCTGCGCTCCGGCCAGCACGGCGACGATGCCGAACATGACCGAGAAGCTCACGCCGGCGGCGAGGACCCTGCCGGCCGCGGCCCGGTGGGCCCGCCGGCGCCCGGCCGTGCCGGTCCCGCCGATGGCCGCCGCATTCCGGCCGGCGGGGCGAACGTCGGCCATGGGCTCGGGCCGACGTACGGGATCGACGGTGGCATGCGTCGCCGGCGCCGCCTCCGGCGCACGCGGCGCGGGCGCCGGGCGGGGGCGACCCTGGCGCTCCGCCAGCCGGGCGATTCGAGCGGCCCGTTCGGCGTCGGTCAGTGGCGGTCGCCGGTGAGCGCCATGCGGGGTCGGGGCTGGAGTCACGGGCGGGTGACCGGGGTGGCGGGCCGGCCGCTGGTGGCGGCGGCCTTCGTCGTCGGAGGGACAGCCGTCGTCGGAGAAACCGCCGTCGTCGGCGGTAGGTCGTAGACGTCCCTGTAGACCACGGTCGTCGAGGGCACGACGACCTGGCTCGAGAGCACCGCTCGCCCGGGCGCCCCCGCCTGGCCGATCAAGCCCAGGTTGACCGTCAGTGCGGCCGTTGCGGTCGCCGCGACCGCGATCGTGGAGGCAACCACCGCCGCACCTCTCCTCGACTTCACCGATCCTCCTTGGGTCGACGCCGCGTCGTTGCTTCGAACACAGTGCGAGCCGGAGGCCCGCGCCCGGCGGGCGGCGGCCCGGCCCACGTCCGGGCCGGGTCGCCGCCGCTGCCGGTTACCTCCCGGTCGTGTGGTTCGTGATGGCGCCGGTGCTCGGCAGCGAGCCGACGCCGGGGATGGAGCCGAGGCCCGGGATCGAGCCGAGGCCGGGGATCGAGCCGGCCGGCAGGCAGGCCGCCAGGCTCTGGAACAGCGCGGCCGGGTTGGCGATGGTCGTGCTCCCCGTCGTGGGCGCCAGCGTCAGCGCCGACGAGATGCACGCCTTCACGTCGGCCGGAAGGCCGGCCGAACCGAAAGCCCCCTGGACGCCGCCGACGGGCACGTGGGCTGCGATCAGGCTCTGGATGCAGGTGCGCAGCTTGGCGAGGAACGTGGCCGGGTCGGGCGTCGTCCCCTTGGCCGGGATGAGGTCCTTCACGCACGGAGGGAGCGCGGGCGGGGTCGTCGGCGTCGACGCAGCCGGCGTCGCTGCCGGGGTCGAGACGGACGCCTTGGCCGTGCCGGTGACCCCTGTGCTGCCGGTCCCGACCGCGGCGCTGGACGTCACCGTGGTGGACGCCTGAGCAGAAGTACCTGCGGTCGCCTGGAGGCCGGTCGAGCCTGCGCCGGCGACGGCGGACGTCGACGCGGACACGGACGGGACGCTGACGGTCGTGGCGGCGTGCTCGATCCCCTGGACCACGGCGGCGGGATCGGAGTGGCCGCCGGGAAGCGGCAGGACTCCTGCGGCGCCGCCGGCGACGGTCATGGTGACCGCGGCGGTCACCGCGGCGACGGCGGCCTTCGCCAGCGTCCCCAATCCTGCAAGCTTGCTCAGCAGTCCAGCCAGTACTCCGGGCATCGTCGAGGCCTCTCCCTTTCGTGTGTCGAACTGCACCCACTGTCGGCGCGGGATGGCTAACTCCAGGCAAAGCCGAGCTCAAGGTTTCGACCGGACGCTCGCAACGGCTCCGAGCGACCGGCGGCGGTAGCGTCCCGGCTGTGACGACGGTCGCAGTCGTGGAGGACGACCCCCACATCCTCGCCGCCGTGACCCGCGGGTTGACCGGGCGCGGCCACGTCGTGCTGGGCGCCTCCACCGGCCTCGGCGCCCTGGCCGACATCGTCGACCGGCGTCCGGACGTCGTCGTGCTCGACCTCGGCCTGCCAGACATCGACGGGCTCGAGCTGCTGCGCATGCTCCGGGCGGTCACAACCGTTCCCGTCATCGTCGCCACCGCCCGCGACGACGAGGGCGAGATCATCCGGACGCTCGATGCCGGTGCCGACGACTACGTCGTGAAGCCGTACTCGGCCGACCAGCTCGACGCCCGGATCCGGGCCGTACTGCGCCGGTCCAGGGAAGGCGACGCCGACGAGCCGCTGCGCATCGGCGGCCTGACCATGGACACCCGCAGCCGGGTGGCGACCATTGACGGGAAGCCGATGGATCTGAGCCGCAAGGAGTTCGACCTGCTGTGGCACCTCGCCGTGCGGAAGGGTGAGGTCGTCTCCAAGCCGGAGCTGTTGGCGGCCGTGTGGCGCCAGCCCTACGGGGGCCCGGAGAAGACGGTCGACGTGCACCTTTCGTGGTTGCGCACCAAGCTCGGCGAGTCGGCGAGGTCGCCCCGGTACCTGCGCAGCGTGCGCGGGGTGGGGGTCATGCTGGTCGACCCCGACGCCAGGTGAGGGCCCGGCTGGCGCTCACGGCGGCGGCGGTCACGGCGATGATCGCCCTGGCCTTCTGCATCCCCCTCGGCCGCCTGATCCGCATCGTCGCCGCCAACCGGGCACTGGACGCGGCCAAGCTCGAGTCACGCTCGCTCGCAGGGGCGATCAGCGCCGTGCCCGGGCAGACGGCCACCATCACCCAGCTCGTCGACCAGGCCAACGCCGGCAGTCCCCGCCCGATCACCGTCTATCTCCCCGACGGCACGGTGCTGGGGCCGCCCGTCCCCGTCGACGCCGAGGTGCAGCTCGCCCGCAAGGGGCGCTCGTTCACCGCTGCCGGCGCCCACGGCGATCGCGACATCCTCGTCGGCATCGTCGGGCCCGACCAGAAGGCGGCGACGGTGGTTCGGGTCCGCGTCGCCGCGGCCCTGCTCAATCACGGCGTGCAGCGGGCGTGGGCCGTGATCGCCGCCATCGGCTGCCTGGTCGTCGTCGTCGCCGTGGGGCTCGCCGATCGCCTGGCCGTCTCCGTCGTGCGTCCGATGGACGAGCTCTTCGCGGTGACCGGTCGACTTCAGCGCGGGGACCTCGCCGCCCGCGTCGCACCCGCCGGACCGCCCGAGGTGGCGCAGGTCGGGGAGGCCGTGAACGGGCTCGCCGAGCGGATCGGCGAGCTCCTCGCCGCCGAGCGGGAGGCGGCCGCCGACCTCTCGCACCAGTTGCGCACGCCGCTGACCGTGTTGCGCCTCGACGCCGAAGGCCTGACGTCGGCCGAGGACCGGACCCAGATCGCCCAGGACGTCGATCGCCTGGAACAGGTGGTGACCAGCGTCATCCAGGAGTCCCGCCGGACGACCCATCCCGGGGCGCCGCCCGGCGACGGCCGCGGCACCTGCGACCTGGGCGCCGTCGTCCGCCATCGCATGACGTTCTGGTCCATCCTCGCCAGCGGACAGGGGCGAACCTGGAACGTCGACGTCCCCCCCGGTGCCCAGCCGATCGGCGTGTCCCAGGGCCAACTCGAGGTCTGCCTCGACGCGCTCCTCAACAACGTGCTGGCCCATACCCCGGCGGGGGTGTCGTTCTCCGTCGGCGTGCGCCGGGGCGGCGGCCGGGCCTGGGTCCTGGTGGTGGAGGACGCCGGTCCCGGACTCCCAGGCGACGCGCTGCCGGCCAGGGGCACCAGCGGCGGCGCCGGAACCGGGCTCGGCCTCGACATCGTGCGGCGGACCGCCGAATCGTCGGGAGGCTGGGTTTCCGCCGGACGCTCGCCCGAGGGCGGCGCCCGGTTCGACGTGTGCTTCGGCCCGCCGCCGGACCGGGGCTGATTCCGCGGGCCGCCTGCCGACCTGCTACCGCGTCGGGAAGGCCCCGTCGTAGCGGATCGGCTGGCCGAAGCAGACCGCCTTGACCGACAGATCCTGGCCGGGCCGGACGAAGTGCACGTCGACGTTCCCGGGGCCGGCGGCGACCACGTTCGTGGCGAAGCCGTTGGTGGGGATGGCCGACACGAGGCTGATCAGCAAACCGTTGCAGGACACCCGGACCACTCCTCCGGCGGTCGAGTAGGTCCCCGTCGGCAGCGCCGGCGCCACGGTGGTCGCGGAGGCGGCTGGGCGGGTCGTCGACGTGGTCACCGGTGGCGCAGGCGTCGTCGTGGTCACCACGGGCTGGGCCGGGGCGACGGGGACCGACGTCGACGGGGCGGGCCGGGCCGATCCGCCGGCGGTCGTCGTCGGGCCACCGACCCTCGTCGTCGTGGTGGTGACCGACTCGGGAGGAGCCGCCGGCGGGCCGAGCGCGTTCACGACGTCGCGCTGGGCCACGACCGGGGCCGGTCGGTCCGTGACATCGGCCGCGACCAGCGAGGTCGCGGCCCACACCGTCCCCGTCGCCGCCGCGGTCACGCCGACCCAGAGCCCGACGGCGAAGAAGCGGGGCAGGAGCACCGTTCAAGGATGCCCCCTCTGCGCGGCGGCGGGCGCTAACGCAGCCCTAAATTCCCCACCTTCCCGACGAACGGAGGTGGGGGTCAGATCACGCGGTGGTCGCCACCGTCGACCGGCATCTGCGCCCCCGTCGTCTTGGCGAATGCCGGGCCACACGCAGCCACGCACAGGCGGGCGACGTCGGCGCTCCGCACCTCCGTGCCGAGCACGTTGGCGGTCCGATACTCCTCGACCGTCACGCCGTAGTGGGCCGCCCGCTCCGCCACGACGTCGTCGGTCCAGATGCCCGTGTCGAACACGGCGTTCGGGTGGATCACGTTGACCCGGATACCGTCCGCCCCCCACTCCAACGCCGCCACCCGGGCGAGCTGGGTGAGCGCGGCCTTCGACGCGGAGTACGCGGCGGCGCCGGGACCCGGCGCGGGCACGTTCTTCGACCCGATGACCACGACCCTGCCTCGCCCCGGGCCGGGGGCCAGCGCGAGCAACGGGTGGGCGGCGCGCAGGAACGCCACGTTGGCGTCCAGGTTGACCGCCATCACCTGCCGCCATGCGTCCGCTGCCAGCGACGCGATCGGGACGCTGGCGGGGAAGACGCCGGCGTTGAGCACGAGCATGTCGAGACCGCCGAAGCGGGTCACGGCCGCGTCGATTGCGGCGTCCGTCGCTGCGTCGTCGGTGACGTCGGCCCGCAGGCCCAGCCAGCTGGGATCGTCGAAGGTGGCCTCGATATCGGGGCTGCGGTCGACGCCCACGACGGCGGCGCCCTCGGCCATGAGCGCCGCCGCGCAGGCACGCCCGATCCCGCCGGCCGCCCCGGTGACGAGCGCGATCTCCCCCGAAAGCGGCAGCGGCCTGGGGCGGCGGCGCAGCTTGGCCTGCTCCAGGTCCCAGTACTCGACCTCGAACAGTCCGCCAAGCGGTGCCGGCCGGTAACCGCCCAGCGCCTCGGCGTCGAGAATGACCTTCATCGTGTGGCGGTAGATGTCGGCCGCCACGTCCGCGTCACGGGGCGTCGCGCCCACGCAGCTCATGCCGAGCTCGGGGTCGAGGACGACGCGGGGCGCCGGATCCAGCCGCTGGAGATCGCGTCCGGCCTGGAAGGCGTCGAAGTACCGCTCGTACCGCCGCACGAAGTCGTCGACGTCGCGCCCGAGCATGGGCCACGGCTTGGTACGGATCACGTGGTCGGGCGTGACCGTGCCCCGCTGGGTCGGCTCGGCCAGGTCGGCCTGCCCGACAAAGCCCATCACCTGCTCGTCGGTGTGACCCTGCACGATCATGGGCCGTCCGGCCGCGGTCGAGACGGCGCGCCGCAACCGGGCCCGGGCCAGGCGATCCGGCCCAGCGGGCGCAGGGGCGGGCGTGGGCCAGGGCCGCCGGTGGGCAGCCACATGCCGCTCGGCGACGCCGACGAGCTCGATCATCCGGTCGTAGGACTCGCGAGCCGTGGCCCCCCAGGTGAAGATGCCGTGGTTCACGAGCAGCATCGCTTCGACCCCCGCGGTGAGGGCGCCGCTCGCGAGCAGTTCGCCGCACGCCTTGGCCAACTCGAACCCGGGCATGACGTAGGGGACGACGACGGCGCGCCCGCCGTACAGGTCGGCCAGCGCCTGGGCGCCGGCCGGGGTGTTGGTGACGGTCACGACTGCGTCGGCGTGCGTGTGGTCGACGAAGCGCGCGGGCAGCAGCGCGTGCAGGATGGCCTCGACCGACGGCGCCGGACCGCCCGGAACCAGGGCGGCGAGGGCGAGTTGGTTCGCCATCTCCGTGTCGGTCAGCGCGTCGAGCCCGGCCAGGCGGGTCACCGCGTCGAGATCCAGCCAGGCGAAGCCGGCGGCGTCGATTTCCGCCAGATCGGAGCCGCTCCCCTTGACGACGAGGGCGTCGACCTCGTCACCGAACGCGGTCGTGTGGCGCAGCTTGACCGACGTGTTCCCACCGCCGTGCAGGACGAGGTCCGGGTCGGCGCCCAGCAGGCGCGACGTGTGGATCCGGGCTGCGAGCGGATCGTCCGATCCGGCTGCGTCGGCGTCCGCGTCGTCCCAGCGATTCAGCGGCACGGTGTCGCCGGCGTCGCCGGGGTTCGGGCCTGGCCCGATTCAGCCGGGGCCGCGGGTGGGTACAACGCGGGTATGCCTGAGATCGATCCCCGCACCCATAGGCCCCTCAGCGATGCCCCCGGTGGTCCCGACGACCAACGCGGCGGGCGAGAGCCGGGCGACCCCAATCTGACCGACGCCAGCGAGAACGGGGGTACCGCGAAGCCGGAGGGCGAGGTCGGTGACACCTGGGCCGTCCTGCCGGGCGAGAAGCCCTCGGAGGGCGGCGAGAGCTGACCGCACCCGCGGTCGGTCGTCATCGTCGCGTGCGCCCTCTCCTGCGATGAAGGCCGTCCGATCGAGCTAGAGCGTCCCGCGCCCCCACCCGCTGACGGCCTGGTCACAGGTGGGCGTCTGCTGCGCATGCGGTGACCATTCGGTGGCCAAGTCTGTCACCGGTCGACCCAGGAGCAGCGGACGGACGCTCACTTCGCCGTGTGGCGAGTTACGACGTCGACGTGGCGAGGCGGTAGCCGCGCCCGGGCACGGCGACCACGACGGTGCCGAAGCACCCCAGGCGCCGGCGCAGCCGGCCGACGGTCACCTCGAGCCGGTGCGGATCGGTGGCCGCCGAGCCCCAGCACTGCTCCAGCAGCGCGCTGCGGGACACGACGGCACCGGCGGGCGCAGTGGCCAGGGCCTCGAAGACGTCGCGTTCCATGCGGGTGAGCAACGCACGATGTTCGCCGGCCACGACCAGCGAGCCCTGCACGACGAGCTCGGCATCGTTGCGGCGGAAGGTCCGTCTCCGGCGCTCGAAGCGGACGCTGAGGGCCCGCACCATCAGCCCGAGGCGACCGAGGTCGGGCGCCAGCGGCGCGCTGATCCCTTCGGCCCGGGCGCCGTCCGCGCAGACAGGACCGATGCAGGTGGCGACGACGTCGCGGTTGAACGCCCCGCGCAGCTCGACGTCGGCGCCAGCGTCGGCGGCGATCGCGAACAGGTTGTGGACGGCGGGCGCGCTCGTGAACGTGACGGCGTCGACGTTGCCGTCGACGGCCTCCTCGATCAGGCGCAGCGCGGGCCCACGGTCCTCGGGAAGCCGCCACCGGTAGACGGGGACGGTGAGGACCCGGGCACCGGTCGCATGGAACAGTGCCTGGAGGTCGGGCCGGGGAAGGCCGTCCTCCTGGACGACCACCCGCCGATCGACGAGGTCCTCGGCCAGCAGGATCTCGATCAGGCCGGGGAGCTGCTCCGTCGGTGAGCGGGCCCACACGTCAAGGCCGGCGGTCAGAAGAGCCGCCACCGCCTTCGGGCCGCGGGCGACCGTCCTGGTGCCCGTCAGCGCGGCCACGAGCTGCTCGCCGAGCCCCCACGCAGACGCGGTCTCGAACCAGGCACGGACTCCGATCCCGGTCGTGGCCACCAGGTAGTCCGGCGGATCGTCGATCACCGCCTCGGTCGCCCGTCGCAGGTCCTCGTCGGAGGCCAGGTACAGCGTCCGCATGGTGGGTCCGTGCACGACCCGAGCGCCGCGCCGTTGGAGCAGCTCGGACTGCTCGGCCGAGCGTCGGTCGGCGGTGACCCCGACCGTGAAGCCATCGAGCGGACGGAGGGACATGAGCCCGGCGATTCTCGTCGAGGCCCGTGAACGGCCCGTTCGCGACGCGTGGCCGTCGCGCGAATCGTTCCTGACGTGGACCTGACGTCGATCTCGCAGCGGGATGACGGCGCCTGTGCGGGAACCGTCGCCGGGCGTTGACGCGCCGGCAACCGGACGGTGACCTCCATGGGTTTCACTGCACCGGTATGGCCCCTCCGAACATTCCCGCCGCCAAGCGGGCGGGCCTTGCCGTCGACATCGACCGCCTGGCCGTCGATGGTGACGGATGGCTCACGCCCGAGGAGCGGTATGCGCTCAAGACGTACGGCGTCTGCGCACAGGAGCAGGACCACGTCTTCATGGTGCGCGTCCGCCTGCCCGGCGGGGTCCTTCCCACTGCGCAGGCGCGAGGACTGGCCCGGGTCGCCCGGGCGGACGGAAGCGACTGGCTGCACCTCACCACCCGCCAGAACGTCGAGCTGCACTGGGTGGCCGACCGACGGGTGCCCGGCGTGCTCGAGAAGGTCACCCGACTGGGCCTCACCACCCGCTCGGCGTGCGGGCACACCATGCGCAACGTCATGTGCTCCGAGGACGCCGGAGTCAGTCTCGACGAGCCGTTCGACTGCTTGCCCGACGCCCGGGCGGTGTCCGACGCCTTGCTGGCCCGCTCTGCGACGCTGAACTGCCAGCTCCCCAGCCGGCTCAACCTGGCGTTCGGTGGATCGCCGCGCTGCCGGGACGACGCCCTCCTCAACGACGGCGGCTTCGTGTCCGTCCTGCGCGACGGCGAGCCCGGCTATGAGCTGTGGGGCGCTGGCAGCCTCGGCAAGGCACCCCGCCTGGCGGTGAAGCTGGCCGACTTCGTGGCCCGGGCCGACGTGGCCGCCGCCGCCGAGGCCCTCGTCGACGTCTTCGTCGCCCACGGCGAGTTCGACGCTCCGGCGAAGGGCCGGATGAAGTTTGTCCTCGACAAGCTCGGCGAGGCGGCGTTCCGGACCGCTTGGGAGGAGGCCTTTCTCCTGGCTCGTGCCCGTGAGCACCCGACGCCGGCTCCCGTCGAAATCCTCGACCCCGACACCTACGCCGACATCCTCCGGGTGGTCCCGGCCGGCGGCTGGACGGCCGGCGTCCGCCCGCAACGGCGCACCGGTTTGGCGTCGCTCACCGTGGACGTTCCCATGGGCGACGTGTGCGGTGCGGATTTCGACGCCCTGGCCGACCTCGCCGACCGCTACTGCGACGGATTCCTCAACCTCAGCCGGGACCAGAACGTGGTGCTGCGGAACGTGCCGGTCGACGCGGTGACGGCCATCCGGATGGCCCTTCTCGCCCGCGGCTTGCACCTGCTCGGCGGGGCCCCGGTCGCGTCCGTCCGGGCGTGCACGGGCTCAGCCGTGTGCGCACTGGGCATCACGACCGCGCCGGACGCGGGCATGGCGCTCCTGCCCAGCCCCGCGCTGGGCCGCAACTCGGCGCTGCGCGTGCACATCTCCGGCTGCCCCAACTCGTGCGCCCAGCATCAGGTCGGCGACATCGGGTTGGCCGGCGCCAAGGTCAGGATCGGCGACACCACCACCAACGGCTACCAGGTCTTCCTGGGCGCCGATCTGGACAACCGATCCGTCGGTCAGGTCGTCGGCCGGGTCGGGGGCGGCGACGTGCCCGCTGCGGTCGACGTGATCGTCGGGGTGTGGGAGTCGACGCGGCGCGCCGGCGAGACCCTCGGTCGCACGGTCAACCGGATCGGCCATGACGCCTTCGCCGCCCACATCGAAGCGGTCATGCAGGAGCGCTGGGGCAGCGGGCCGGAACCGGTCGACCCGCTTGCGGGGCCGCCGGCCGATCCGAGCGGCGTGCTTGTTCTCGCCGCCCGCGCCTGATCGTCCGTTCACCGTCCCGTTCCCGACCACGATCACGACCACGACGCAGAGGAGCGACATGCCCATCACCGTCCCCGAGGCTCTCGACGAATCAGCCGTCCTGGCCAGGGCCAAAGCCGATCAGGTCCGTCGTCTACCGAAGTACCTCGTCAGCGCAGCCTTCGCCGGCGCGTTCATCGGGGTGGCCGTCGTGCTGCTGTTGAGCGTCGCCGGGCCGCTCGCGGCGGGCAAGTCGTCGGCGACCAAGCTCGTCCAGGGATCGGTCTTCGGCATCGCCCTCACGCTCGTGGTGTTCGCCGGCGCTGAGCTGTTCACCGGCAACGTGATGTACATGTTGCAGGGCTTGGCCAACGGCGCGGTGAAGGCTTGGGAAGTGGCGGCTGTGTTGGTGGCGTCGTTGTTCGGAAACCTCGTCGGCTCCATCGGGTTCGCGGCCATGGTGCACGCCGGCGGCACCCTGAGCGCAGGGGCGTTACCGGGCAAGCTCGCTCCCGGGGAGGCGCTGGTGAAGTCCATCGTCGACTCCAAGAACGCGGCGACCGGCGGCCAGCTCTTCTGGCGGTCCGTGCTGTGCAACGCGCTGGTCTGCCTCGCCCTGTGGATGGCCGGGCGCACCCGCAGTGACGCGGCCAAGCTGGTCGTGCTGTGGTGGGCGCTCTTCGCCTTCATCGCATCCGGGTTCGAGCACTCCATCGCCAACATGACGATCTTCGCCCTCGGCGTCTTCGAAGGCCACGCGAGTTGGAGCGACCTGGCGCGGAACCTGGCCTGGACCGTGCCCGGCAACATCGTCGGCGGCGGCCTGCTCATCGGCCTCGGCTACGCCTACGCAGGTCGGACCGCCCGCGAAGGCCCCGCCGCCGCGGCTGCGGCGGCAATCCCGGCCGCGACGGACGAGCTGGTGCCGGCCCTCGCCGAGGCGTAGGCCTCGTGAACCTCGAGGACCGCAGCTCCGGGCGGTGACGGCGACCCGGCGCCCTCCTTCTTTGTACGCCCTCGCCTGCATGCCGTAGAGCGCGGCATCCTCGCGCCCAGTGCCCGCCGTGGCAGGTCGAGCTTCGCCCGGTAGCATGAGACTGGAGCGAGAGGCGGAGAAGGCTCCTGCGAGCGCCGCCCAGGCCCAGCATCGACACACCGACGATGAGCTTTCTGCGGGCCTACCGTCGAAGCGAGCGAAGAACCCACTACACGAGGAGGCGGCGATGCCGAAGCGTGACCAGGCCCCGAACGGCGCTCCGTGCTGGGTCGACCTCTACACCGAGGATCCCGAGCGGGCCACCGCCTTCTACACCGAGCTGTTCGGTTGGACCGCCGAGTCCAGTGGCGAGGAGTACGGCGGCTACATCAACTTCCTCAAAGACGGCGTGCTCGTCGCCGGCTGCGCCCGGAGCGACCCGGCCTATGGCGGATCCGACGCATGGTCGCTCTACCTGGCCACCGACGACGCCGAAAAGACGGTGCAGACCGCGGTCGCTGCCGGCGCGACGGTGGTCGCCCCGGCCATGGCGGTCGGCCCGCTCGGAAGCATGGCCATGCTGAACGACGTGGGTCAGGCGGCGATCGGCGCCTGGCAGCCGGGCACCCACAAGGGCTTCGGCGTCCTGGCCGAGCCGGGGACGCCGAGCTGGTTCGAGCTCCACACCCGCGACTACGAGGCCTCCGTCCGCTTCTACCAGGACGTGTTCGGCTGGGAGACCTCGGTCATGAGCGACGAGCCCGACTTCCGCTACACCACCCTCGGCGAGGGGTGGGCGGCGGCGGCCGGGATCATGGACAGCTCGGCGTTTCTGCCCGAGGGGACGCCCGCCCACTGGTCGGTCTACTTCGGCAGCGCGGACACCGACGCCACCGTGGCCCGGGTGGTCGAGCTCGGTGGTTCGGTGCTGGATCCTGCCCAGGACTCGCCCTACGGGCGGCTGGCCCTGGTGGCCGACCCGACGGGCGCCGCCTTCCGGATCGTCACGCCGCCCCAGTCCTCGTCGTCCTGACACGCCCGACCCTCACCGAGCGGGTGAGGCAGAGCTGCCGTTCCGGGCACGCGCATTGTTCCGGGTGCAGACGGACTGGAGCCCGTCGTGCGCCGCGGTCAGCGCCGCCAGAAGAGCAGATGAGTCACGCCGCTGGGGCTCGGCACGGACTCGATGTGGAACCGGTCGAGCAGGTCCTCGTGGGAGGCCCAGAGTCGCTCCCCTCGGCCGATCTCGACCGGCGCGACGGCGACATGCATGGTGTCGATGAGATCCGCCTCGAGGAACTCCCGAACCGTGGCGACGCCGCCTCCAACCCGGACGTCCTTCCCCTCGGCGGCGTCCTTGGCTTGCCGCATCGCCTCCGCGGGCGTCGCATCGAGGAAGTGGAACGTGGTGTCGGCCAGCGTGAAGCTGGGTCGTGGATGGTGGGTGAGGACGAACACGGGGGTGTGGAAAGGCGGGGTGTCGCCCCACCACCCCTTCCAGTCGAGGTTCTCCCACGGGCCACGCTGCGGCCCGAACTTGTTGCGGCCCATGATCTCGGCGCCGATGTTGCGCGTGAAGTCGCGAGTGAAGTAGTCGTCCAGGCCTCGGGATCCACCGGGCTCGGCTCGGTTGGGCCAGCTCGCGGTGGCGAACGCCCACGCGGCCAGGTCGGCCGGGAGGCTGGCGACGCGATCACCTCGGCGGTCGGCATGTCCGAAGGGCGCCTCGAGGCTCTGGCCGTCGCCAGCGCCGAACCCGTCCATCGACAAGAAGAAGTTCTGCACTCGCAGCAGTTGAGACATTCCTCCATCCTTCCTCGTTGTGTGCCTACGAACCCTCGGTCGACGTCACGACGCGTCTACCGGCCGTGCGAGGCCCATGCTGGCGTACTTCGCTTGCGCCTCCGCCTCTGCCAAGCCACCCCAGTCCCAGGCGGCGGTGCGCTCCACTGCGCCATCGTACGAAGCGGGGACGTCGATCATCAGGTTTCCTTTGCGCTCTGGGGGATCGCTTTGGCGGTGCGTTGCACGTGCCGCTCGATCGAGTCGAGCCGGGCGGCCCACTCCGCCCGATATGGCTCGAGCCACGCGTCGAGCTCCATCAGCGGTTCCCCGGTCGACGCCGGTACATCAGGCGTCGTTTTTGCGATGAGTTCGTCGGCGCGCGATCGTCCGAGTGATCGTGAGTGTCCGCAACGGGCGCTGGGCGTGCGGCAGGAGGAGACGCGAGATGGAGTCGGTGGCTCGCAGGATGTTCGAGCTGGTCGAGCCGATTGGTGTCATCCCGTACTCGACCGATGAACCCAACGAAGCGATGTTCGCCCTTGGGTTCACCAACTACTGGGACACCTACTTCGCCGGACGGGCGGCGCCCCTGGGCCTCGTCCCGGCCGAGGTGGTGGATGCGCTCTTCTACAACTTCGCACCCGGCGAGGTGGCTCGCCACATTCCGAAGGTGTGGGGCACCACCACGCCGGAAGCGGCGATCGCCGCTCGCCAGCGCGGGTGCGTGAAGGCGCTGCGGCGCATTCTCGGTGATCACGTCGACTCTGCCGCGTTCGCCCGCGCCGCTGAACTGTTGCTCAAGGCGGCGACCAGCGCACCGGTCGAGGGCCGGCCGATGTACGCCGCGCTGCGCGCTCCCGATCCCCGACGAGGTGGCGACCCGCCTCTTTCATGCCGCGTCTTTGCTGCGAGAGCACCGTGGCGACGGGCACATCGCGGCCCTGATGGTCGAAGGTGTCAGCGGCATCGAGGCTCACGTGCTCCTCGCGCTCGACATGGGCATGCCAGCCGAGAGGTTCGGACGCATCCATCACCTCCCCGCAGCGCAACTCGCCGCGGCAATCGACGGGATGCACGATCGAGGCCTCATCGGGGACGACGGTTGGTTGAGCGAGCGGGGTCGCGCCGTCAAGCAGCGGGTCGAGGGGCTCACCGACGACCTGGCGGCGAAGCCCTACGAGAGCCTCGAGCCGTACGAGATCGACGAGCTGATGGCCTCGCTCGAGCCGCTCGCCGCACTGCTACTCGACGCCCAGGACTAGACCGAGGGCTCGGCCTCGATCGCCGTTGGCGCGTGGCGGGCACCTCCAGTCGAATCGAGCGTCACCGATCGAGCGGCGTTCACGAGCCTGGCCTACGACATCGCGTGGCGGCTTCGCCGGTTCGACCTCGCCTGGCACGAGTTGCTCAGCGGGATGGGCGGGTCAGGCGGGCGAGCGTCCGGCGCCCGGCTGCCAGGTAGAGGGGCCGGCCGCTTGCCGGCCGTGGGTCCGACCCGATGGCCACGAGCAACGTTCCGAACACGACCGCCCAACCTCGGGCCCGGCGGCGAAGGTGGTCGTCGATCGGCCCGTAGGCGGCGGCGAAGCGATCGTGGGCCGACGGGGGCAGCAACATCCACATCGCCGCCAGGTCGACGGCGGGGTCGCCGGCGCACATGTCCCCGAAGTCGATGACGCCGGCCAGGGCACGACCGGCCACGAGCACGTTGGCGGGATGCAAGTCGCCGTGGACCCACAGCGGCGGGCCACCATGAGGATCCGCGGCCAGCGCGTCCTCCCACACCGGGCGTAGGCCGATGCGGGTGAGCCGGGCCTCCAGATCGGGCGCCCGGGCGGCCAGTGGCACGCTCCGGTAGGTGTTGTACGGGGCGCCGGCCGGCGCCTCGACGTGCAGGGCGCGCAGGAACCCGCCCAACTGCCGCGCGATCAGGGGCGCGTTCATCGGCGCCAGCGTGGCCGGCTCGCCCGCCAACCAGGGCACGACCGACCACGGCCAGGGGAAGCCGCACCCGGGCAGCCCCGTACGCACCGGCAGCGGCACCGCCAGCGGCAGCCGGGGCGCCAGCTCGGGCAGCCACCGTTGCTCGTGGGCCACGAGCGTCGCCGCCGGTGGCCGACGCGGGAGGCGCACCAGCAGGTCGTCGCCCAGCCGCCACAGGACGTTGTCCCATCCGTCGGCCTGCCGGGCCAGGGCGAGACCGGACAGGTCGGGGTGCTGCTCGTGGAGCAACGCCTGCACGAGGGCTTCGTCGATTTCGACCTCGCCTGTCAATCCGTCCGCACCGCCTCAACCTCCTGCGCCTCCGGATCGTAGGAGCGAACGGACTCTCACCTACGCACCGTCATCAGGAGGGACGTCATGGAGACGCTGCTCGTCGGCTATGCCCGTGTATCGACCGGAGAAGAGGACCTCACCGCCCAACGAGATGCGCTGGCCGCCTTCGGCGTCGGCGCACCTACGTGGACCAGGCGGCTGACCGACACCGACCGGAGCGCCCCGGCCCGCGGCAAGCCCGGCCATTCGCCGTGCGGAGATTGTCGTCAGTGGCGGCCAGGTGAGATCGACGTGCAAGGTGCTCATTTGGTCGCATGACTCGCATCTCGGCGCGCGTCCCGCCCTCCGGCGACCTTCGGAACGATCGTCTCCGTCAGGGACGGGCTACGGGGTCGACGATCACCGGAGCGACGTCGCGGCCGCTGCTCTGAGTGGCCTGGCGGACGGATCAGCCCGGGCCTGTCGCCAGCCGTCCGCGCGCCCCGCGGCGCGTGAGGGTGAACGCGCCGAGGTAGAGGCCGGCGGCCACCGCGATGATGGCGAAGCTGGGCGGAACCTTCGGCGCAAGATAGCTGGCGGTCAGGCCCGTCCACACGGAGACGACGGCGAATGCGCCCGAGAGCCAGAGGGCCCGGAACGGCCGCGTCGTCATGCGCCGGGCCGCGCCGGCCGGCGCGGCCAGGAGCCCGAGGAGCAGCAGGGCACCGACCGCCTGGGTCGCCTCCGCCGAGCAGGCACCCACCGCGGCGAGGAAGGCGAGCCCCAGCGAGCGAACGGGAACGCCGCGAGCGGCCGCCACCGCCTCGTCCACGCTCGCGAAGAGCAACGGCCTCGCCATGGCCACCAGCGCCAGGCACGCCACCACGCCGACCGCGCCGATCCAGGCCGCCTGCGACGCGCTGAGCCCGAGGATCGATCCGAAGAGCACATTGACGGCGGCCCGGCCGTCCGCCGCACTGCGCGACGTCGTGTAGAGGCTCAGGAAGAACACCCCGAGTCCGAGCACCCAGGCGAACACGTTGCCGATGACGACATCGTCGGGCCGGCCTCGGGGACCCAACAGGCCCATGGCGACGGCGCCGACGATCGTCGCCGCGAAGAGCCCGACACGAGCGTCGACGCCGAGCGCCAGCGCGCCGAGGGCGCCGGCGAACGCCACGTGGCTGAGGGCGTCCCCGGTGAAGACCTGGCCCCGCAGCACCAGGAAGTAGCCGACGAGGCCGGCGGCGAGCGCGACCGCGGTCCCCGCGACGAAGGCATGGCGCATGAAGGGCTGGGACAGCATGTCGCCGAGGCCGGGCCCGATCGCAGCCATCGCGCTCATCGGTCAGCCGGCCGCCGCCGGGCGCGGCCCCGACGCAACGCCTGCGCGGCGACGTACCCGGCGAAGGCGAACGTGGTGACGTAGAACCCGATCGGGTAGGGCGAGTAGTAGGCGAAGGTCAGGCCCGCCCAAGTGACGAGCAGGGCGATGACGACGGCGATTGCGGCGGACGGCGCGGGTCGGGCGGTCAGCACCTGGGCCGTGGCGGCCGGCATCACCAGGAGGGCGAACACGAGCAGCGTGCCCGTGATCTGGCTGACGGCGGCGACGGTGAGCCCGAGCAAGACGAGGAACCCGACCGACAATGCCCGCACCGGGACCCGGCGCGCCGCTGCCACGTCGGGCTCAACCGAGGCGAACAGCAAGGGGCGGGCGATGAGCACGAGCACGGCCCAGGCCGCCACCGTCTCACCCGCCAGCGCCGCCACCTGGCCGTCCGCGATGCCGAGGAAGCTGCCGAACAGCAGGGCGTTCACACCGTTCAGGGCGCCGGCATAGAGCGTGACGAACAGGAAGCCGCAGCCGAGGGCGAAGGCCTGGACCGTCCCGATTACGGCGGACTCCTCGCCGTATCCGCGCCCGCCCGCCCGGGGAAGGCCGGCGATCACCAGCGCCGCGACGGTGCAGAACCCGAAGAACCCCCAAGCGGCCGCCACGCCCAGCAGTGTCGCCCCGGCCGCGCCCGGAAAGCCCACGAGCGCCAGTGTGTGCCCGGCGAAGCTCTGGCGTCGCAACACCATGAACCAACCGATCAACGCCGCCGCCACCGCGACGAGCGTCCCCGCCCGGAACGCGTTGACCATGAAGTGGAACGCGAAGAGCTGCCGCACGTCGTCGAGCGGGTTCCACGACAAGGGCGCGCCGACGTCGGCGATCACGCCGCCCCCCACCGCAGCTAGTGGGCGTGGCGGTCGCTGCGATAGGCGGGCGCCTCGGGCTGGCCGACGACGACCAGCCGCCCGTCAGCGGTGCGGAGGACCTCGATCGGGGCGTCGTAGAGCGCCGAAAGCCGGGGCGAGGTGATGACCTCGTCCGGGCGCCCGACCGCCGTACCCGCCTTGGCCAGGTAGACCACCTGGTCCAGGTACGCGAGGATCGGATTCGCGTCGTGAGCGACCATCACCACGGTCACGCCGCGGTCGCGACAGATCTTGTCGACCAGCGCAGCCACCGCCTGCTGGTTGGACATGTCGAGGCTGTCGAGGGGCTCGTCGAGCAGGAGCAGCTCGGGGTCGGGAGCCAGCGCCTGAGCGACGAGGAGGCGCTGCTGCTCGCCCCCCGACAGCTCGCCGATGGGACGGTGGGCGTACGCCGACGCTCCGACCAGCTCCACGACCTCGGCCACCCGCTCGTCGACCCGCCGGTTCCGCCTCATCGAGGGCAAGCCCCAACGGTGGCCGTCGAGGCCCATACGGACAATGTCGAGGCCGCGCACCCGGAGCCCGGAATCGAAGCTCCGGCGCTGAGGCAGGTAGCCGATGCGGTGGTTCGGCTCGCCCGGCGGCCGGCCGAGGACCTCGACCTGACCGCGGGACACGGGCAGCAGCCCGAGCACGACCTTGAGCAGCGTCGACTTGCCGACCCCGTTGGGCCCGAGGACGGCGGCGAACTCCCCCCGGGCGATGGTCAAGTCGACGCCGCTCCAGACGGTGGACCGGTTCAGACATGCCGATGCGTTCCGCAGCGCGATGGCGCTGCTTTCCGGCGCCGGCGGGTCGCAAGCTCCCTCGTCCGTGCGAGCCGAGCTCACGGTCAGGCCGCCCTGATCTTCCCGAGCGTGTCGAGAAGGTTGGCGAGCTGGGCCGCCTGCCAGTCCTGGAAGGACGTCTTGGCCGGAGGCGTCTCGGTGACCGACGTCACCGGGATCCCCTGCTTGTTGGCCAGGTCGACCTGCGCCTTCACGTCCGGCGTCGAGTTCTGGCTGTTGTAGACGTAGATCTTGATCGCGTGCGACCTGAGCTGGGCGTCGACCGTCGCCTTGTCCTGGGCCGTCGGCTCCGCGCCCTCGCTGATGGCGTTGAGAAAGGCGTCGGGCGTCAGCAACCTCAGCCCGAGGGCATCGGCGAGGGGGGCGAAAATGCTCTCCGACGCGCCCACCGGGGTCCCCGAGTACTTCTGGCGGATCTCGGCGATGAGGTCGTCGTAACGCTTCAGCCCCGTCGACTGGAACGCCATCCTCTGCTGGTCGAAGTAGGCGGCGTCGGCCGGATCGAGCCGCGTGAAGTCGGCGGAGATCTGGTCGATGACCTTCTGCACGTCGGGCGGCGAGTACCAGCGGTGGGGATTGCCCCCCTCGGGCACGCCGACCAGCTTCCAGACCTCGAGGACGGTTTGGTCACTGCGCCCGCTGGCCGCGACCAGCTTGGGCGCCCACGGGTCATACCCCACGCCGTTGAAGATGACGTAGCTCGCCGACGCCACCGCCCGGCCGTCCTGCGCTCGGGGCTCGTAGGCGTGTGGATCGGTGTCCGGCCTGGTAATGAGGCTCGTGACGGACACTTTGTCGCCGCCGAGCTGCGACGCGATGCTTCCCCAGAAGCTCTCCGCGGCCACGACCTTGACGGCCGCCGTGCTCGATCCGCCGCCGCTCGAACTCGAGCTGCATGCCCCGACCGCGCCGGCTATCGCGAGAGCGGCTGCAACGTGTCGCACGAGCCGCGGCCCAAGGTGTCGGCCTGTTGGCGATCGGATCAATGGGTTCGTCTCCCGGTGGTTGATCGATGAGGCCCGGCTCGAGCGATGGTAATAGGAATTGTTCCCATTATCAAGCGCGGCAACGTCTCGTCGTTCGTGACGGTGACCGAGCTGCGATTCGGGGCGCCTGTGTGCGCGATGGGGCGAACGTCGCCTTGCGTCAGCTGGAACGCTCCGCGACCTTGACGTCATCCAGACGAACGACACCTTGATCGCATGCCGCGCAGCCCTGCGGCATCAGGCCGGCGAGTTCGTGGATCGGTCGGACAACCTGAACGAGGCGGGTGCGTGCCGCGTAGCCGTCCCTGGCTTCGCCACCGGCATCCCCTCCCGCGGTGCCCGTGCGGTCAGGTCCCCCCTCGAACTCGGCGACCATGCCCACAGTTGAACAACAGCCGCCCCACGGGGTCGGTCGGATCGCGGACCGACCTGCCCAAACTCAGCTTGACTTGGCGGCCGGCGAGATCCTCGACGATGGCGCGCCGGTCCGGCAAAGATCGGACGAGGCGGTCGAGCTTGGTGACAACCTGGGTGTCGTCAGCCGGCAGGCGGCCATCGCTTCTCTGAGACTTGGCCGTTCCCGGCTCGTTGCGGTCAAATCTGGTCGACGTCGATGCGTTCGGCGCTGACACCGAGGGCGGCCCGTTGCCAGTGAGGTCCTGTCCGTCGGTCGAGACACCGCCATACCCTCGTCGGCGAATCGTCAGCGGATCCGCCGAGAGTTCAGGAGAAAGACAGCTAGCCCAGTGCCTCCGCCAAGCAGACCTGGAAACCGGCCTCAGCGAGGATCAGCCGGTGTCGCAAGGACGCGTTGGCCTCGGGACTGAAGTTCGAATCGCGAAAATTGGTGATCGCGAGAAGGCCGGTCGCAGCGAACGCCCTCTGGCAGTCCGTGATGGTCGGCGTCGTCGTGGGGTTCGCGAATGCTGGGGTCGCGAGTCCGACAACCGCGGCCCCTCCAACTGTCAGCGGCACGTGAAAACTGACCCCCTATCGGCACCCGAAAACTGACCCCCCTCCACTCGGGTCCACCACTGATGGTGATGGAACTCCGACTCTGGCCGCATGCGAGCCAGGGAGAAGGAAGGGTGATCAACGTGGAGGACTGGGCGGAGATCCGCCGTCTACATCGGGCCGAGGGCATGGGGGTGAAGACCATCGCCCGCCGGCTCGGGTTGGCCCGCAACACCGTGCGGGCCGCGCTGCGCTCGGTGGGGCCGCCGAGCTACGAACGGGCGAGGAAGGGCTCGATCGTCGACGGGGTCGAGCCGGCGATCCTGGAGCTGCTGCGGGACTGGCCCGACATGGCGGCGACGGTGATCGCCGAGCGCATCGGCTGGGAGCACTCCATCCGCGTCCTGCGGGAACGGGTCAGCGAGCTCCGGCCGTTGTTCGTGGCCCCCGACCCCTGCCAGCGCACGTCCTATCGGCCGGGCGAGCTGGGCCAGTTCGACCTGTGGCAGCCCGACGTCGAAATCCCCCTCGGCCACGGCCAGGCCGAGAAGGGCTGGGTGCTGGTCGGGGTGAGCGGGTTCAGCCGCTTCATCGGCGCCTGGATGATCCCCTCCCGCCAGACCCACGACGTGCTCGGTGGCCATCTGCGGGTGCTGCACCAGTTCGGGGCCCTGCCCCGCTTGGTGGTCTGGGATCAGGAGTCGGCCATCGGACGGTGGCGGGGCCGGGACATGGCCTTCACCGCCGAGTTCCAGGCCTTCCGGGGCACCCTGGGCGTCGGCGCCCTGCTGTGCCAGCGCGCCGACCCGGAGGCCAAGGGACTCGTCGAGCGGGCCAACGGCTATCTCGAGACCAGCTTCCTTCCCGGACGTAGCTTCGAGGACACCGCCGACTTCAACCGCCAGCTCAGCGGATGGCTCCTCAAGGCCAACCACCGCATCCACGCCACCACCAAGGTCCGGCCCCGCGAGGCCATGGCCGAGGACCGGGGGGCCATGCTGGCCTTCCCGGCGGTGCTGCCCGACACCACGCTGCGCTTTTCGATCCGTCTGCCCCGGGACCACTACGTGCGCGTCGACGCCAACGACTACTCGGTCAATCCCCGCTTCGTGGGGCGCCGGGTGTCGGTGCGGGTCGACCTCGACACCGTGGTCGTGACCTGCGAAGGCACCGAGGTGGCCCGCCACGCCCGCTGCCTGGCCCGCCACCAGAGCATCCTCGCCCCCGACCACGCCCGCATCCTGCGGACCATGCGGGCCGAGCAGGCCCTGGCCGAGGCCGGGAACGACGATGTCGAGGAGCGGGATCTCTCCGACTACGACCGCATCACCGAGGTGGCGTGATGGCCGCCACCACGAAGGCGGCCGACCTGGCCTATCTGTGCCGGGCCCTCAAGGCGCCGACGCTGGCCCGCTCCGTCGAGCGCCTGGGTGAGCGGGCCCGGGCCGACGGCTGGAGCCACGAGGAGTTCCTGGCCGCCTGCCTGGAGCGCGAGGTGGCGGCTCGGCAGTCCAATGGCGGGGAGATCCGCATCCGCGCCGCCCGCTTCCCGGCCCGCAAGACCCTGGAGGAGTTCGACTTCGACCACCAGCGCTCGCTCAAGCGCGAGGTCATCGCCCATCTCGGCGCCCTGGACTTCGTCGAAGCCCGGGAGAACGTGGTGTTCCTGGGGCCGCCCGGGACGGGCAAGACCCATCTGGCCGTCGGGCTGTCCGTCCGGGCCTGCCAGGCCGGCCACCGGGTGGCCTTCGCCACCGCGGCCCAGTGGGTGGACCGCCTGGCCGAGGCCCACGGCGGCGGGCGGCTCCACGCCGAGCTCACCCGCCTCGGGCGCTATCCGCTGCTGGTCATCGACGAGGTCGGCTACATCCCCTTCGAGGCCGAGGCGGCCAACCTGTTCTTTCAGCTGGTCGCCTCCCGCTACGAGCGGGCCAGCGTGATCGTCACCTCCAACAAGCCCTTCGGGCGCTGGGGAGAGGTCTTCGGCGACGCCGTGGTGGCCGCGGCCATGATCGACCGCCTGGTCCACCACGCCGAGGTGGTCAGCCTCAAAGGCGACAGCTACCGGCTCAAGGACCGCGATCTCGGGAGGGTGCCTACTGACGACGGAGCGTGACCGTGGTCCCGGGCAGGGGGGTCAGTTTTCATCTGCCGCAAGGGGGTCAATATTCCGCCGCCGTTGACA
>DATASA010000008.1:0-7052 GCA_036269435.1 Acidimicrobiales bacterium | reverse complement strand
CGACGTGGTCGACGTCGACGTGCTGGCCGGGATCGGTGTGCAGGATTTGCGGGCCGCGCTCGACCGGCTGCTCGCCGAGACGCCGGCGTCGGTGGACAGCGGCCGCCCGCGCCTGTGGGTGGACCGCGTGTTCGCGGCGCGGGGGTCGGGCACCGTCGTCACCGGGACGCTGGCCGGAGGCAGCCTGGCCGTCGACGACGAGCTGGTCGTCCTCCCATCGGCCCAAAAGGTGCGCGTCCGCGGGCTGCAGAGCCTCCAGCGCCAGCGTGACCGGGTCGAGCCCGGCAGCCGGGTGGCCGTCAACCTCTCCGGGGTGTCCCACGACGAGCTGTCCCGGGGGCACGCCCTCGTCCGGCCCGGCCAGTGGCGGCCGACCCGTACCTTCGACGCCTCCCTCCTGGTGCTGGAGGGGCTGGACCACCCGGTGAGCCGCCGGGGCGCCTACCAGGCGTATCTCGGGTCGGGCGAGCACGCGGTGCGGTTGCGGGTGCTGGGCGAGGAGGCGATCCGCCCGGGCAAGACCGGCGCCATCCGGCTCCACCTGCCGGTCGCAGTCCCGCTCCTGCCGGGCGACCGCTTCATCCTGCGCGAGAGCGGCAGGGACGAGACCGTCGGGGGCGGCGAGGTGCTCGACGTGGCGCCGGTCCTGGCCGCGTCCAAGGCCCACCCGTCGCGGTCGGTGGACCGGGTCGTCGCCGAGCGGGGGTGGGTCACCGCCGACGACCTCGAGCGCATGACCGGTGAGCGGCGGGAGCCGAACGTGGGCCGCTGGGTCGTCGCTCCGCGCTCGCTGGAGGCGGCGCTGGCCGAGCTGGCCGCCGCGGTCGAGGGCGCAGGCCCGTTGGGTGTCGACCGGGCCGGCCTCACCGACCGCCAGCGCGCCGTCCTGCCCCTGCTGGACGGCGTGGTGGTCGAGGGCGGACGGATCCGCCCCAAGGCGGTCGGCGACCCGTTGGCCGACCATCCCTATGTGGCCGCCCTGGAGGCGGCGCCCTTCTCGCCGCCCGACCCCGTGGGCGTGAACCGGCCCGAGCTGGCCGAGCTGGTCCGCCGCGGCCTGGTCGTCGAGCGGGAAGGGGTCTACTTCGCCCCGGCCGCTCTCGACCACGCCGCCCGCCGGCTGGCCGCGCTGCTCGACGAGTACCCCGACGGCGTGACCGTTGCCCAGGTCCGCGACGCGCTGGGGACCACCCGCAAGCACGCCCTCCCGCTGCTGGCCCACTTCGATGCCACGGGTGTCACCCGCCGCCGGGGCGACCTGCGCATCGGCGGTCCCCGCCTGCCGGCCCCGACGTGAGGGCTCAGCCGGCGCGGGCGATCAGCTGCTTGCGCTCCAGCTCGTTCAGGCCGCCCCAGATGCCGTGCGGCTCACGGATGGCCAGGGCGTAGTCGAGACATGGCCGCCGGACCGGGCACATGGCGCAGATTTCCTTGGCCCGGGCCTCCCTGGCCTCGCGCTCGTCCTTCCGCTCCACTTGGGACGGCGGAAAGAAGACCGCGGACTGAGGGCCCTTGCAGGCTGCCCGCTGCTGCCAGAGCTCCTCGACGCGTTGGCTGCTCAAGCGCGCCCCCCTTTCCTCCCGGCCGTACCGTACCGCCGCGGACAAGCCGCCGACAAGGGTCAGAACACACATAGTTGCAGGTCGCAAGGCCGCTCGCCCGCCGATCGACCCCGCACCGCCGCGGCGAGGACGTGGAATTTTGCACAGGCGATGGACCTGCGGGCCCGGGCGGGGGCTTCTCCGGGCGAGGGCGGGCCGGCGGGGCAGGGGCCCCCGACGGCACGCGGCGGGCGTGGTCCGTAGGAACCCGGGTGCCCGCCGCCCGGGAAGTCAGTGGTGGGCGTCCTTGGCCCCGCCGATCTCCGGCTCGACCTCCAGGAGGAGCCCGTCGATGGCGACGACCCGGATCCGCTCGCCCACCGGGATCGGAGTGGCCCGGTTGGTTCGAGCCCGCCAGCTGCCGCCCCGCAGCTCGACCACGCCCTCCGGGTCGATGCCGGTCTTGGCCGAGCCCATCTCGCCGATCATGGACTCCCGCCCGATGGTGGGCGTGGAGAAGCGGGCCCGCAGCATCGCCGGCATCCCGGACAGCATGAACAGCGCCGTCCCCAGCGACACCAGCACGATCTCGATCCACGAGACGGCCAGCCCGGACGGGAACAGCCGCCACGACCCGATGAGCAGGCTGACCACGCCGATGCCGGTCCAGGCCCGGGGCGCGCCGGCCTGGACGTCGACGGAGTAGCCGAACACGGCGAGCACGACCAGTCCGGCGGCGACCACGTTGGTGGGCAGGACGGCCAGCCCGTAGGCCGAGAGGATCAGGGCCACCGCCCCCGTGATCCCGGCCAGCCCGACGCCGGCGGTGAAGAACTCGAAGACGATCAGCAGCAGGCCGATCATCAGCAACAGGTAGGCGACGGCGGGGTCCCCGGTCAGGTGCAGGAGCCGCTCGGTGAGGCCCAGCTTGGCGAAACGGACCTGGCCGGCCTGCTCGCGGCGGAAGGTGTCGCCCTGGGGCACGACCCGGGCCGTGTGCAGCGCCCGGCCCCCCACCTCGACCCCGTCCAGACCGACGACGAACTCCCCGAGCGTCGGCGCGGTGGTCGACACGAGTCCTCGCGCCTTGGCCGCGTCGGGCCCCAGCCCCGCCACCTTGGTCCCCGGCGCCATCCCGGCGACGCCCGCGCTGGCCAGCATCGCGGCGACGGGCCCGCCCGCCGAGGCGCCGGTCGGCCCCACCCAGACCGCCACCGGAACCGTCGACGCCTTGATCCGCGCCACCAGCGCGGCGAAGGCGGATCGGCTGATCAGCACGCCGGAGCTGTCGAGCTGGATGACCAGGACCTCGCTCCTCGACGCGGCCGCCGAGGCGATGGCCTGGCGGATGAAGTCGCTGACCACGGGGTCGATCCGGCCGCTGACCTCGACCACGTCGATGACGCCGGCGGGCGCGGGGACCGTCGTCGGCGCCTGCGCCTGGGCCCCCGCCGGCGACGGCACGAACACGAGCAGCGTGGCCAGGGCCAGCACGGAGAAGAGGAGCCTGCGGATGGTCCACGGTAACCGGGTGGCAGGGAAGGTCCCCGGGCGGGGTAGGGAGGGAGCGATGAGCACCGACGACGATCTCGGGCGGGCCGTGGGCGAGCTGGCCGCGGGCGGCCCGGACCGCCCTGCGCTGACCCGGCTGGTGGGCCTGGCCCGTTCCTCGATGAAGGAGGCGGGTTCGCGTTCGGTGGCGACCGGCCGCTGGTTGGCCGACGTGGTGGTCGACACCGCGCCGCACCTCCCGGTCCGTGACGTCGCCACCCTGAGTGCCCACCACGGCGGCCTGACCGGCCCCGAACTGGCCGGGGAGCTGATCCGGGCCGCCAGCCGGACCACCGCGGCGATGGGCGCGCTCGCCGGCGCGGTGGCGGGTGCCGAGGAGCTGTCGCCGCCGACCTGGCTGGCCATCCCGGGCGAGCTGGTCGTCGAGACGCTGGCCGTGGTCGCCGTCGAGCTGAAGCTGGTGGCCGAGCTGCAGGAGGTCTACGGGCAGCCGGTGACGGGGACGGCGACCGAGCGCAGCGTGGCCGTCGTGCGGGCCTGGGCCGAGGGCCGGGGCGTGACGGCGCGGACGCTCACGGAGCCGGGCGGCCTCGCCTCGGCGTTCGGCCGCACCACGCGCCGCGAGCTCTCCAAGCTTCTGCAGCGCCGCCTGGCCCGGCGCATGCTTCGCAGTACGTCCGCCCTCGCCCCGTTCCTGACCGGGGCAGTGGCCGGTGCCGAGCTGAACCGTCGGGCCACCCGGTCGCTCGGCGAGAGCGTGGTGCGCGACCTCGCGTCGCGCCGCTGACCGGCGGCTGGCCCGTAGGCTCGCCGGCGTGGATCCGAAGAGGTTCTGCGCCCAGTCGCGGCTGGTCGTCGTGGCCGGCAAGGGAGGTGTCGGCAAGACCACGGTCACCGCGGCCCTGGCCCGGATGGCCGCCGGCCTCGGCCTGTCCGTGCTGATCGTCGAAGTCGAGGGCAAGACCGGGCTGGCCGCGGCCTTCGGGGCCGAGGAGCTGGAGTACGACGAGCGCGAGCTCGCCCCCGGCGTCCGGGCCCGGTCGCTCACGCCCGACGTCGCCCTGGTCGAGTATCTGGAGGAGCACGGCCTGGCCCGCATCTCCCGTCGACTGGTTCGCGGCGGCCTGGTCGAGGTGGTCTCGACGGCGGCGCCGGGGATCAAGGACCTCCTCATCCTCGGCAAGGTGAAGCAGCTGGAACGCAACGCGGTCGCCGACCTCATCCTCCTCGACGCCCCCGCCGCTGGGCACGCGGTCAGCTTCCTGATGAGCGCCAAGGGGATGGGCGAGATCGTGCGGGGTGGCCCGCTGCGGGCCCAGGCCGACGACGTGCTCGAGCTCCTCACCGATCCGGCACGTTGCCGGGTCATGCTCGTCACCCTCGCCGAGGAGACGCCAGTGAACGAGGTGGTCGAAACCGCGTTCGCCCTGGAGGACCGGGTCGGGGTCGACCTCGGCCCCGTCGTGGTGAACGGCCTGTACCCGGTGCTGAGCGGGCTGGAGGCCGGTGCTGCGGCCGCGGCGACCGAGGCCGGCGTCGACCTGTCGCCCGCCGAGGCCTTGGTGCTGGAGGCGGCGGCGTCGTTCCGGGCCCGGCGCCAGGAGTTGCAGCAGGCACAGATCGCGCGCCTCGGCGCGGCGCTGCCGCTGCCCCAGCTGCACCTGCCCACGCTCTTCAGCGTCGACCTCGGCCCGTCGGACGTCGATCATCTCGCCGCGGCGATGGCCGCCGGCATCGAAGGGCTGCCGGCCCGGACCGAGGTGTCGCACTGAGCGGCCTGGCCGACCTCGTCGCCGACCGTTCCATTCTGGTGTGCTGCGGCCCGGGCGGCGTCGGCAAGACCACGGTCGCCGCGGCGATGGCGGTGGAGGGCGCCTACAGCGGCCGGCGGGTGGTCGTCGTCACCATCGACCCGGCCCGGAGGCTGGCCGACGCCCTCGGCCTCGACTCGCTCACCAACACGCCGAAGCGGGTCGAGGGCGACTGGCCGGGCGAGCTGTGGGCCCTGATGCTCGACCCACGGGCGACGTTCGACGGCCTCGTCGCCCGCTACGCGCCCGACCCGGACCAGGCCGAGACGATCCTGGCCAACCGCTTCTACCGCAACATCGCCGGCGCGCTGTCGGGGACGCAGGAATACATGGCGATGGAGAAGCTGTACGAGCTCCACGGCGACGAGCGCTTCGACCTCGTCGTGGTGGACACCCCGCCCACCCGGAACGCGCTGGACTTCGTCGACGCCCCCCGTCGCCTGACCCGGTTCCTCGACAACCGGCTGTTCCGCCTGCTCATGCTGCCGGCACGTACGGGCCTGCGGGCCGTCAATGTCGCCACCCACGCCTTCCTACGGACGGTGGGCAAGGTGGTGGGGTCGGAGGTGGTGAGCGACGCGGTGACGTTCTTCCAGGCCTTCGAGGGCATGGAGGACGGCTTCCGCCAGAGGGCGGCCCGGGTGCAGGAGTTGCTGGCTGAGCCGGCGACCGCTTTCGTGCTGGTGGCGTCGCCCCGCCGGGACGCCACCCGGGAGACCGAGTTCTTCGCCGAGAAGCTGAACGAGGCGGGGATCGCCGTGCAGGCGCTCGTGGTGAACCGGATGCATCCCCGGTTCAGCCCCATGCCGGCCCCGCCCGCCGCCGGCGTGGGAGCCGGCACGACGCTGGCGACCCTGTTCCGCAACATGGCCGAGCTGTCCCGGATGGCCGACGGCGAAGAAGCGCACGTGGCGTCGCTGGCGGCGCGCCTCGCCGCGCCCGCGGTGCGGGTGCCGGAGCTGGAGACCGACGTCCACGACCTGACCGGGCTGTCCCGGGTGGCCGCCTACGTCTTCGCCGGATGACTCAGTTGGCCTGGCGGCTGTCCTCGGACTGATCGTCCTGGCTCGTCAGGGACGCGGCCGCCTCGGCCACAGTGTCGGTGACCGTGACGATCCGGTCGAAGCCGGTGGTGTGAAGGAGACGCACGAGGGTCGGCCGGTTGCAGCAGACGGCGACGTCGCCCCCCGCCTCCCGGGCCCGCCGGATGCCGCCGATCAGGGCGCCCAGTCCGGCGGAGTCCACGAACGGGACCTCGGACATGTCGATGAGGAGCTTGGGTTCGGACGCCAGCTCGCCGAGGGCCTCACGGAACTGGCCCACGGTGTAGGCGTCCAGCTCCCCAACAGGACGGCAAATGGTGTAGTCCTCACGCTTTTCAAGCTCGATGTGAAGCACGCCCCGATGCTACCCATGGGTTCCGGGCGGTACCCTCCGGGGCATGGCCGAGCTCCTCGTCGTCAGCGACTCGCCGAACGTGCTCGAGGAGGTGAAGGCGTCGATCCCGGACAGCTCCATCACCGTGCGGGAGCTGACCCGGGGATCGGACGTGCGTCCCGAGGTGCACCGTTCTGCGCCGGATCTGGTCGTGCTCGACTCCCAGATCGGCGCCATGGGCGGCATGGCCACGTGCCTCGACCTCCACCTGGAGGCCGGCGCGGGCCGGCTGCCGCACGTCCCCGTGCTCATGCTGATGGACCGCCGAGCCGACGTCTTCCTCGCCCGCCGCTCGAACGCCGAGGGCTGGCTCGTCAAGCCCCTGGACCCGATGCGCACGTCCCGGGCCATCACCGCCCTGCTCGCCGGGGGCACATACGAGGACGACGCGTATCGTCCGGCCACCGTCCCGCTGCGCTGAAGTAGCATCGGGTTTTCCGGGAAGTGGCGCAGCTTGGTAGCGCGCAGCGTTCGGGACGCTGAGGCCGCGGGTTCAAGTCCCGCCTTCCCGACAAGTAAAAGTGCTGGTCAGAAGGGGTAAGGCAGGTCCGAGCAAGGTGGCCAGACCACCGACAGACCACAAAAAGACCACATCCTCCGCGTGGGCCGGTGTGCGGACCCGGTTCATAGTGGACACCGTGGCCCCGGTACCTGCCTGACACGTCCCGGACGCGACCCCGGTACCTGGGCGACACCGGCCCCGGTACCTGCCTGACACACGTGTGTTCGCTGGGGGTCCGCGCACGATCGG
>DATASA010000007.1:0-7398 GCA_036269435.1 Acidimicrobiales bacterium | reverse complement strand
GACCGTGAGGTGGCCGAGACGCTCGGTATCTCGCTCGGGAGCGTGAAGACCCACATCCACCGCGGTATCGCCGGGCTGCGCGCCCGGCTGGGTACCGGCCTGGAGGAGATGGTCCCGGTTGGCCTGGACTGAGCCGGACATGGGTCTGCGGCGGTCGCGCGACGAGCTGCTGGCCATCGCCGTCCGCCGCGGCCGCCGCATGCGCCGCCGCCGCAGGACGGCGACGGCGCTGCTGGGCGCCCTCGCTCTCGCGCTGCCCCTCAGCGTGCTCGCGTCGCTCGGTGGGGGCCGCACCGTCGGTGTCGACCTGACCGCGGCCGGCCCCGCCGGCCCCACTGCGCTCGGCTCGCTGCCGGATGCGCCGCTGGGCGCACCGGCGGAGGGGCGCGACGCCGCACGGGAGGCCACCGGCGGCGACGGCAGCCATCGCGCTTTCACCACCACGACCGCGGCCGCCGCTGCGCTGGCACCTGGGATGGCGGCCGCGTCGCCGTCGTCGACGGTCGCCCGGCCCGACATCGGCCGAACGGTGGAGACCACCCGACGGCCGCCCCCGCCGCCCAGCGACAGCCACGATGTCGAGCCGCCATCCTCGGCGCCCCCCTCGCTCACACCGTCGACCGCGGTGGTCGGCAGTGCGTCGGCTGCCGGCGGCGCGTCGTCGCCTGCCGTGGCCGCGACCACGGTGCCCGGGGAGCCGGCCATCGCCGAGTGCCCGGCCGCCGACGTGGCCGTGACCGTCGCCACCGAGCACGCCGCCTACGCCATGGGCGAGGTGGTTCGGGGCTTTTCGACGCTGGAGAACCGCTCGGCCGTCGCCTGCCTCCTCCCGACCCGCAGCTTCTTCCGGATCGACGACGGCACCGGTAGCCCGGTCAGCTCGTTCCGCTACACGACCGACTATCGGTTGCCGGTGAAGGCCGACCCGGGCCACACCGTCACCGACGGGTTCACCTGGGACCAGCGCGACTGTGTGAGCGGCCCGTGCCTGCAGGTGCCGGCGGGCACGTACACCGTGTCGGGCGACTGGACCGAGGGCGGCTCCTACGGTGGGCGCAGCTCGTTCCGAATCGGTTCCTGACCGGCCGCGACCCCGGGGTCAGCCGACGGCGAGGGTGTCGAGCACGTCGCTTGCCGCCCGCTGGCGGTCGTCGGCGAAAGGCGAGCCAGGCGACGGCGCGCGCCCGAGGGTGACGCTGACCACCGCGTCGAGGGCCGCGAGCAGGTCGCGCAGCTCACGCGGCGGCGGGAAGTACTCGTCCTCGTCGGTGACCACGACCTCCTCCACGCCGTGGGCCGGGTCGAGGCGGGCGATGACCGCCCGCACCAGCTCCTCCGGCGCCGACGCCCCGGCCGTCACGCCGACCACGCCGGACAGGTCGTCGGGCAGCTCCTCGGCCGCGTTGACGCGGTAGACCCGGGCACAGCCCGCGCTCCGGGCGACCTTCTCCAGCGCGACCGTGTTCGACGAGTTCGCGGAGCCGATGACCACGATGGCGTCGGCCTTCCCGGCGATCTCGGTGAGCGCCGACTGGCGATTCGTGGTGGCGAAACAGAGGTCGCTCTTGCCGGGCATCCACAGGTCGGGGAACCGTCGCCGGGCGGCGGCGAGGACCCCGGCCCAGTCCTGGTGGCTGAGGGTGGTCTGGGCCAGCAGGGCGACGGGACCGCTCGCATCGGCCAGGGCGTCGACGCCGGCCTCCGTCTCCACCAGGTGGATGGACTCAGGTGCGACCGCCATGGTCCCGACCGCCTCGTCGTGGCCTTCGTGCCCGACGTAGAGGATGGAGAACCCCTTGCCCGCCCGCACCTTGACCTCGTGGTGGACCTTGGTCACGAGAGGGCACACCGCGTCGACCACGAAGCCGCCGCCGGCCCGGGCCGCGTCGACCACTTCCGGTGCCGAGCCGTGGGCGCTCAACATGAGCGGAGCGCCCGGCGGCACCTCGGAAACGTCGTCGACGAAGACCACGCCGAGCCGGCGGAATCGGTCGACCACGACGCGGTTGTGCACGATCTCGTGGTAGCAGTACACCGGCGGCTCGAAGACCCGCACCATCCAGGCCAGGGCCTTGATGGCCATCTCGACCCCGGCGCAGAAGCCCCGCGGCGCGGCCAGCAAGACCCGGTCGACGTCCACGTCTCCAGCCTACCGGCGGGTCTCCCGTATCCTGGCGCCATGTCCTTTCCCCGGGTGGTCGCTGTCGCGCCCGGGTCGCCGGCTTCGCGGGCCGGTCTGCAGCCGGGCGACGAGGTCGTCTCGCTGGCCGGCCGTCGCCCCCGCGACGTCATCGAATGGCGCCTGCTGACCGACGAGGCCGACGTCGACATGGAGCTGCGGCGGGGCGGGATCGAGCTGGACGTCGTCGTGGCCAAGGGCGAAGGCGAGCCGCTGGGCGCCGAGGTGTCCTCCGCCCTGTTCGACAAGGTCCGCACCTGCGACAACCACTGCGAGTTCTGTTTCATCCACCAGCTGCCGCCGTCGCTGCGCCAGAGCCTGTACCTGAAGGACGACGACTACCGCCTGTCGTTCCTGTACGGCAACTTCACCACGTTGACGCGCTTCACCGAGATGGACCTCGAGCGGGTGGTGACCGAGCGGCTGAGCCCGCTGAACGTGAGCATCCACGCCACCGACCCGGAGCTGCGGTCGCGCATGCTCCGCAACCGTCGGGGGGCCACCAGCCTGCGCTGGCTGCGGGCCCTGCTCGACCACGGGATCCAGGTCCACGGCCAGGTGGTGGTGTGCCCCGGGGTCAACGACGGCGCCGTGCTCGACGACACGCTGACCGGCATCCTCGACGAGTACCCGGAGCTGGCGACCGCCTGCGTGGTGCCGCTCGGCGTCAGCCGGTACAACACCGAGGCGGCCATGCGCCCGCACACCGTGGCCGAGGCGCGGGCCGTCGTCGACACGGTCGAGGACTGGCAGGACGTCTTCCGCCCGATCCTGGGCCGGCGCCTGGTGTTCGCGGCCGACGAGTACTACCTGCTGGCCGGGCGACCGTTCCCGGCCGCGCCCGCCTACGAGGGGTTCCCGCAGCACGAGAACGGCATCGGCATGGCTCGGGCCTTCCAGATGGAGCTGGCCGGCGAGGTGGAGGCGGAATCGGGGATAGGCGTGCAGCCCGGCTTCTTCGCCTGGGTCGACGGGGCGCCGGCCGAGGGCTACCGGGCTCCCCGCCTGGACGGCAGCCACGACGACGCCGGCCACGACGACACCGGCCATGGACGTGGCGACGGTCACGTTGCCGTCACCCTCGGCGCCCGTAGGGACGCGCCCGTCGGCGTGCTCACCGGCGCGTACGGCGCCGCCGTGCTCGCGCCGCTGCTGGCCGACCGCCCAGGGGTCCGGGTCCTGCCCGTCCCGAACCGGTTCTTCGGGGGCAACATCGGGGTGACGGGCCTGCTGGTCGGCGCCGACATCGCGGCGGTGCTCGCAGCCGAGCCCGAGGGTCACCGGTACCTGCTGCCCGACGTCTGCCTGTCGGGCGGGCTGTTCCTCGACGGCTCGAGGCCGGCGGACCTGCCCCGGCCGGTCGAGATCGTGCCCACCGACGGCGTGTCGCTCCGTCGCGCCCTCGGCGTGGCCGGAGCCGGCCGGTGAGCCTGCCCGTCGTCGCCATCGTGGGGCGTCCGAACGTCGGCAAGTCCACGCTGGTCAACCGCATCGTCGGCCGCCGGGAAGCGATCGTCGAGGAACAGCCCGGCGTCACCCGGGACCGCAAGGAGCTGGAGTCGGACTGGCGGGGCCGCCGCTTCCTGCTCGTCGACACCGGCGGGTGGATGGCGGCCAAGGCCGGCTCGGGCCTGGACCTCCAGGTCAGCCGCCAGGCCGAGCGGGCCATCAAGGGGTCCGACATCGTCCTATTCGTCGTCGACGCGACGGTCGGCGTGACGGAGGAGGACGCCCAGGTCGCCGACGTCCTGCGCCGGGCCAAGCGCCCGGTCGTCGTGGTCGTGAACAAGGTCGACAGCGAGCACCGGGAGACCGACGCGTGGGACTTCGCCCGCCTGGGCCTCGGCGACCCGATCTCCGTCAGCGCCCTCCACGGTCGCCAGGTGGGCGACCTCCTCGACGCCGTGGTCGACCAGCTCCCCCCGCCCGGCCCCGACGAGCTACCGGCGTCCGATGCGCCGTCGGTCCCGTCGGTCGCCGTCGTCGGCCGGCCCAACGTCGGCAAGTCGACCCTGTTCAACCGGCTGATCGGCGACGACCGTTCCGTCGTGCACGACCAGCCCGGGACGACGCGCGACTCCATCGACACCATCGTCGAGACGCCCGATGGTCCCATCTGCTTCATCGACACCGCCGGGATGCGTCGCAAGAGCCGCATCAGCGAGGGTCCCGAGTACTACTCGTTGGTCCGGGCCCTGCAGACGGTCGACCGCGCCGACGCCGCCCTGCTGGTCATCGACGCGTCGGAAGGCGTGACCCATCAGGACCAACGCCTGGCCGAGCGGATCGACGTGGCCGGGAGTCCGGTGCTGATCGTGCTGAACAAGTTCGACCTGCTCGACGCGGCCGCCCGGGCCGAGATCACCGAGCAGGTCGCCGACCGGCTGGCGTTCCTCGGGTACGCGCCGGTGCTCAAGCTGAGCGCCCTCACGGGTGCCGGCGTGCATCGCCTGCTCCCTGCCCTGCAGGAGGCCATCGAGGCCTACCACCGCAGGGTCCCGACCCGCGAGCTCAACCAGGTGGTCCAGGCCGCCCAGGCCGCCCAGCCGGGCGCCGCCGGTGCTCGGGTCCTCTATGCGACTCAGGGAGCGGCGGAGCCGCCGACGTTCACCCTCTTCTCGAACAAGCCGCTGCCTGCGCCCTACCTCCGCTACCTGGAGCGACGCATCCGCGAGCACTTCGGTTTCGGGCCGACCCCGCTCAAGCTGCGCGTCCGCCGCCGAGCAGACTGAATCGTCTCCGCGGCCTCGGGTGTGAGCCCGATGGCCGCCGGTGGCTCTAGGATCTCCGTCGGGCATGGTCCACTACCCGTTACTGCTGGTCGTCTCGTTCGCCTGCATGGTCGCGGCGGTGATCTGGGCCCGATCGGCCCTGCGACTCGAGCGCTCCTGGCGCCGGCTGCTCGAGGGCACCAGCCCGTCCGGATCCATGGCCGCCAACCTGGCCCGGTCGGCCTACCGCAAGGAAGTCCACACCACCGTCCTGTACGCGGTGGTGGCGGTGACGTCGGCCGGAGCGTCGCTGGTCGGCCGCTGGCCCCGGCTCCCGCAGGTGCTCCTGCTCATCCCGATCGTGATGACCGTCGTCTGGGGGCGCCGGTTCCTGGCCGAGGCGGACATGATCGAGGAGCGGGCCAGCCTGGAGCGCCGGGCCGAGGAGGTCCTGTCCCAGGAGAACCTGGCTCCCCGCCGGTGGGCGGCACGCCTGGCACCCGAGGAGCTGCCCGAGTTCGCGGGCTTCGAGGTCGGCCGGGCCTACGAGGCCGGTACCGGGCTCATGGCGGGCGACTTCTACGACCTGACCCCCACCGGATCCAAGCGAGTGGCTGCGGTCATCGGCGACGTGTCCGGTCACGGCATCGAGCCGTCCATCACCGCGTTCCAGGTCAAGTACCTCCTTCGCGTGTTCCTCCGCCAGTACCGTGACCCGGCCCAGGCGCTGGAAGAGCTGAACGTCGTCATCTCGGCCCAGGCCCGCAACGAGGAGTTCGTGTCGCTGTGCCTCGTGGTCTTCGACCTGGCCGCCGGCACGCTGCGGTACGCGTCCGCCGGGCACCCGCCGGCCTGGTTGTGGCACGACGGCGAGGTCCGTCCGCTGCGGTCGACCGGGCCGCTGCTGACCCTCAGCCCCAAGGCGTCGTACAGCAGCCGGGAGGTCGCCCTGGACTCCGGCGACCTGCTGCTGCTCTACACCGACGGCCTGGCCGAGGCTCGTGCCGGCGGCCAGCTCTTCGGCGAGGAGCGGATCGCCGCCCACATCCGCCGCGACCCCGGCGTGGGCGCGGACGTGCTCTGCAAGTCGCTTCTCGCCGCGGCGCGGGACTTCGCCACCGGCCCCATCCGCGACGACGTCGCCATCCTGGCCGTTCGCCGGATCTGACCTCGCCGCATGCCGTGGTGTGACGACTGTGGTGCCTACTGGCGCGCCGGCGAGCTGTCCGAGGGCGGTACCTGCCCGACGTGCGGGCGGGCGCTCGACACCACGCCGGCCAGGTCGCCGTGGCACTTCAAGCTGCTCATGGTGTCGCTGGTGATCTACCTGAGCTACCGGTTGGTCCAGGGCATCGCCTGGCTGGTCCACCGCATGTAGCCGGTCGTCCCCGACCGCGTGGTCGGTTTCGTCAGCCGGCGAGGACGTGAACCGGAGTTCCGATGGCCACGTGCTGGGGGAACCAATCGGCCGCGCTCATCGGGATGCGGATGCACCCGTGCGAAGCCGGCTGTTCCGGGACCGACAGCGCGCCGTGGATGGCGTAGCCACCCACGAAGTACTGCGAGTTGTAGAGGCGACCGAGCGGGCTCGTCTCCCACCCCTGATCCTGACGGTAGATCTGGTAATCGCCGGTTGGCGTGGGGGTCTTGGGCGTGCCCGAGGAGACGGGCAGGATCTTCGACAGGCTGCCACCCTCGTACAGGAACAGCACCTGACGGCGCAGGTCGACCTCCACCTTGTTGGGCGACGTGTCGCCGGGCACCAGCGGCGGAGGCGAGGCGGTGGTGGCCATGAGCTGGGCGGTGATCGGGTCCGTCAGGTTGCCGGTGCGCTCCAGGCCGTTGACCTTCTCGAAAGCCATCACCGCAGACCGTGTCTGGTCGTCGTAGGTACCGTCGACCGGGCCGACGTCGTAATGCAGATCAGCCAGCTTCTGCTCGATCTGCACCATGGTGAGGGGCGCGGCCGCGGCCGGCGGAGCGGCGGCCGGAGGCGGAGGGGGCGGCGGCGACAGCAACCCGAGCAGCCCAGGCGCTGCCCCCGCAGCCGACGCCAACGCGACCTGTCCGCCCAGGACCGCAAGGAGGAGGGCCGGAAGCTTGCGGGTCAGCGTCGTCTTGGTCATACGTCAACCCTTCCCACGCCGCCCGCAGGAGATACCCCCGCCGCGGCCGACTACAGTCGACAGCGAGGTGCGGGCTGTGGCGCAGCTTGGTTAGCGCGCTTGACTGGGGGTCAAGAGGTCGGGAGTTCAAATCTCCCCAGCCCGACGTAAAAGGCCAGGTCAGAGGGGTTTTCTGGCCTGGCCGATTCGCGTCTCGGTGAATTTTCCCGGCATTCCCGGACGTACGTACGTTTCCACGTTCTGTGCGGACCCGGTTCATAGTGGACACCGTGGCCCCGGTACCTGCCTGACACGTCCCGGACGCGACCCCGGTACCTGGGCGACACCGGCCCCGGTACCTGCCTGACACACGTGTGTTCGCTGGGGGTCCGCGCACGATCGG
>DATASA010000006.1:0-9758 GCA_036269435.1 Acidimicrobiales bacterium | reverse complement strand
AGGGTGACGGATGGCGGCCATGACAGAACCAGGTTCCGAGCCGGTCATCTTCGTCTCCAACCGCGGACCGGTGCAGTTCGACCGGCGCGATGGCGAGCGCACGACCCAGCGCGGCGGCGGCGGGCTGGTGACCGCCCTCTCGGGCCTCGCCGGACGGCTGCCCCACGCGGTCTGGGTGTGCGGCGCGCTGACCGACGAGGACGCGGCGGTGGCCGCCGAGCACGATGGCGCCTCGTTCGAGCTCGACGACCCGGCGATGACCGTGCGCATGGTGCGGACCGACGCCGAGGCCCGTCGCAAGTTCTATACGGTCATCGCCAACCCGCTCCTCTGGTTCGTCCAGCACTACCTGTGGGCCCTCAGCGACGCGCCCGACATCACCCGCGTCGAGGCGGACGCGTTCGACAACGGCTATGCCGCGGTCAACGCCTGCTTCGCCGACGCGGTCGCCGAGGAGGTGGAGTCCCGGGGTGGCCAGGGCACCGTGATGGTGCAGGACTACCACTTCTACCTGCTGCCGGAGCTGCTGCGGGCCCGGTGCCCGGACGTGTTCCTCCACCACTTCGTGCACATCCCGTGGCCCCAGCCCGACGCCTGGCGGGTGCTGCCGGGGCCCATGCGCGAGGCGGTGCTCACCGGGGTGCTGGGCAACGACATCGTCGCCTTCCACACAGCGCACTACGCCCGGAACTTCCTGCTCGGCTGCCAGGAGCTGCTCGGGCTCCCGGTCGACCTCGAGGCCCACACCGTCGAGGTGGGCGACCGCACGGTGCGAGCCCGCTGGTACCCCATCTCGATCGACCCGTCCGAGCTGGAGGAGCGGGCCGCCTCGCCCGAGGTCCGACGCCACGAGGAGGAGCTCGCGTCCCGGCGGCGGGACCACGTGCTGCTGCGGGTCGACCGCGCCGATCTCAGCAAGAACATCGTCCGGGGCTTCAAGGCCTACGACGTGATGCTCGACGACCACCCGGAACTGGCCGAGCGCGTCACGTTCCTCGCCCTCATTCAGCCCAGCCGCGAAGACGTCGAGGAGTACGCGGACTACCTGGACCGGATCCGCCGGGTCGTAGCCGACGTCAACCTGAAGCACGGGACCTCGGACTGGCAGCCGATTGACCTGCGGCTGCAGGACGACATGGCCCTCGCACTGGCCGCGTACAAGACGTTCGACGTCCTGGTCGTGAACGCCATCTTCGACGGCATGAACCTCGTCGCCAAGGAGGCGGTCGTGGTCAACCAGCGCGACGGGGTGCTGGCGCTGTCGGAGAACACGGGTGCTCACGAGGAGATGGGGGCATTCGCCCTCACCGTCCACCCGTTCGACATCCAGCAGCAGGCCGACGCCTTCTACGCCGGCCTCATGATGGAACCGGACGAACGTCGCAAGCGCCACGCCGCCTGCGCCGACATCGTGCGTGGCAACGATGTCGACAAGTGGCTGGCCGAGCAGCTGGCCGACGTCCGGGCCCTGCGGAAGGACTGACGGCGGTCGCAGACCTCCACGCACGGCGATCGGCAACCGCCGCCGCCGCCGCCGCCGCCGACACGCCCTGTATCGCGCGGGGTTACGCCGTCGGCGCCTCGCCCGGCGGCACGGAGGCGTCCGGCTCGGACGCCGAAAGCAGGCCATCGAGGATGCGGACGGCCCGGCGGACGGTCTGGCGGTCGTCGGCCTCGACCGTCTCGAGCCGTTCGGCCAGGAACGCGACGCGGGCCCGGCGCAGCTCCCGCAGGGCTTTCCGGCCCGCGGCGGTGACCTCGACGAGAACCGCCCGGCCGTCGGTGGGATCGGGCCGGCGCCGGACCAGGCCCTGCTCGTCGAGGCGGGCGACGGCCCGGGTGAGCGTCGGCGGGGCGACTGCCTCCACCCGGGCCAGGTCGCCCAACTGCAAGGGCCCGTGACGCTCCACGCTGGCCAGCGCCGACAGCTGCGACGGGGTCAGCCCGGCCATGGCCTCTTGGCGCAGGCGGCGGGCCAGCCGGCCGACGAGAAGGCGGATGTCGGCGGCGAGCTCGGCGGTGACGGCGTCCATCCCGGACTATAGTTAGCACATGTCAACTAACTGGATCCGGCCAGCAGCCTCCTGCTGATGGATCGGGTGCGCGCTGGGCTCCGGGGGCGGGTGCGCGCCCTGCGAACCAGGAACTTCCGTCTCTTCTTCATCGGCCAGCTGATCTCGAACTCGGGCAACTGGTTGACCATGGTGGCCCTCACCCTGCTCGTGCTGCACGAGACAGGGAGCGGGGTCGCGGTCGGCGGCCTGGCCGCCTGCCAGTTCGGACCGATCCTCCTGCTCTCGCCGTTCGCGGGCCTGGTCGCCGACCGCTCCAACAAGCTGCGCCTGCTCAAGACGACGCAGATCGGCGAGATGGCCCAGTCGATGGTGCTGGCCGGACTGGCGTTCATGCACCATCCCTCGCTCGTCGCGCTGTACGTGACGGCCGTGGCCGGAGGGTGCCTGCTGGCCTTCGACAACCCCGTCCGGCGGTCGTTCGTGACCGAGATGGTCCCCGAGGAGGACGTCGCCAACGCGGTCACCCTGTACAGCGCCCTGGTCAACAGCTCCCGGATCCTCGGCCCGACGCTCGCCGGCGCCCTGGTCATCACCGCCGGCTTCGGTTGGTGCTTCACCCTCGACGCGGCGTCGTACGTCGCCGTGCTGGTCGCCCTCTGGATGATGAGGACCAACGAGCTGCGGCTCGCGCAGGTCACGCCCCGCGGACGGGGCCAGGTTCGGGAGGGGCTGCGCTACGTCCGTTCGGTGCCCGATCTGTGGCTGCCGTTCGTGATGCTCGCCGTCGTCGGTACCTGCAGTTACAACTTCACGGTCGTCTTCCCGCTGTTCGTCGAGCACACGCTGCACGGCAACGACGCCAGCTACACGCTGGTGTACTCGATCTTCAGCGTCGGCGCCCTGGTCGGGGCGTTCGTCGTCGCCGACCGCAAGACGGTCAGCGTCCACGACATCGTCGTCGGAGCGACCGGCTTCGGCGTGACGATGCTGATCCTCGCCGCAGCCCCGAGCGTGGCCGTCACGCTGCCCATCGTCGCCGTGCTCGGCTTCGCCAGCATCGCGTTCATGACCGCCACGACGGCGATCGTGCAGGTGCGAGCTCATCCGCAGATGCACGGTCGGGTGTTGGCCCTGCAGACGGTGCTGCTCATCGGCACCACGCCGATCGGTGGGCCGATCATGGGCGCGGTGGCCGACGCCGCCGGCGCCCGCATACCCCTGGTGATCGGCGGAGCTTCCGCCCTGCTCGCCGCCCTGTTCGGTGCCATCGCCGGGCGCACCGTGGCGACCGAGCGCCGGCCTGCGCCAGCGCCTGCGGTTCCCAGCGGAGCCGTCGAGGATGCGCCCGAGGTCGCGCTCGGGTAGTGGTCGTCGCACGTCGCACGACGAAGTTCGCCCATTTGCGAGCACTGCGGGCCCGGGGTGGTGGCGGAAGGTGACCCGTCGCGACCTGTTCCTCCAGCACGAGCGGCCAGCCGCCGTCCCAACGCCTTCAGGGGCTCCCGAAGCTCGATCAGGCACTGGCCCGACCCGGGTGACGAGCACCTACGCTGTTCCTGCGATGGTGCCGAACCGGGTGTCCGGGTAGGGGGCGGAGATGCCCATGACACTCGTGGTGATGGCGGCGGGACGCGGCTCGCGCTTCGGCGGGATGAAGCAGGTCGCGGAGATGGGCCCGTCGGGGGAGGCGCTGTTCGACTACGCCGTCTACGACGCAATGCGGTGCGGCTTCGAGGACGTGCTGTTCGTCGTGTCCGAGGCCAGTGTCGACGCGGTCGAGAGCCACGTGAAGCAGGGCTGCGGTCGTGACGTCAAGGTGCGGTTCGTGCTCCAGGAGGCCGACGGCCGGGCCAAGCCCTGGGGCACCGGTCACGCCGTGCTGTCGGCCTGCCGCCAGCTCGACCGGCCCTTCGGCGTGATCAACGCCGACGATTTCTACGGGCGCAGCTCGTTCGAGGCGTTGGGTGCCGAGCTCGGCCGGGACGAGGACGACCACCTGCTCGTCGCCTTCCGCCTGCGCGAGTCGTTGTCGCCGAACGGCGGCGTGTCGCGGGGGGTCTGCACGGTGGAGAACGGATTCCTGACGTCGATCACCGAACTGCACGAGCTGGTCGAGGTGGACGGGGCGGTGCACTCGCGTGAGGGCGTCATTCTCAACGGCGACGAGCTGATCTCGACCAACCTCTGGGGCTTCAGGCCCTCCTTCTGCGACGTTCTCGCCGAGGAGTTCGACCGGTTCCGAGTCGATCACGGGTCAGAACCGGCCGCCGAGTTCCTGATCGGCGATGCGGTGGCCAGCCTGCCCCGCCATGGCGGCGAGAGGGTCCGGGTGAGGCCGACCAGCGAGCGCTTCCTCGGCGTGACGTACGCGCAGGACACGGCCGCCGTCGTCGCGGAGATCGCCCGGCTGGTCGGGACGGGCCAGTACCCCTCGTCCCTGTGGGGCTGAGCTCCGGCCGACCGGTCCGGTCACGTCCGGGCGAACGGGTGGATCACACCTCCAACAGCTGAGCCCCGGGGCCCCGCCACTCGACCACCAGGATGGTTGCGTCGTCCTGGAGCTGGCCGTCCTGGTGGTCCAGGATGGCGTGCAGGAGACGGCGCATCGTCTCCGGCGCGGGCGTCGCCGATGCCGACGTGCGCGAGATCATGTCGACGAGGCGTTCGACGCCGAAGAACTCACCCTCGGCTGAACGGGCCTCCACCACCCCGTCGGTGAAGAAGAGGACCTGGTCCGCCGGTTCCAACATCTCTTCGCTGATCACGACCGTACCGCCGATACCGAGCGGCATGCCGACCTCGCCGTGGAGCGTCTTGACGATCCTGCCCTTGCGCAGCAGAAGCGGCGGCGGATGCCCGGCGACCGACCACTGCAGCCGGCCCGTCGCCAGGTCCAGCTCCGCCAGCACGGCGGTGACGAAGCGGTCGGGGCCGAACTGGGTGGCGACGGCGTCGTCGATGGCCGACACGCCGGCAGCCAGATCCTCGCCGTTGCGCCGACTGTTCCGACAGGTGGCCATGGCCACGCTGGCGAGCAGCCCCGCCTCCAAGCCGTGGCCCATGGCGTCGAAGATGGAGACGCGGGCGGTCCGGTCGTCGACCGAGTAGTCGAAGGAGTCGCCGCCCAGCGCGTACGCCGGCGCCAGCACGCCACTGATCACGATCCGATCGGTGCCGAAGGTGAGGGGCGGGAGCAGTTGCCAGGCCAGCTCGGCGGCGACGGTCATCGGCTGCCGGCGCCGCACCCGCTCGAAGAAGTCGCCGTACGCCTGCTTCGATATCACCACCTCGGCCACGAGCCCGGCGAAGCCCGTGACGTCGTCGAGCGCGGGTTGCCGGGCGACGTCGAAGTTGAACTCGAGCACGCCCAGCCGCTCGACACCGTCGAGCACCGGCGCCCAGATCCGGCCGCGGCCGTCGTCGCCGGTCGTCTGCTGGATGTCCAGCGTGCGGTAACAGCGCCCTGCCAGCGTGGTGTCGATGACCACCTCGCTGCGATCGGGCCCTTCGGCATTCGGCAGCGGTACCAGCACGCGTTGCTCGTAGTCGACGAGGTAGAGCGCGGCGTCGTCGACCCCGAGCGCCCGGGCATGCTCCACGATCAGCATCGGCACGTCGTCGGGGACGGCCAAGTGGGACGCGTTCAGGAGGTCGACCAGTTCGCGGGCCCCGGCGTCGACGTCAGACATTGCCTCGTCCAACCTATCGGGGTCGGATGCGGGCACGGACGGGCGGTGCACGGTTGCGCGAGCCGAAACGCCGAGGGAGCCGTCGGCGAGCCTGAGATGTCGCGCTGAGCCATCGGTCCCGTGGGTAGCAATGGAAACGTGGCTGCGGGAAGAGACGACGAGGAGGAGAGCGAGGAGGCCCGGGCGGGGGTCGGTTCCGACCCGGCCGAGGACGAGAACGTCGCCGAGCGGGAGGTCGAGGAGACACTGAAGCGGTCCGTCGACGAGGGTCGTCGACGGATGTCGCGGCGCGTGGGGCCGCTCCTCGCCACCGGTTTCGTCGGCGGGGTGGACGTCGGCACCGGGGTCCTGGCCCTGCTCCTCGTCGAGCAGGTGACGCACGACCCCCTGCTGGGCGGCTTGGCGTTCGGGATCGGGTTCATCGCCCTCGCCCTCGCCCGAAGCGAGCTGTTCACCGAGGACTTCCTCGTTCCGGTGGCGACCGTGCTGGCCCGTCAGGCCAGGTTCCGGATGCTGCTGCGCCTTTGGGCGGGAACGCTCGTCGCCAATCTGGCCGGGGGCTGGCTGTTCACGTGGCTGATGATCCGGGGCTACCCGGAGCTGCGGACGACGGCGATCGAGGCGGGAAACCACTACGTCGAACTGGGCCTCGGCGTCCGGGCCTTCTCGCTGGCCGTACTCGGTGGGGCGGTGATCACCCTCATGACCTGGATGCAGCACGGCAGCGACTCGGTCGCCGGCCGCATCGTGCCCGCGGTGACCGGTGCCTTCCTCCTCGCCGGCGGCCGGCTGAACCACGCCGTGGTCAACTCCCTGCTGATGTTTGCGGCGCTGCACACGGGTCGGGCGCCGTTCGGCTACGTCCAATGGGCGCAGACCGCTGGGTGGGCCGCCCTCGGCAACCTCGTGGGCGGTGTTGCCCTGGTGACGCTGCTGCGGGTCCTGCAGGTGCCCCACACGATCCAGGAGGAGCGCGATCATCCCGCCCTCGGCGTGCCCGTCGGCGACGACCGGCGGGTGGAGAAGGACAGGACGACCTGACCGGGCGGCGAGATGAGGACCACGCCGAGTGCGACCGGCACATATTTCCTGCCAGGAATGTCCCTTACCCCCAGGGAATTGTGGGGGATAGCCCCTCGCCGATCCGGTCCATAGACAGGTAATGAGACGGCAACGCCCGGTTCGCTTGCGGTCGAACGCATCCCTGGGTATGTTCCCTCTTGGAGTTGCACCAACAGCGGTTGCTTTTTCAGGGCAAAGGTGTGAGCTCGTGTGTTGGGACGCAGTCGGTCCCTGGCACGCAGGCGGAGTGACGGGCTGGGGCTCGAGCAGCGTGAAGGGGCGATCAGCGTGTAGCGGGCGGATCGAAGGTCGAAGCTAGGACCACGGGGTACGCACCTGCGCGTCATACGGCGGAAAGAAGGAGTACGGATGAGGACGAAGGTTGTCGTCCAGCAGCGGCGACGCTTGTTTCGGGACGGGTTGGGCCAGCTGGTGGAGGCGGAAGACGACCTGGAGTTGGTCGGGACGGCAGCATCGTCCGGAGAGTTGGTCACGATCTGTGAGGCGGAGCGTCCCAACGTGGCGCTCCTCGAAGCCGATGCCGTCGAGTGGGACGTCGGCCGGCTCACCCGCAGCATCAGGCGGGCCGTGTCCGGCCTCCGGGTCATCGGCCTCAGCGCGGCGGAGATGTCGTCCGTCGAGCTGTCCCGGGCCCGCCACAACGGGATCAGGGCGGTCCTGCCGCGGTCGGCGGGCATCGGCCAGATTCTCGATGCGCTCAGGGCCACGTCGCCCGTCGTCCGGCTCCGCCAGTTTCCGCCGACGCCCTACGCGCAGCATTCGGCGGAGGAGCGGTCGGCGGTCCTCACGACCCGTGAGCTGACCATCCTGAACCTCGTCGGTGCCGGGTTCACGTCCAGGGAGATCTCGGGACAGCTGGCGATCAGCCACAAGACGGTCGAGAACCACAAACAGCGCATCTTCGGCAAGCTCGGGGTCCAGAACCAGGCCCATGCCGTGTCGGTGGCCATGCGTCGGGGGCTCATGCGCCCGGAGCGGGTCATCGGCCTGTCGCTCGCCGACTGAACCGGTGGCAGCCGCGGCATCCAGGCTGTCAGGGCCGTTCGTCGCCCGTCTCGTCGGGCCGTCCGGCCTGACCCTCGAGGTGTTCCGGCAGCTGCTGGAGCGCGTCGACGTCGTCATCGTCGACCCGGAGAACGCTGAGGACCCGGCGACGACGGCGGCCGACGTGATCGTCCTGGTCGAACCGGAACCGGAGGACTGGGCCGCCGTCCGGGACGCCGGTATCCCGATCGTGCTGGTGCAGGGAGAGGCGACGGACGACGCCGACGTGGTCGATTCGGTCCTCGCCGGCGCCGACGCCGTTCTCCACTGCGACAGCGACCCGGAGACGGTGCTCGCCGTGCTGGGAGAGGTCAGCCGGGGTGGGAGCGTGCTCGACCCCTCACAGATGCGGGCGGTCGCGGGGCTGGCGCGGGCCGCAGGAGGACAGCCGGGCGTCGCCCTCAGCCGGCGCGAGTCGCAAATACTCGCCTCCATCGCCGACGGGAATTCGGTCAAGCAGACGGCGCGTGAGCTGGGTATCTCGCCCAAAACCGTCGAGAACCTGCAGGGCCGACTCTTCCGAAAGCTCGGCGCCCGGAACCGGGCCCAGGCGGTGGCCCGGGCCCACGCGCTGGGCATGCTGTAGGCACCCCCAGCCTCGGTCTGGGGGGCACCACCCCTGGGTCCTCGCGGTGCATCCCCATACGTTTCGTGGCGGCATGGCCGGCGCGCTGCGGATCGTCATCGCTCACGACGACGACTTGGTCCGCGACGTGCTCGGCCCGTTGTGCGAGCGCGCCGGCATCGTTGTCGTCGCCGAGCCGTCGACCTATGACGAGCTGCTCTTCTGCTGCATAGGACTGCACCCGGACGTCGGCGTGGTGGCCGACCGACTGGGAAAGGCGATCGTGGAGGACTGCCTCTCCGCCTTGCTGGGCACCGGTACCCGGGTCATCGTGCTGTCCGGCGACCCCTCCCCGGAACGGTTGAGCCAGCTGCTGGCTCGTGACGTAGGCGGCTACTTGTCGCACGACGCCGCGCCGGACGAGGTGGTCAACGCCATCCTCGCCGTCGGTCGGGGCGAGGTGGCGGTGAACCCCGAGGTGCTGAGCACGATCCTGCACCAGTGGCGACGGCTCCGGGCCCAGCCGGTCAGCGTGGGCAGCCGGCGCCGGCCCATGCTCACCCCGCGGGAGCTCGACATCCTGGCGGCCATGTCGGACGGCTTGGCGGCCAAGGCCATCGCCGCACGTCTCGGGGTGGCCCTGAAGACCGTCGAGAACCACAAGATCCGGATCTTCGAGAAGCTCGGCGTCCGCAGCCACGCCCACGCCGTCACCGTGGCCCTGGCCTACGGCCTCGCCGGCCAGCACGCCCAGGGGTCGGATGACACTGACCGCCCCGTCTGAGCCGCGCGCCCGCCAGCGCCGTCCCCCGTCGCCATCGTCGGACCGCAGGCGCCACGCGCTCGTCGTCGTCGCCCTCGCCGGGGCCGGTGTCGGTCTGCTGGCCACGTCGCACCTGCTCACCGCCCGGCGCCAGCTCCTGGCGGCCGGTACCGACCTCCGCGCGTCACGTGGCGCCCTGACCAAGCGCGACGACGCGGCGGCGACGGCCATCCTCGATCGGGCCAGCGGTCACCTCGACGGCGCGGCATCGGCAGCTCGCTCGTTTCCGCTTCCCGCCCTGGGGCTGGTGCCCCTGTTCGGCAGCCCGGTCCGGGCTTCGGCAACGGCAGCACGCGCCGTCCGGGACGGCGTCGCCGCGGCGCGCAGCTTGGTGGCGGCCAGCTCGTCGTTCCCGACGTCGGCCAGCGCCGGCGTCGACGGACATGACCTGTCCGCCTTCCACGACGCCGCGGCCCGCTCGCAGGCCGCCATCTCCGCGGCCGACGCCGGCCTCGCCCGGGCCGATCAGGCCCTCACCGGCCCGGCCGGTGCTCTGCTCCCGGCCGTCTCCGGACCGGCCAGGGCCATGCGGGCCGAGC
>DATASA010000005.1:0-10655 GCA_036269435.1 Acidimicrobiales bacterium | reverse complement strand
GACCCCGGCCGCGTGTTCGACCTCACCCTTCCCCTCGACGACGCCGCCGAGGGCTACCGGGCCATGGACGAACGCCGGGCCATCAAGACTCTGCTCTGCCCCTGACCGAACGGAACCCCCGACGGAAGTCCTCGCCCTCACCGAGCGATGCCGCGCGTCGCCGCCGGCTACTCGAGGACGGCTACTCGACGACGGCCAGGACGTCGCCCGCGCCGACGTTGTCACCGGCGGCGACCCGCACCTCCGTGACGGTCCCGGCCCGCTCGGCGTCGACCTGGTTCTCCATCTTCATCGCTTCGAGCACGCAGACGGCCTGGCCGGCCACGACGGTGTCGCCCACCGCGACCAGCACCTCGATGATCGTGCCCTGCATCGGCGCGGTGACCCGGCCGGGCCCGACCGCGGCGGCCGCTCCTGCCCCGGCCCGGTGCCGGCGACGGGGCGGAGCAGTCGAGGGCGCCGCCGCCGGGCCGCCGGTGGGCTGCTCGGGCAGCCACACCCTCACGCCGTAGCGGCGGCCGTCGACCTCGACGGTCACGTTGCGCGGCACTTCCCCGGCGTCCGGCGTGGCCCCGCCGGCAGGCACGGTCGACGTGAGGTCGGAGAAGTCCAGCGCCTCGGCCACCCAGCGGGTGGAGTGGCGGTTCTCGACGAAGTCCGGGTGTTCGAGGATGCGGATGTGGGCCGGGATGTTGGTCGCCACCCCCTCGATGGCCATCTCCCGCAGGACCCGCAGCATGCGCCGTCGGGCCTCCTCGCGGTCCGAACCCCAGGTGAGCACCTTGGCGATGAGGTTGTCGTAGTGCTGGCTGACGGTGTCGCCGTCGCCGTAGCCGGCGTCGATGCGCACGCCGAAGCCGCCGGGCCGGGATAAGCGGGTCAGCGTGCCCGGGGAGGGCATGAAACGCCCGCCGGCGACGTCCTCGGCGTTGACGCGGCACTCCATGGCATGCCCGCGCGGGCGCAGGCTCTCCTGGGTGAACGAGAGGGCGTCGCCCCGGGCCACCCGCAACTGCTCCGCGACCAGGTCGATCCCGCACACCAGCTCGGTCAACGGGTGCTCGACCTGCAGGCGGGTGTTCATCTCGAGGAACCAGAACTTCCCGTCCTGCACCAGGAACTCGACCGTGCCCGCATTGACGTAGCCGCAGGCCCGCGTGACCGCGACCGCGGCCTCGCCCATGGCCTGGCGGTTCTCGGGCGACAGGCCCGGCGCCGGTGTCTCCTCGATGAGCTTCTGGTGGCGGCGCTGGGTGGAGCAGTCCCGCTCGCCCATCCACACCGCGTTGCCGTGGCCGTCGGCGAAGACCTGCATCTCGACGTGGCGAGGCCACTCCAGGTACCGCTCGAGGTAGATCTCGTCGCGGCCGAAGTAGGCCAGACCCTCGCGGCGGGCCGAGTCGAAGGCGGCCGCAGCCTCGTCGGGGCCGTTGACCACCTTCATGCCCCGCCCCCCGCCGCCGAAGGACGCCTTGATGGCCACGGGCCAGCCGTGCTCGGCCCCGAAGGCCCGGACCTCCTCCGGGGAGGACACCGCCCCCTCCGTCCCGGGGACCGCGACCACACCGGCGGCGCGGGCCGTGGCCCGGGACGACACCTTGTCGCCCATCAGCTCCATGGCCTCCGGCGGTGGCCCGACGAACGTCGCCCCGCGGGAGGCGACGGCGCGGGCGAAGTCGGGGTTCTCGCTGAAGAAGCCGTAGCCGGGGTGGACGGCGTCGGCGCCGCTCGCGGTGATGACGTCGAGGATGGCCGCGGTGTTGAGATAGCTCTCCGCCGCCGTCTGCCCTGGAAGGGCGTAGGCCTCGTCGGCCAGGCGGACGTGGAGCGACCGGCGGTCGAGCTCCGAGTACACGGCCACGCTGGCGATGCCGATCTCCCGGCAGGCGCGGATGACCCGTACGGCAATCTCCCCGCGGTTGGCGATCAGGACCTTGGCGAACACGAGCGCGCCATCATGGCCCACCGGCCTCGAGGCCATGCGAAGGTACGAACGTGCCCGAGGCCCGATTCACCGACGTCCGGTGGTTCGCGGAGGTGGACTCGACCAACCGGGTGGCCGCCGACCTGGCCCGGGCGGGAGCCGCCGACGGCCTGGTCGTCGGGGCCGACCACCAAACCGCCGGGCGGGGCCGGCGCGGCCGCAGTTGGGAGTCCCGCCCCGGCGCAGCGCTGCTCGTCTCTGTCGTGCTGCGGCCGGCGCCGCGCCTCGTCACCCTGGCCGCGGGCCTGGCCGCGGCCGACGCCTGCGAGGCGGCGGTCGCCGGGATTTCCGTCGCGCTGAAGTGGCCTAACGACCTCTTGCGCGACGGCGCCAAGCTGGGCGGGATCCTCACCGAGGTCGTCGGCGACGCGGTCGTCGTCGGCCTCGGGGTCAACCTGGGCTGGGCGCCGGACGGGGCGGCCCGACTCGGGCCCGATGTCGACCGTGACGCCGCCCTGCGCGCGTACCTGGCCGGTCTCGCGGACCCAGGCGACGTGCTGGCCCGCTACCGGCAGAGGTGCTCCACCATCGGCCGCCGGGTGCGGGTCCAGCTGCCGGACGGGACGCTCGACGGGACGGCTGAGGCGGTCGACGACGAGGGCCGGTTGGTGGTCGGTGGCCGCCCCGTGTCTGCGGGCGACGTCGTCCACGTCAACTAGGCGGAGCGCCGCCGGCCGTGTCAGGGGTCCAGGTCGCGGAGGACAAGGGCCCGGAAGGCGGCGGCCGCCGCCGAGCCCAATGGCCCGGGGCAGGCGGCCAGTTGGTTGCCGTCGACGGATCGGATGGGCTGGACATCGCGGGTGCTCGACGTCAGGAACGCCTCATCGGCGGAGGCGAGCGCGGCGATGGGCACGTCGTCTTCAACGACGCCGACCAGCTCCATCACCAGTTCGCGGGTGACCCCGGCCAGGCACCCGGCCGAGAGTGGCGGCGTCACCAGCCGCCCACCGACGGCGAGGAACACGTTGGTGCCGGTGCCCTCGCACAGGTTTCCGGCCAGGTTGGCGAAGATCGCCTCGCGCGCGCCCCTGTCGCGGGCGTGGGCCAGGGCGACGACGTTCTCGCCGTACGAGATGGTCTTGAGCCCCGTGAGCGCCCCCCGCTCGTTTCGGGGCCACGGGGAGACGGCGACGTCGGCCGCTGGCGGCCAGGGCGGGAGCGGTCCGCCGGCCACGATGACGGTCGGCCTCACGTCGGCCCGGTCCGACCCCAGCGGGGCCGGGCCCCCCGTGACCGTGACCCGCAACCGGCCTTCGACCAGGCCGTTGGCCTCGACGACCTGGTCCATCGCGGCCCTCACCGCGTCCGCACTCGGGGAGGGGAGGCGCATCCCTTCGGCCGAGCGGGCCAGCCGGTCCAGGTGGCGGCGAACGGCGAAGGGCCGGCCTCTGGCCACCCGGAGCGTCTCGAAGACGCCGTCGCCGGTCAGCAGGCCGTGGTCGAAGGGCGATACGGACGCGATGGAGGCGTCGATGAGCGCCCCGTCGACCCAGACCGTCCCTCCGGGCGTGCCGCCTGTCACCGGGGCGTGCCGGCGGCCACGGCCAGCAGGCGCGCCGCCTTCAGCTCGGTCTCCTGCCACTCGCCCTCGGGCGTCGAGCCCCAGGTCACGCCGGCGCCCGTGCCGAGGTGGAGGTGACCGTCGTCGAGCCAGAACGTGCGTATGGCGACGTTGAGATCGCCATCGCCCGATGCCGCGTCGACCCAACCGACGGCCCCGCAGTAGAGCCCGCGGGGCGTGGGTTCCAGGCGGGCGATCACATCCAGGGCGGCGAGCTTCGGTGCACCGGTGACCGACCCGGGCGGGAACGTGGCCGCCAGCAGCTCGGCCCAGCCGACGCCGGCCCGCAGGCGGCCCCGGACGGTGCTGACCAGGTGGAGCAGGCCCGGGTGCGACTCCTCCCGGCACAGGGCCGGCACGGTGACCGACCCGAACCGGCACACCCGGCCGAGGTCGTTGCGCATCAGGTCGACGATCATCACGTTCTCGGCCCGGTCCTTGGCGAGAAACGGGAGGCCGGGAGCGGCGGTGCCCTTGATCGGGCGGGTCTCCACCGCGTCGCCCCGCCGGCGCAGGAAGAGCTCGGGCGACGCCGAGGCCAGGCCCAGCCCGGCCGATGGCACGGACGCCGTCGCCGCGAAGGGCGCGGGGTTGCCCGAGGCCAGGGCCTCGCCCAGGCGCAGAATGTCGAAGCCCGCCGGCACCGGGGCCGACAGGCGCCGGCACAGGTTCACCTGGTACACGTCTCCGGTGATGATCGCGTCCCGCACTGCGTCCACGCCCTTGCCGAAGACCTCCGCGTCGAGGCTCGACGTCCACCCACCGGCCCGGACGGCGGCCGGCGCACCGGTTGGCGACGGCGGCGGGGCGCGGTGCCAGCGGTCGAACCTGGCCAGGACGGGGGGCCCGTCGAAGGGGAGGACGACCAGCCACCGACCAGTACCGCCGGCATCAAGGGCGGTAAGGTCGTCGGTGACGTCGCCAAGGCCGGTCAGGAGGCATCCGCCCACGACGGCCACGTCCACCCGATGGAGCCTACGGGAGAGGTCATGACCCCTGCCTCGTGCGGTACCTTGCCGACCGCCGGAGCGTCGCGCTGACCGATCAGGAGGGACCAGGGCCCGAGCGGCCCTCGAAGCGGGGACCAGGGCCCGAGCGGCCCTCTGAGCGGGGACCAGGGCCCGAGCGGCCCTCTGAGCGGGGACCAGGGCAGAAGGGGCTGCGCATCGCGGCGACGCGCGCCGGCGCTCCCGACGGCGACGGCGAAGGTGGCGACGTCGGGAGCGGGGGGGTGCCGCCGGGAGAGGAACGGCCGGACGGTGCCGCCAAGAAGGCCAAGCCGCCCCGGGCGCGGGCTCCCCGGATCTCCAAGGTCCCGCCGCCCACCGTCGTCGGGCCGTCGCCGGCCGGCGCCCCGCCAGCCCGGACGTCGCCAGCCCGGACGTCGCCCGCCGCCCCGACGTCGCCGGTCGCCGCCACGTCCGTGCCTCGGGCGGCCGCCACCGCCGCGGCCGGACGTGCGGGCCGCCCCCGCCCGGCCGTCCCGGCGGCGCGGGCCAAGGTGCTGCGACAGCGCCGGCGCCGCCGGCGAATACTCATCGGTGTCACCGCCTTCACCGCGTTCTGCACCTTCCTGGTCGGTGTGGGCGCGGTCTACGTGCAGTCGCGGTTGGGCCAGATCAAGCGCGTGCTCGTGCCCAACCTGGCCGAGGACGCGCCCGGCGCGGTGATGAACGTGCTGCTGGTCGGCTCGGACAGCCGGGCCAACCTGGACCCGGCCGACGCGGCCGGTTTCGGCGCGGACGTCGTCGGTGGGCAGCGCAGCGACACGATGATGCTGCTGCACGTCGACCCCAACCAGGAGAAGGCGGCGATCGTCTCGGTCCCCCGCGACCTCTACGTCCCGATCGCCCAGACCAACTACTCGGACCGGGTCAACACCGCGTTCGCCCTCGGCGGCCCGGACCAGCTCGTCGCCACCCTGCAGCACACGCTCGGGGTGACGATCAACCACTACGTGCAGGTCGACTTCGAGGGGTTCAAGAACATCGTGGAGACGGTCGGCGGCGTGACGATCTACCTGCCATACCCCGTCCGCGACGCCGGCAGCGGCCTGGACTTCGGCAAGGCAGGGTGCTTCAACCTGACCGGCCAGCAGGCGCTCGCCTACGTCCGGAGCCGCATGCTCGAGTTCCTGATCAACGGGACGTGGCAGGAGGACGGGCGGGCCGACCTCGGGCGGATCGAGCGCCAGCAGGACTTCATCCGCCGGATGATGAAGAAGGCCATCTCGTCCGGGCTGACGAACCCGATCCAGCTCAACCGCCTCATCGGGATCGGCGTCAAGGACGTGACGTTCGACTCCGCCCTGTCGACCAAGGACCTGACCACGCTCGCCCGGCGGTTCAGCTCCCTCGACCCCGACCGGGTCGTGCTCAAGACGCTGCCCACCGACCCCGCCGACATCGACGGCAAGGCCGTGCTGAAGCTCCAGACGGCGCAGGCCCAGCCCATGCTCGACCTGCTCAACGGCAAGGCCCCGCTCGACGTGACGCCCACGACGATCGCCGGCGTCGGCGGGTCGTCCACCACCGTTCCGGCGGGCTCGACGTCGACGACGGGCCCGGTCCGGCCCGCCGACGTGAAGGTCCGGGTGCTCAACGGTGTGGGTACGGCGGGGGCGGCGGCCAAGGTCGCCACCAGCCTCACCGGGGTGGGCTTCGCCATCGCCGACAAGGGCGACGCCCCGGCCCCGGCCGCGAAGACCACGATCACCTACGCCACCGGCCAGGTGGCCAAGGCCCAGCTGCTCCAGGGTGCCTTGACGGGCCCCTCCGTGCTGAAGGAGGACGCCACCCTCAAGGGGGCGGACGTCGCCATCGTGGTCGGCGCCGACTACACGGGCGTCAAGGCGTCGGTGCCCGCAGTCCCGACTCCCAGCAGCGTCGCCACCAGCACCACGCTGCCCGCGCAGATCAACCCCGTCCCCCTGCCCAAGGGCACGACGACGCTGCCCTGTTGAGGTAGCCGGCAAGTCGCAGGGGTCCCGTCCCGTCACCTACCGTTGGGCCCGTGAAACTCCTCGTGACCGGCGGTGCCGGGTTCATCGGTGCCAACTTCGTCCGCTACTGGGCCCAGGCCCATCCCACCGACCGGGTGGTGGCGTACGACCTGCTCACGTACGCGGGAAACCGGGCCAACCTGGCCGGGCTGGAGGAGTCCATCACCTTCGTTCGGGGCGACATCGGGGATCAGGCGACCGCCGAGCACACCATGCGCGACGAGGCGATCGACGTCGTCGTCAACTTCGCAGCCGAGTCCCACAACAGCCTGGCCGTGCTCGACCCCGGCCTGTTCTTCCGGACCAACGTGCTGGGCACCCAGTCGCTGCTGGAGGCGGCCCGGCAGGCCGGCGTCTCGCGCTTCCACCACATCTCGACGTGCGAGGTCTACGGCGACCTCGACCTCGACACCGACGAGTCGTTCAGCGAGCAGTCGCCCTACCGCCCCCGGACGCCCTACAACGCCTCGAAGGCGGGCGCCGACCACGCGGTGCGCGCCTACCACGAGACCTACGACCTGCCGGTCACCGTCACCAACTGCTGCAACAACTACGGGCCCTACCAGTTCCCCGAGAAGGTCATTCCGCTGTTCACGACGCTCGCCCTGGACGACGACTCGCTCCCCATGTACGCCTCGACGAAGAACCGCCGCGAGTGGCTGCACGTGCTCGACCACTGCCGGGCCATCGAGGCGGTGCTCGAACGGGGCCGGATCGGCGAGACCTACAACGTGGGCAGCGGGGTCGAGCGCAGCATCGAGGAGATCGCCGACGGTGTCCTGGACGCCCTGGGCAAGCCGGCCGACCTCAAGACCATCGTCCCCGACCGACCGGGCCACGACCGCCGGTACCTGCTCGACTCCACCAAGATCCGTGACGAGCTCGGCTGGGAGCCGCAGATCCCCTTCGAGCAGGGCCTGGCCGAGACCGTCGCCTGGTACCAGGAAAACCGCGACTGGTGGGAGCCGCTGCGCGACCGTGCCCCCGTGGAGGAGACGGCCTGGGCGGAGTCCGGCGACGGCCCGCCGGGCGCGCCCTGATGCGGGTCCTGGTCACCGGTGCCGGCGGGCAGCTCGGCCGCGACCTGGTGGACACCTTTTCCGCGGCGGGCGACGACGTGGTCGCGTGCGACGCGGCCACCCTCGACGTCCGTGACCGCGAGCGTGTCCTGCAGGTCGTCGCCGCCGCCGCCCCGGACGCGATCGTCCACGCCGGCGCGGCGACGAACGTCGACGGCTGTGAGACCGACCCGGACCACGCCTATGCGGTAAATGCGCTCGGTACCCGGCACGTGGCCGAGGCCGCCCGGTTCGCCGGCGCCCGGATCTGTTACGTGTCGACCGACTACGTCTTCGACGGCGCCGCCGTCCGCCCCTACCGGGAGTGGGACGCCACCAACCCCGTGTCGGTCTACGGACGGTCGAAGCTGGGCGGCGAGACGGTCCTCGGCCCGGCCGACACGATCGTGCGCACGTCCTGGGTCTGTGGCCGCCACGGCCGGAACTTCGTCAAGACGATCCTGGCCAAGGCCGCAGGGGGCGGGCGCTTGACCGTCGTCGACGACCAGCACGGGTGTCCCACCTTCACCGAGGACCTGGCGGCCATGATCCGGACGCTCGTCGTGGCCCGCCTGCCGGGGCTGTTCCACGTCACCAACCAGGGTGCGACGACCTGGTATCTGTTGGCCCGGGACGCGGTCGCCGCGGCCGGGATGGACCCGGCCCTCGTCACCCCGATTCCCACCACCGCCATGCAACCGCCCCGGCCCGCACCTCGCCCCGCGTACAGCGTCCTCGACAACGCCGCCCTGCGGCTGTCCGGGATGCCTCTGCTCGCCGACCACCACGAACCCCTCGAGCGCCTGGTCAAGGAGCTCGTCGCCGCCGGGTCGTTCGCGTGAGCGGGCGATGAGCACCATCGCCGTCATCGGCGCCGGCTACGTGGGACTGACCACCGCCGCGTGCTTCGCCGACCTCGGTCACCTGGTCACCTGCGCCGACGTGGTGCCGGAAAAGGTCGCCGCGCTCTCCCGGGGCGAGATCCCGATCCTCGAGGCCGGCATGCCGGAGCTCGTCCGGGCCGGGCTGGACGGCGGTCGCCTGCGGTTCGTGCTCGGCGCCGGGACGGCGGTGCCCGACGCCGAGTTCGTCTACCTCTGCGTCCCCACACCGCAGTCCGACGACGGCTCGGCCGACCTGTCCTACATCCGGGCCGCGGCGGCCGAGATCGGGCCCTTGCTCATGCCCGAATGCGTCGTGGTGAACAAGTCGACGGTGCCGGTGGGGTCCACCCGGGTCGTCGAGGAGGTGCTCGCCCGCGACGACGTGACCGTCGTCTCGAACCCGGAGTTCATGCGCGAGGGCTCGGCGGTACACGACTTCCTGCATCCCGACCGGATCGTGATCGGCTCGCACGACCAGGCCGCCGCCGCTCGCGTCGGCGCCCTGTTCAGCGCCCTGCGGGCACCGGTCATCGTGACCGATCCGGCGTCGGCGGAGACGATCAAGTACGCGTCGAACGCCTTCCTGGCGGCCAAGGTCACCTTCGCCAACGCCGTGGCCAACGTGTGCGAGGCGGTCGGCGCCGACGTCCGGGACGTGCTCCTCGGCATGGGCTACGACAAGCGCATCGGCTTCGAGTTCCTGAAGCCGGGCCCGGGCTACGGCGGCTCGTGCTTCCCGAAGGACATCAGCGCGCTGATCCGCATCGCCGAGGACGCCGGGTACGACTTCGGCCTCCTCCGCGGCGTGCACGAAGTCAACGCCGAGCAGTTCGAGCGGGTGGTGGCCAAGGTCGAACGCATGGTCGGTGGGCCCGTGGACGGCCAGGTGGTCGCGGCCTGGGGCCTCACCTTCAAGGCCCGTACCGACGACCTCCGCCAGTCGCCCGCGCTGGAGGTCCTGCACCTGCTGGCCGACCGGGGCGCCGAGGTCCGGGCCTACGATCCAGCCATCCCGCCGGCCCAGGGGGAGACGGATCGACGCCTCGACCGCATTGCCGTCTCCGGCGACCCCTACGGCGTGTGCGAGGGCGCCGCGGTGCTGGTGGTCCTCACCGAGTGGGACGAGTTCCGCCGCCTGGACTTCGCCAAGGTCGCCGCCGCCCTGTCCGAGCCCCGGGTCGTGGATGCCCGCAACCTGCTCGACCCGGCCGCCCTGCGGCGCAAGGGCTTCTCCTACGAAGGCGTCGGACGGTGAGCGGCCGGCGCGTGGTCGTCACCGGAGGCGCCGGTTTCCTCGGGTCGCACCTTTGCCGGGAGCTGCTGGGGCGGGGCGACACCGTCGTCGCCGTCGACAACCTGGTCACCGGCTCGCTCGAGAACCTCAACGACTTCTTCGGCAACGCCGACTTCACGTTCGTCCACTCCGACGTGAGCAGGTTCCTCCACGTCCCCGGCCCCGTCGACGCCGTCCTGCATTTCGCCAGCCCGGCGTCGCCCGTCGACTTCGACCGCATCCCGATCCAGATCCTCAAGATCGGCAGCCTCGGGACCCACAACACCCTGGGGCTGGCCAAGGAGAAGGGCGCCCGGTTCCTGTTGGCGTCGACCTCGGAGACCTACGGCGACCCGCTGGTGCACCCGCAGCCGGAGAGCTACTGGGGCAACGTCAACCCGGTCGGTCCCCGGGCCTGTTACGACGAGGCCAAGCGGTTTGCCGAGGCGATGACCGCGACGTACCGCACCTTCCACGGCGTGAACACCGCGATCATGCGGATCTTCAACACCTACGGCCCCCGGATGCGACCGAACGACGGGCGGGCCATCCCGAACTTCGTCACCCAGGCGCTCAACGGGGACCCGATCACCGTCGCCGGTGACGGCAGCCAGACCCGCTCGGTCTGCTACGTCGACGACCTGGTCGAGGGTGCGTTGCGGCTGCTGTTCTCCGACCTGGCCGGTCCGGTGAACATGGGCAACCCGCACGAGATGTCCATGCTCGACCTGGCGAAGATGATCAAGCAGGCGATCGATTCCGAGTCGGAGATCGCCTTCATCCCGCGCCCGCAGGACGACCCGAGCGTGCGGCGCCCGGACATCACGATCGCCCGCACCGAGCTGGGCTGGGAGCCCGACGTCGCCGTCGTCGACGGACTGGCCCAGACCGTCG
>DATASA010000004.1:0-14701 GCA_036269435.1 Acidimicrobiales bacterium | reverse complement strand
GACCCAGTCGCCCGGCTGCCAACCGTCGAGGTCGGCGTAGGTGGCGAAGAACGAGAACACGTTCCACAGCGTGAGCAGGGTCTTGCGGGTCGACTCGCGGATGCCGTCGTCGTAGACCCGCCGGCTGGTCCACGGCGACCCAGCCGAGAAGAAGTACCAGCGCAGGGCGTCCGCCCCGAACGTCTCGAAGATCTCCCACGGGTCGAGCACGTTGCCCTTGGACTTGGACATCTTGAGCCCGTCCTGGTCGACGATGTGGGCCAGGCACACGACGTTGCGGTAGGGCGTGCTGTCGAAGACCAGCGTGTTGACCGCGAGCAGCGAGTAGAACCAGCCGCGGGTCTGGTCGATGGCCTCGCAGATGAAGTCGGCCGGGAAGTTCACCGGCACCGGGCCGGGAACGCCGTCGAACGGATAGTGGTGCTGGGCCGAGGGCATGGACCCCGAGTCGAACCACGCGTCGAGGACGGGCGTCACCCGCAGGGCGGTCTTGTCGCAGTTGGCCGCGGAGCACGGCAGCGGGATTTCGTCGACCGCCGGCCGGTGCAGGTCGAGCCGGGCGAGGTCGAGCCCGGACCGCTTGGACAGCTCCTCGACCGAACCGATGCAGGTGTCGTGGCCGTCCGGGCAGCGCCAGACGGGCAACGGCGTCCCCCAGTACCGGTCGCGCGACAGAGCCCAGTCGACGTTGTTGTGCAGCCAGTCCCCGAAGCGACCGTGCTTGATGTGCTCGGGGTGCCAGTTGATCCCCTCGTTCTCGCGCAGCAGGTCGGCCTGACGGTCCGACGTGCGCACGAACCACGACGTCTTGGCCCAGTACAGCAGCGGTGTGCCGCAGCGCCAGCAGTGCGGGTACGAGTGGGTGTACTCCTCGGCGATGACGAGCAGCTCCCGCCGGTGCAGGTCGACGAGGATCTCCCGGTCGGTGTCCTTGACCGCCCGGCCCGCCCACGGGGTGACGCGCTCGTCGAAGGTGCCATCGGGCCCCATCGGGTTGAGGACGGGCAGGTTGTGGGCCCGCGCCACCTCCATGTCGTCGGCACCGAAAGCCGGGGCGATGTGGACGATGCCGGAGCCCTCCTCGGTGCTCACGAAGTCGGCGGCCACGACGCGCAGCGCATTCGGGTCGTCGAGGGCCAGGAGGTCGAACGGGCGGCTGTAGCGCAGGCCGACCAGGTCGGCACCGGTGAACCGCTCGATGACGTTGGCGCTCTCGGCCATGCGCGCCGCGGCCATCACCATGTCCCGGCCGCCCTCGGCGGCCCGTACGCGGACGTACTCGATGTCGGCCCCCACGGCGGCGGCCACGTTGGAGATCAGCGTCCAGGGTGTGGTCGTCCACACGAGGAGGTCGACCTCGCTGCCGAGGACCGGGAACCGGACGTACGCGGCGGGGTCGACGACGTCGCGGTAGACACCGGGCTGACCGAGCTCGTGGGACGACAGCGCGGTGCCGCAGCGGGGGCAGTACGGGCTGACCCGGTGGCCCTCGTAGAGCAGCCCCTTGTCCCAGAGCTGGCGGACGAGCCACCAGACCGACTCGACGTAGGAGTTGTCGAGGGTCCAGTACGCGTCCTCGGTGTCGATCCAGACCCCGGCCCGCTCGGTGAGCGACTGCCAGTCCTGGACGTAGCGCTGTACGGATTGCCGGCACCGCTCGTTGAAGGCGGCGATCCCGTAGGCCTCGATCTGGTGCTTGTTGGTGAGCCCGAGCTCCTTCTCGACCTCGATCTCGACCGGGAGGCCATGGCAGTCCCACCCGCCCTTGCGGGGGACGTCGCGCCCGCGCATCGTCTGGAAGCGCGGGAACAGATCCTTGAACGCCCGGGCCCAGACGTGGTGCAGGCCGGGCTTGCCGTTGGCCGTCGGTGGCCCCTCGTAGAAGACCCAGGGCTGTGCGCCCGCGCGCAGCGCCTTGACCTGCTCCACCAACCCGGTCTCGCGCCAGCGGGCCAGAACCCTGTGCTCCAGGGCGACGAGGTCAAGCTGCGCGTCGACCGGTCCGTAAGCCATGGGGCAACAGTAAGCCAGGCCGGTCGCGCCCACGTCGACCGTGTTTCGCTACGTGGACGTCACCGATCTCACCCGAAGCCCACGTGGCCGTACGTGCTGCACAGCCCGTAGGCGTTGATCAGGATGAACGAGGCGATCACGATCAGCACGATGCGCCGGCGCCACCCGTTCAGCACCCTGCTGCCCCCGACCGTCGGTGGCATGTACCAGCCGGGCAGCAGCTCGCCCGTCCCGGGACCGGCCTGGCCGAGCAGCTCGCTCAACGGTATGGCGTCGTCGGGCACGTCCGCGTCCGGGTCGGCCGCCATCGCCAGCTCGGCCAGCTCCTCGTCGCTGACGGCGTCCGCATCTACGGGAGCGGCATCGTCGACGCGAACGGTGGTCATGCCCGACGGTACCCCTGAGCGGGCGGTTGTCGCGATCAGGGGACCGCAACCGTGGGAGGGTTCGACGGTGGAGATCGCGCCGGCCAACCCGGTGACCGTCGACGTGGAGCGCGACCGGGGCGTGACCATCACCTGGGACGACGGCCACGTCAGCCGTTTCGAGCTCGAGGATCTCCGGATCAGCTGCCAATGCGCCGAGTGCCGCGGCCTGCGGGAGGGCGGCGGCGTCGCCTGGCCCGGCCCGGGGGCACCGCGGCCCCTGCGGGTCGAGACGGCCGAGCAGGTGGGGAACTGGGGCCTGAACCTGCACTGGAACGACGGCCACACCACCGGGATCTACACGTGGGAGCTGCTGCGGGCCTGGTGCCCCTGCGAGACGTGCGACGCCGCCGCCGACCCCCCGCAGCAGTAGGGGTCGTCGGCCGCGGGCCGGCACTAAGGTCGACGGCATGGCCACGTCGCACGTCGACGATCTGTTCCGCACCGAGGGCGACGACGCCGTCGTGCTCCACGTCCACATCCAGCCGGGTTCGGGCCGGGCGGCAGTGGTCGGCCGACACGGGACGGCGCTGAAGCTCCGGGTGGCCGCGCCCCCGGAGGGCGGCCGGGCCAACACGGCCAGCGCCGACCTGCTGGCCGAGACGTTCGGGCTCGAGCCGGCCCAGGTGGAGCTGGTCAGCGGGCCGAGCAGCCGGGTCAAGCAGTTCAAGCTCACGGAGCTCGACGTGGACGCCTTCCGCGTCCAGCTGGAGCGCCTGGTCGGCGCCGGGCGACCCGACAAGAATTCCCCCCAGAAGGCCGATCCGCTCCAGCCGTAGCGGGGGCGCGGCTCGAGCCGCGGTCCGGTCCGATCGGGGAGGCGACTGGTAGAATTCCGTCCCGTCGCGCTCCAGGAGCCGCCGCATGACCAAAGCCACCAAAGCAGCCCCGGGTTCGGAGTCCCCCGCCAAGGCTGGGCCGCGGGCGGCGACCCGGGCGGGGGCGGCGGCCAAGCCGGCGGCCCAGGCCGTGGCGTCCGACGGTGACCGGTTCCTGGCCGAGCAGCGGGCCGAGCTCGTGGCCGAGCGGGCGAGCTACCTCGCGCAGGCCGAGGCGCTGCGCAACGACGCCGAGCAGCTGGCCCAGGACATGGAGCCCGGGGACATCCAGTTCGACGAGGAGTCCGGCGAGGGCGACACCCTGAACGTCGAGCGGGAGCGGGACCTGGCCTTGAGCGCGCAGGCCCGGGCCGCGGTGGACGAGGTCGACCGGGCCCTGGCCAAGATGGACGCGGGGACGTACGGCGTGTGCGAGCGGTGCGGCCAGGCCATCCCCAAGGCCCGGCTGAAGGCCCTGCCGTACGCCACGCTGTGCGTGGCGTGCAAGAGCGGGGGGCTGTCGCGTCGCTAGGACCTCCCGTGGGCCGGTAGGACAGACGCGGCCCCCGACTTCCGAAACCGGTGGCACAAGGCGCCGGACCGGCCTGGTGGCGGCCGTCGCCGCCGGTGTGGTCGCCCTGGACATCGTCACCAAGCAGTGGGCCATGGCCGGCCTGCACGACGGTCCCGTCGTGCTGTTCGGCAACGTCCGGTTGGCCCTGACCCGCAACAAGGCGGCCGCCTTCGGGCTCGGGGGCGCGTTCGTGCCGTTTCTCGCAGTGGGTGCCCTCGTCCTGGTCCTGGTCATGGTCGGCACGGGGACGGCAACGGAGAAGGCCCTGGTCGCTCTCGCCCTCGGGCTCATCCTGGGCGGCGCCTTCGGAAACGTGATCGACCGCATCTTCCGGTCGCCCGGTTTCCTGCGGGGCTCCGTCGTGGACTTCGTCGATCTGGGGTTCTGGCCGGTGTTCAACCTGGCCGACTCGGCCATCACGTGCGGCTGCGTGCTCCTGCTGTGGGCCAGCTGGGTCAAGGAGTGAGCGCGGCAGCACCGGCGACCGCCGTCGAGCGCGTGCCGGTCCCGACCACCCTCGACGGCGAGCGACTGGACCGGGTCCTCTGCCTCATCTGGGATCTGGCCCGGTCCGAGGCCACCGACCTGATCGCGTCGGGCGCGGTGCATCTCGGCGGGCGGATCGAGAAGACGCGGGCCCGGCGGGTGGTCGGCGGCCAGGAGCTGACCGTCGCCCTGCCGCCTCGGGGCGGCCCGGTGGCCCTCACCGGCGAGACCGGGACCGACGTCGCCGTGGTCTTCGCCGACGACCAGGTGATCGTCGTCGACAAGCCGGCCGGCCTCGTCGTCCATCCGGGGGCCGGGCGCACCACGGGCACGCTGGCCCAGGCCCTGCTCGGCCGGTTCCCCGACATGGCCGGCGTCGGCAGCCCGGAGCGGCCCGGCATCGTGCACCGCCTCGACAAGGGCACGTCCGGGCTGCTGGTCGTGGCCCGCACCCCGGCGGCCTACACGTCGCTGGTGGAACAGCTGTCGACCCGCTCGGTGGACCGGCGCTACGTGGCCCTGCTGGTCGGCACCGTCGAGACCGACGCCGGTGTGGTCGACGCGCCGGTCGGCCGGCGGTCCGCCGACCGCACCCGCATGGCGGTGACGGCCGGCGGTCGCCCGTCGCGGACGCACTACCGGGTCCTGGGCCGTTACACCGACCCGGAGGCGGCCACCCTGGTCGCCTGCCGGCTGGAGACCGGGCGGACCCACCAGGTCCGCGTGCACATGAGCGCCATCGGCCACCCGGTGGCGGGCGACGTCCGCTACGGCGACACCCGCTCCTCGCTGCCGGCGACCCGACCCTTCCTGCATGCGGCGGAACTGGCCTTCGACCACCCCGGGACCGGCGAGCGCTGCCGGTTCGAGTCCCCCCTGCCAACCGACCTGGAGACCGTGCTTGCATCCCTACGCTGACACCCGCCTCGACATGCGGCCGCCGGCGGACGACGACGACGAACGGGCCGCCCGCTGGACCGTCCGCTTCCTCGCCGTCGGGTTCTTCGTGGCCGTGCTGGCGGTGACGCTCGTCGTGAGCCTGGCGTCGCTCGGCGACGAGCCGGGCCGGCCGGTGGCGGCCACGGCCGCGCCCGCCTCGCCGGCGGTGACCACCGCCCCGACGACCGTCACCGACCTCGGCCCGCTGCCCGGTGTCGACATCGCCGGCTACGTCCAGAACCGGCGCGCCGCGCTCGCCGCGACCCACGACGATCGGGTCGCGGTGGTCTCGCTGGCCAAGTACGTCACCGAGACCCAGGCCCGAGCCGTGGCCGGGTCGCTGCCGGTGATCGCCCTGCTGGTGGCCCCGCCCGGCGTCGCCCCCGCCATCGTGACCACTGACCTGGCCACCTGGGCCAAGACCCAGACCGACGCCACCCGCAGCGAGCAGGACGAGATCAAGAAGCTGCTGCCGACGGTGGACGACCCTGCGTTCAAGACCTTCTACCAGTCCGAGATCGACCGCCTGGGCAAGGCCCTCAAGAACTTCGCCCCCGACGGGGCGATCGTGTTCGGCGTGGTCGTCCGGGCGCCGGCCACCGGGCTGCAGGCGCTGGGCGCCCGGCCGGACGTCCGGCTGGTGGACGTGGGCGACAACGCCCAGGCCGACCCCAAGGCCGTGTTCCGCGGCCTGCGTCCCGAAGAGGTGGCCAAGGCGAACGACCCGCCGCTGCGCCCCCTGTAGGGCCGGCGGCCCGGCCTACCTGGCCGACTTCACGCCCTGCTGGTAGAACGCGCCCTCGATGCGCAGGTCCGGCGCGCCCTCGATCGTGGCCAGCACGCAGATCCGGTAGCGCTGCTCGCCCCGCTTGAGCTTCTTGCGGGCCTGGGCCGTGAGCGTGGCCGTCGCCGTCTGACCCGGGTCGGCCACCAGCTCGGACGGCTGAAGGTCCAGCTGGATGCCGCCGCCGGACGGGTCCTCCGTCTTGAACGACGCCCGGACCGGCACGTTGCCGCGGTTCTCGAAGTTGAGCGTGTACGAGTGCGACACGAGGTCGTGGGCGACCAGCGGGTCCAGCACCCCGGCCGCCTCGATCCACGGACCGACCTCCACCGTGCCCTGACCGCTGGCCGACGCCGCCCCGTCGCCCGACGCCCGGGCCACGATCTCGACGGTGTGCGTCCCGGCCGTCGGATGCGAGCCGCAGGCGGGCTTGAAGAAGACGGCGACCACCGCCTCCTGGCCCGGGGCCACCGCGCAGGACTCCGGGTGCACCCACGACCAGTCTCGGTCGGCGGGAGGCAGCTCCACGGCGACCTCGCACGGGTCGGGCCCGGTGTTCGTCAGGTGGACCTGCATGCTTCCAAGGCGCCCTGGATCGACCGCGAGCGCCGACGGTATCAACTCCATCGCGATCCCCACGGTCGCGACCGTAGACCCTGGATGCGGCCGCGACCGGGGAAAATTTCTGCCGCCGGGTGCAGTGGCCGTTCCCGACGACGACGATGGGCAGGACCAGCGATGTCGGCACCGGCGCCGGCTCGGTTGCCGGGCGCCAGCGGACCCCTCAGGTGGAGACGATCTCCGCCAGGCGCAGGTCAGCCGGGTCGTCGGCGAAGCCGGGGGCGGTGGGCGGCGCGACCGGCCCCTGCCCGCGCGAGCGCGACACCATGTCGGCCAGGGTGAACGACTCCAGGTGCTGGCGCATGTGCTCGCCCACGTCGGCCCAGACGGACAGGAGCACGCACTGGCCTTCGTGGTTGCAGGCGCCGTTCTTGTGCGGCTCACCGAAGTCGCCGGCGACGATGGGGCCGTCTACTGCGCTGACGATCTGGCTCAGGGTCACCTCGGCGGGTGGGCGGGCCAGCACGTAGCCACCACCGACGCCCCGCTTGGACCGGACCAGGCCGGCGCCCTTCAGGGCGAGCAGGATCTGCTCGAGGTACGGCTGGGGGAGCCCGGTGCGCTCGGCGATGTCGCGGACCGAGGTGGGCCCGGCGTCCTCGGCGTGCAGGGCCAGGGAAAGGAGCGCCCGGCTCGCGTAGTCCCCCCTCGTCGACACCTTCACGGCACCATCCTACGGCGGCGGCGGCTGCTGCGGGTGGAGCACGGTCTACGGTGTGCGGCGCAATGGACGACCGGCCGCCGCCCATGGTCCCTGCCTACGACGGCGCGTGCATCGACCACGTCGTCCCCGCCGTTCTCGGAGGCGACGCCCCGGCGTGGATGCCGGCACCGGCGGCCGGGGCGGCCCAGGTCGTCCTCCTCGTGCTCGACGGCCTCGGTTGGGTGCAGCTGCAGGAACGCCCCGGCCTGGCGCCGACGATGACCTCCATGGCCGGCGGCCCGATCACGACCGTCGCCCCCTCGACAACGGCGGCGGCGCTGACGTCCATCACCATCGGCGCGCCGCCCGCGGTGCACGGCATCGTGGGGTACCGGCTCCGGGTCAGTGGCCCGACCGGCGATTCCGTCCTGAACGTCCTGCGCTGGAAGACCGGCGCGGGCGACGCCCGGGTCGCCATCCCGCCCGAGGGCTTCCAGTCGCTGGAGCCCTTCGGGTCGACCAAGCCGCCGGTCGTCACGCGGGCCGACGTCGCCGAGTCGGGGTTCACCCGGGCCCACATGGCCGGCGCCCGGATGTACGGCTGGCGCATGCCGTCGACCCTCGTCGCCACCGTCGCTGCCCTGCTGCGCGACGGCGAGCGCTTCGTGTACGCCTACTACGACGGCGTCGACAAGGTCGCCCACGAGTTCGGGTTCGGGCCGACCTACGACGCCGAGGTGGTGGCCGCCGACCGGCTGGTCCGCGACCTGATCGACGTGCTGCCCGCGGGAGCGGCCCTGCTGGTCGTGTCCGATCATGGCCAGATCGACGTGGGGGACCGGGTCGTGGCCCTCGCCCCCGACGTCGCCGGCCTGACCAACTTCCTCTCCGGTGAGGGCCGGTTCCGCTGGTTGCACGCCCGTCCCGGGATGCAGGACCGCCTGGCCCAGGCGGCCCACCGCGCCTACGACGACGTGGCCTGGGTCCGCACGCGCGACGAGGCCGTGACGGATGGTTGGTTCGGAGGGGTCCTCGCCGACCACGTCGCCCGCCGCCTCGGCGACGTGGTCATCGCCCCCCGGGAACGGATCGCCGTCCTCGACCCCGGCGACCCCGGTGAGCAGTGGATGCGGTGCCGGCACGGGTCGCTGACCGCGGAGGAGATGCTGGTGCCCTTGCTGGCTAGCCGCGGCTGAACTGGGGAAGGATCGGGCCCATGGCCGCACAGGAACCGTCCCCGCCCGCCCCGCCCACGCTGCTCGTGCCCTCCGAGGCGCCCGACGAGGAGGCGACGGAGTCGGTGGCGTCGCCGGCCAAGGTGCTGCGCATCGGCTCGATGACCAAGGAGCTGCTCGAGGAGGTGCGCCGGGCGCCGCTCGACGAGGCGGGCCGGGCCCGCCTGCGGGAGATCTACGAGACGTCGGTCCGCGAGCTGGCGGGCGGTCTCTCGGGGGACCTCCGTGAGGAGCTGGCCCGGCTCAGCTCCCCGTTCTCGGACGGCACCCCGAGCGACGCCGAGCTGCGCGTGGCCCAGGCCCAGCTCGTCGGGTGGCTGGAAGGTCTCTTCCACGGCATCCAGGCCGCCCTGTTCTCCCAGCAGATGGCGGCCCAGGCGCAGCTCCAGCAGATGCGCCGGCCCGGCCTGCCTCCCGGCGCCCCGGAGCCGGGCGACCCCGCCTCTCGGCCGGGCACCTACCTGTAACGGCCCCGCCCGCGGGTCAGGATCGCCGCTCCTGCTTCTGCGCACGCTCCGAGCGGTCGCGGTCGAGGTCGAGGTCGAACCGGTACGTCTCGCCGTGGCTCACGTAGCGGACGTTGGTGGGAAGCGACGCCGCGGCGACCGCGTCCTTGAAGACCGAGAGCGGCTCCTTGAACACCGTGTAGTCGGAATAGTGGATGGGCACCGCGGTCCGGGGGCGGATGAGCTGCAGGGCCCGCACACCCTGGGAGGCGTTCATGGTGACGAGGACGCCAAGAACCTTCGTGCCGCCCAGGTGGACGAGGGCCAGGTCGATCTCCGGGTAGCGACGGGGGATCTCGGCCAGGCGGTCGTGGAGGAGCGTGTCGCCGGTGATGTAGAGCCGGAACGTCGACCGGTCGTGGCGCCCGAACTCGAGCATCGTCCCCATCACGGGGGGTAGCAGCGCGTCGAGCGGTCCCGGACCGTGGCGGCCGGGCATCGCCGTCACTCGCACCCGATCGTCGCCGCGGAGGACGTCCTGGGACTCCCACGTCTCCAGGGCGGTCGCGGCCAGGAACCCCTGCCCGCGCAGCTTGGCGGCGGCGTGGGCGGTGGTGAGGATCGGGATCCGCTTGTCGAGCTCGGCCGCGGCGACGTCGTCGAAGTGGTCGCCGTGGTGGTGGGAGAGGACGACGAAGTCGAGCGGCGGCAGCTCGGCGATCGACATCGACGGCTCGGTCAGCCGCTTGGAGCGCAAGCCGTACCCGAGCTTGGCCGAGTCGCCCTGATGCAGGAAGTTGGGGTCGGTCAGGAACGTGAACCCGCCGGCGCGGACCAGCACCGTGGCCGTCCCGATGAACGTGAGCAGGCCTCCGGCGGGCTCCGGCTCGCCGGTGCCGGCCAGCACGATCGGACTTGCAGCCATGCCGCCTCCTCCCTCACGAGGTGCCGAGCGGCGTCCACGCGTGCCCGTCGGCTACCCAGGCGCCCGACCTCCCGAAACGCGCCGGCCACGGGCGGGGTTCGTCGTCGCCGCGTCACCGGGTAGGAACGGGCGGTGACGATCAGGTGGGCTGTCGCCCAGTCGAACGACGCCATCGTGACCCACGGCCTCACCGCCCGGGACTGGGCGCTGGCCGGGGGCATCGCCGTGGGCGGGGTGATCGTCGCCAAAGTCGTCCGCCACCTGGTGGCACGGGCCGCGGCCCGCGACGACGGCCACGGCGCCGCGGCCGAGGCCGTGGGCCGCTTCGCCGGCCTGGCGCTGGCCGCCATCGCCTTCGTCTACGCCCTGGGCGTGATCGGCGTCCGGCTGGGGCCGCTGGTCGGCGCCCTCGGCATCGGCGGGCTGGCTCTGGCCTTCGCCGGCCAGAGCATCCTGTCCAACTTCCTGGCCAGCATCATCCTCCAGCTCCGCCGGCCGTTCCGCCGGGGCGACCAGGTCAAGCTCGACGACTGCGAGGGCACGGTCGAGGAGATCAACTTCCGGACGGTCGTGCTGCGGACCTACGAGGGCCAGCGCGTGCTCGTGCCGTGCGCCCAGGTGCTCAGCACGCCCATCACCAACCACACCACGCTCGGCCGACGGCGGACGACGCTGGAGGTCAGCGTGGCGTACGACGCCGACCTCGAAGAGGCGCGGGCCGTGCTGCTGCGGGCCGCGCACACCGTCGACGGCGTGCTCGACCACCCCTCGCCCGAGGTGTGGGTCGAGTCCTTCGGCGACTCGGGTATCCCGCTGGCGATGCGGTTCTGGCACGCGCCGGACGCGGCCACGCTGTGGCGGGTACGCAGCGCTGTGGCCGTGGCGGCCAAGCAGGCGCTCGACGCCGCCGGCATCGCCATTCCGTTCCCCCAGCGGGTGTTGCGCTTCGTCAGCGAGCCCGAGCAGGAGCCTTCGCGCGCGGACTGAACGTCAGCGCGCGACGGGCTGGAACAGCTCGACCGGGTTGCCCGAGGGGTCGTCGGCCACGATCTGGCGGCCCCCGATGCCCTCGTTGATCCCGCTCCGGAAGGCCACGCCGGCGTCCTGGAGCTGCTGGACGCTGGCGTCGAGGTCGGCGACCTCCAGTTGGAACCGGTTCCACCCACCCGGCGTCGGAAGAGTCCCGTCGGCCAGCGCCCTCCCTGCGCCGCCTCCCGCCCCTGGCGCGTTGAGGATCAGCCGGAGACCATCGCGCCCGAGCATGGCGAACGCGGGGACGGGGTGCATCTCGACCTCGAAGCCCAGGCGCTCGTAGAAGCCGATGGCCTCGTCGACGTCGTTGACGAAATAGCGGACACTGGCGCGGGCCATCGCGGGTCCCTCCGATCTGTTTCCCCCGTGTCTTCCCAGCCTAGGCCGGTCGGCACCGTCGCGCCGGACTGGCCATGACCGCGGCCTGCCGCGGCCGGGAGCCCTCCCGCCGGTCCCGGTTCGGTAGAATGACAGCGCTGTAACTCGTCCACACGCCGTGTACACATTGTCCACAGGGGTCGCCGGTGGGAGATTTCGCCCATCTTCACGTCCATACCGAGTACTCCATGCTCGACGGGGCGGCGCGGATCGACGAGGTCGTGGCTGCGGCGGCGGCCGACGGCCAGCCCGCCATCGGCATCACCGACCACGGGAACATGTACGGCGTCCTCGACTTCTACAGCGCGGCCCGCAAGGCCGGCATCACCCCGGTCATCGGCACCGAGGCGTACATGGCCGCCGAGAGTCGCTCCGAGCGCCCGGTGCGCCGGGGCCGGGTCGACGACACCGGTGGCGAGGGTGGCGCGGGCGAGAAGCTCTACTACCACCTGACCCTGCTGGCCGAGAGCAACCAGGGCTACAAGAACCTGATGAAGCTCTCCTCGGCCGCCTTCCTGGAGGGGTACTACTACAAGCCCCGGGTGGACTGGGAGCTGCTCGAGCGCCACCACGAGGGTGTCATCGCCACCACCGGCTGCCTGGGCGGCGTCGTCCTCCAGGCCCTGCTGCGCGACGACGTGCCGCTCGCCACCAAGCTCGCGGCCCGGCTGAGCGACATCTTCGGCCCCGACGGGCTGTTCGTCGAGCTGCAGGACCACGGCATGGAGGAGCAGCGCCGCACCAACCGCCACCTGATCGAGATCGCCCGCGACCTCCACCTCCCGCTGCTGGCCACCAACGACAGCCACTACGTCCACCGGGAAGGGGCGGTGGCCCACGGCGCCCTCCTGTGCGTGCAGACCGGCGCCCAGATGGACGACCCCAAGCGGTTCAAGTTCGAGGGCGACGAGCACTACCTGAAGACGGCGGCCGAGATGCGCGCGCTGTTCGCCGAGGTTCCCGAGGCGTGCGACAGCACCCTGCTCATCGCCGAGCGGGCCGACGTCGAGATCGAGTTCGGCAAGCCCGAGCTTCCCCGGTTCCCCCTGCCCGCCCCCTTCGACTCCGACGACGCCTACCTCCGGCACCTCACGTTCGAGGGCGCCGTCCAGCGCTACGGGGACCCCCTGCCGGCCGACGTGGCCGAGCGCCTGAACCGCGAGTTGGCGGTGATCGCCGAGATGGGGTTCTCGAGCTACTTCCTCATCGTCTGGGACCTGATGCGCCACGCCCGAGAGCTGGGCATCCGCGTCGGGCCCGGCCGGGGATCGTCGGCCGGATCGTGCGCGGCCTACTCGCTGCGGATCACCGACATCGACCCCCTCCGCTACGACCTGCTCTTCGAGGCCTTCCTGAACACCGGTCGCCGGGAGATGCCCGACATCGACATGGACTTCGACGAGCGCTACCGCGCCGAGATGATCCGCTACGCAGCCGAGAAGTACGGGCCCGACCACGTCGCCCAGATCGTCACCTTCTCCACCATCAAGGCCCGGGCCGCCGTGCGCGACGGGTCGCGCGTCCTCGGCTACCCCTACGGTGTCGGCGACCGCATCGCCAAGCTCATGCCGCCGCTGATCATGGGCCGCGACACGCCGCTGGCCGCGTGCCTCGAGCTGACGCCCGGCTACGACGAGGGCTACAAGATGGCCGGGGAGCTGCGGGCCCTCTACGAGACCGACCCCGAGGCCAAGCGGGTGATCGACGTCGCTCGCGGGCTCGAGGGCCTGCGCCGCCAGGACGGCATCCACGCCGCCGCGGTCGTCATCACCCGCGAGCCGCTCACCGAGTACCTCCCGGTGCAGCGCAAGCCGGGTCCCGACGGCGACATCACCAGCGCCCCCATCGTCACCCAGTACGAGATGCACGGCGTGGCCGACCTCGGCCTGCTCAAGATGGACTTCCTGGGCCTGCGCAACCTGTCGGTGATCGAGAAGGCCCTCGACCTCATCGAGCAGACCACCGGCACCCGGCCCGACATCGACGCCGTCCCCCTCGACGACGACAAGACCTTCGAGATGCTTCGCCGGGGCGACTCGGTCGGCGTGTTCCAGCTGGAGGGCGGCCCCATGCGCGCCCTCATGCGGTCGCTGGCCCCCACGTGCTTCGAGGACATCGGCGCCCTCGTCGCCCTGTACCGGCCGGGGCCCATGGCCGCCAACATGCACAACGACTTCGCCGATCGCAAGAACGGTCGCAAGCCGATCACCGGTCCTCATCCCGAGTTCTGCGAGGTGCTGGCCGACACCTTCGGGTTGATGATCTACCAGGAGGGCCTGCTCCGGGTGGCCGAGCGCTTCGCCGGCTACTCCACCTACGAGGGCGACCTGCTCCGCAAGGCCTGCGGCAAGAAGATCCGCTCGCTGATGGCCGCCGAGCGGGAGAAGTTCACCGCCGCCTGCGAGCGCAACGGCTACGGCGCCGCGCTGGGGCACGTTCTCTTCGACATCATCGAGCCCTTCGCCGACTACGCCTTCCGCAAGTCGCACGCCTTCTGCTACGGCAAGGTCGCCTACCAGACGGCCTGGTTGAAGGCCAACCATCCGGTCGAGTACCTCGCCGCCCTGCTCACGTCGGTGAAGGACGACAAGGACAAGACCGCGGTGTACCTGGCCGAGTGCCGCACGATGGGCATCGATGTGCTCGTCCCGGACATCAACACGTCGATGTCGGACTTCGTCGCCGTGGACCGGAAAATCCCGTTCGGCCTCTCGGCGATCCGCAACGTGGGGGAGGGGCTGGTGGCCCAGATCGTGGCCGAACGCGAGGAGAGCGGCCCGTTCGAGGACTTCTACGACTTCTGCCTGCGTGTGAACCCGATGGTGCTCAACAAGCGGTCCGTCGAGTCGCTCATCAAGGCCGGCGCGTTCGACTCGGTCGGCCACCCGAGGCGCGGCCTGCTGATGGTCTTCGAGCAGGTGATCGACCGCACGCTCGCCCGTCGCCGCGAGCGCGACATGGGGATCCAGAGCCTCTTCGGCGATCTCACGGACGGCCCGGGCTCGATCATCGACGAGCGCATGCCCGTCCCGGACCTGGAGTTCGAGCCGACCGAGCGCCTGGTCCACGAGAAGGAGATGCTCGGGCTCTACGTCAGCAGCCACCCGCTGTTCGGGGTCGAGTCGGCCCTCCGCCGCCATACCGACTGCACGATCAACGAGCTGCGCGAGCTGCGCGACGGCGAGATGCGGTGGGTGGGCGGCGTGGTCACCTCGTTGCAGCGCAAGTACACCAAGCGGGGTGACCTGATGGCCACGTTCGTGCTCGAGGACCTCCAATCCGCCATCGAGGTGTTCGTGTTCCCCCGGACGATGCTCGACTACGGCGCCCTGCTCTCCGACGATGCGGTGGTGTGCGTGAAGGGCCGGATCGACCTGCGCGA
>DATASA010000003.1:0-5315 GCA_036269435.1 Acidimicrobiales bacterium | reverse complement strand
TTCTAGTCCCGCTCGACTCTTTGCAGGCCGCGCTCGGGCGTCCAGAACTCGACGACGAGCTTGGTGGCCTCGGCGTTCAGTCCGGTGACCACGATCTCGGTGATGTCGGCGACGAACATCTCCCCGTCCGGTTGTTGTTCGCTCGCCGGGTCCGTCGTCACCGGGCCGGCGGGTACCGCTCGCCCGGCGATCTTCGCCTCGCCCGGCCACTCGCTGTCGTGGCCCTTCTCCGGGTGGAAGGTCGGCCCGTGCAGGGCGAACCGGGGGTCACGCCTCAGGTCGTCGCCCTTGCGGGCGGCGGTCATGGAACCGAAGCGCAGATCGCCGTCGGCGAACTCGCACTCGATGCCCGATATGCGCGGCGAGCCGTCGGCCCGCAGCGTTGCGATCGTCTTGTGGCGACCGGCGTCGAAGAGTCCTCGCACCCGCCCGGCGAACTCCGGTTCCGCCTGCTCGAACTCCTGCCACGCCGGCACGGCCGGTGAGCGTACCCGCATGGTCCACCGACGGGCGAGCGCTTACGCCGGGGCCTTGAAGGAGTCCTTGAACGACTGGAAGTCGGGTTGGAGGCGGTCCCAGTCGGCGGCGCGGGTCTGGAAGTACAGGGCAAAGCCGTAGTGGGGGGTGATGAAGCCGAGGTCGGCGACGTGGAGGTCGGCACCGCCCGCGCTGTAGGTGAACTCCCACACCGCGGCCCGGTAGTTGGAGTACGTCGTCGGGTCGATGCGGATGCGCTGGTAGTTGGCGTTCTCGGCCGAGAAGCTCTTCTCCAGGTCGAACCACGCGCCCTCGGGCGACGGGCCCGGTGGCTGGACGTGGTCCACCCGCAAGTAGGCGCCCGTGTCCGGGTCGCGGAAGTCGGTGAGGGTGCCGTTCGTGGTCACGGCCCAGTTCTTCGGCGCGCTGATCGTGAACCCGGTCTGGGGGTCGGTGTAGGCCACGGTGTCCCCACTCCGGGCCGCCGGCGCGGCGGTGGTCGCCGTCCCCTTCTTCGGCGCCGCGGTGGTCGGCGCGGAACTGCCGGACGTCGCGCCCGGCGCGGTGGTCGCCGATGACGCCGCGCTCGGCGATGGGGACTTCGTGCCACGCGTCGCCAGCCCGAAAGCGATCAGGGCGACGACCACGACGGCCACCACCCCGACGAGCAGACGTCCCGCACGGTTCGGCGCCGCCGCGGTCGGCTGGGCCACCGATGGCGAGCGCGGCGCCGCCGGCCTCGCCGTTACCGGCGGTGCCGGCCTCGGCCGCTCGATCGGCTCGGCCACCGTGCCGACCGGCGACACCGGCACGGGCGGCGCCGGCACCGGCTGCTCGATTCGCTCGGCCACGGTGCCGACCGGCGACACGGGGACCTCCTGCTCCGCCGGCTGGGTCACCGGCACCGGCCGCTCGATCGGCTCGGCCGCGGCAGCGACCGTGGCCGACTCGACCTCGACCGCATCCGTCGCCACGTCGTCCAGGCGGAACACCGCGGTGTCCTCCGGCCGGCGGGCGACGTCCGGCGGCACGACAGCGGCGCCGGACGCCACCTCCTCCAGCCGCTCGCGCAGCGCCGCCGCCGACAGGCGGTTCGTAGGGTCCTTCACGAGCAGCCCGTCGAGGATGGGGCCCAACGCGCCGGCCCGCTCGGCCGGCCGGGGCGCGTCCTGCACGATGGAGGTCAGCGTGGGCAGCGGGGCGCCCTTGTCGAACGGCGGGTGGCCTTCGACGGCGAAGTACATGGTCGCCCCCAGCGACCACAGGTCCGACTCCGGCAGCGCGCCCTTGTTGGTGGCCTGCTCGGGCGCCATGTACGCCGGCGATCCGGTCACCGCACCGGACGTGGACACGGTGGGGTCGTCCAGGATGGCGGCGACGCCGAAGTCGCCCAGCCGGACCCGACCGGAGTCGGCGACCATGACGTTGGCCGGCTTGACGTCGCGGTGCACGATGCCCCGGGCGTGGGCGGCGATCAGCACGTCGACCACCTGGAGGCCGATGCGGGCCACCTCATCGGGCGCCAGAGGGCCCCGCGAACCCACCAGCTCGGACAGCGTCGGCGCCTCGACCAGCTCCATCACGATGACCGGAGGGCCGTCGTCGTCGATCACGTCGTAGACGGTCACCGCTCCCGGGTGGTCCAGCCGGGCCGCGGCCCGGGCCTCCTTGAGCACCTTGTCCCGCAGGTCGACCCGGTCCTTGTCGCTCAGGAACCCGGGTATGTGGATCTCCTTGACCGCGACGTGGCGCTCTAGGAGGGTGTCGCAGGCCCGCCAGACGACGCCGAACCCACCCCGCCCGACGGGTTCGAGCAGCTCGTAGCGGCCGGCGACGACCTGATGGGCGAGACGGTTCTGCGACACCGTCCCCAGAACTACCCGCCCGGCGACGCGGGCATTCCCTCAGGGAGCGCCTGAGGCTCAGGCGACCTTGCGGGAGCGCCGGCGGGGGGTCGTCGGCTCCGGTGCGGGCGACGCAGCTGCGGCCGGGCGCTCCAGGAGGACGTCCTCGCCGATGACCCAGCCCCCGCCGGCGTCTTCGCCGCCGAGGTGCTCGAGGATCGCCGTGCACCCGTGCTCGCTGAGGTTGCAGTGCCAGTACGGCCGCGAGTCGTCCCGACCCGAGGTCGACCGCAGGGCGGCCCACAGGACGTGGCCCACGAAGTCGGTCGGGACGAGGCTGCCATGGTCCCAGGCCGCGTGGCCGTCGAACACCAGCGGTACGGACCAACTGGTGATCCGCAGCGGCTCCCGGAAGGCGATACCCCCCTTGGAGTTCGGCCGGAAGGGGATGCCCAACCGACGGGTCAGGTCCTCGGCGAGGTCCTCGAGGTGCTGGGCGGTCGTTCGTGTGCGTGTGGTCGGCATGGTGTACATATCGACCAACGGGCGCAAGGGCATTAGCGATCGGGGAATTCTCGTCCGGGCAACTGGTTGAAGGTTGAACCAAACGATCTCCAGCAAGGAGGGCAGTCATGCCCGCAGTCACTGTCGACAACCTCCTGGCCCTGCCCAAGGTGACGGTTCCCGACGGCTCGACCGGCCCGGGCACGGTCCGCCCGGTGAAGTCCGTCACCACCGCCCCGAAGGGGTACGAAGGCGAGGGCTTCCCCGTGCGGCGGGCCTTCGCCGGCGTGGACATGGCCGACCTCGACCCGTTCATCCACATGGACCAGATGGGTGAGGTGGAGTACGCACCGGGTGAGCCCAAGGGGACGTCGTGGCATCCGCACCGCGGCTTCGAGACCGTCACCTACATGATCGACGGCATCATGGAGCACCAGGACTCCAACGGCGGGGGCGGCGTCATCACCAACGGCGACACCCAGTGGATGACCGCCGGCGGCGGCATCCTCCACATCGAGCGCCCGCCGGAGACCCTCGTGGTCAGCGGCGGCCTGTTCCACGGGCTGCAGCTCTGGGTCAACCTGCCCGGGAAGGACAAGATGATCCAGCCCCGGTACCAGGACATCCGCGGCTCGTCCGTCGCCCTGCTCAGCTCGCCCGACGGCGGCGCCCTCGTCCGGCTGATCGCCGGTGACCTCGGTGCCCACCAGGGCCCCGGCTCGACCTACACCCCGATCTCGATCGTCCACGCCACGGTGCAGCCGGGCGCGTCGGTCGACCTGCCCTGGCGACGGGACTTCAACGCTCTCGTCTACGTCCTCAGTGGCGACGGCACGGTCGGCGCGGAGGGGCGCCCGGTGCACACCGGCCAGCTCGCCGTGCTCGGCGCGGGCGACACCATCCGGGTCGCCGGCCGCCGGACCCAGGACAGCCACACCCCCGCCCTCGACGTCTACGTGATGGGCGGGCTGCCCATCCGCGAGCCCGTCGCCCACTACGGCCCGTTCGTCATGAACACCAAGGCCGAGCTGATCCAGGCCTTCGAGGACTATCAGGCCGGCCGGCTGGGCTCCATCCCGGCCGCGTAGCGCCGCAGCAGCTCGGCCGTCGCCGGCTCGGTGATCCCCACGGCCTCCAGGCCGGCCGCCCGCAGGGCGCGGTCGGCCGGGTCGCCGCGCCGGGGGACGTGCGACGTCAACAGCAGCACCGGCCCGTGCCCGTGGGCCCGCAGGACGGCGGCCCGGCCCACGGCGGCCCAGGCCTGGTCGGTCCGGGCCAGCCCGGCTCGGGTGACGGTCAGGGCACCCGAGACGTCGACGTACCACCGGGTGCCGTCGACGCCATCGACGACGAGGTCGACGGTCAGGCCGAGCTTGGGCATCCGCAGATCCCGGTCGGCGACGGTGAACCCGGCCGCCACCAGCAGGTCCTCGGCCACCCCGGCCGCGGCCTTCGCCGGCACCGGGGTCGACGTCGACGTGGACGTCGACAGCAGCTCGTCGGCCACCCTGGCCCGAGCCAGCTCGACGTAGGCGGGGTCGGTGTCGTAGCCGCAGTAGCGGCGGCCGGTCCGCACCGCGGCGACCGCAGTCGACCCGGAGCCGAGGAACGGGTCGAGCACCAGGTCGCCCCGGTACGTGTACAGCTCGATCAGGCGCTGGGGCAGCTCCACCGGGAAGGGAGCGGGGTGGCCCACCCGCCGGGCCCGCTCCGGTGGAAGGTGCCAGACGTCGAGCGTCGCCTCCATGAACTCGTCCGTCGAGAGCGAGCTTTCGCCCGCCCGGGCCCGGTCGAACCGTCCCTTGCCGGCGACGACCACCCGCTCGCTGACGTCGCGCAGCACCGGGTTCGTCGCCTTGCGGAAGGACCCCCACGCGCAGGACCCGGACGCGCCTTCGGCCTTGACCCAGACGATCTCGCCGCGCAGGAGCAGGCCCAGGTCGTCCTGGAGGATGCGGACGACGTCGGCGGAGAGGCTCCGGTAGGGCCGGCGGCCGAGGTTGGCCACGTTGACCGCGATGCGCCCGCCCGGCTCCAGCACCCGCTTGCACTCGTCGAAGACGTCGCGCAGCATGGCCAGGTAGTCGAGGTAGGTGGCGGGGACGCTGCCGGTGCTGAGGTCGGCTTCGTACTCCTTGCCCGCGAAATAGGGGGGCGACGTGACGACCAGGGCCACGCACGCCGGCTTGAGCTCGGCCATCGACCGGGCGTCGCCGACCATGAGGGGCGGGTCGGGCGTGAAGTCGACCACCTCGGCGTCGGCCGATGTCTCGGGCGGGCGGAACCGGGCGTAGAACTCAGAAGCGTCGTGGCTCTCCCGCCGGCCCACCCCGAACCGCGACGTCGACGTGCCCATGCCCCGCGAAACTAGATCGGCAGGAGGCCACCGGCGGTTGATCGGTCCCGCAACGCGGCGGCCGATCCCTCCGCCGTGATGCGTCCCCGCTCCAGGACGTAGCCGCGGTCGGCGACGGCGAGGGCGAGGTGCAG
>DATASA010000002.1:0-20973 GCA_036269435.1 Acidimicrobiales bacterium | reverse complement strand
GGACGGGAGCGCCATCGAGATCGACACGACGCGACCGGAGCTCATCCCGGCGTGCGTCGCCCTGGTCGCCCACCCCGACGACGACCGCTACAAGCCCTTGTTCGGCGCCAACGCCCGGACACCCCTGTTCGGCGTGCCCGTGCCGATCGTCGCCCACGAGCTCGCCGAGCCCGACAAGGGGACCGGCGTCGCCATGATCTGCACGTTCGGCGACGTCACCGACGTCACGTGGTGGCGCGAGCTGCAGCTGGAGACCCGGACGATCGTCGGGCGCGACGGTCGCATCCAGGCCGAGCCGCCTCCGGGCGTCGACCGGTCGCCGGCGTGGGACGAGCTGACCGGCAAGAAGATGGAGCCGGCGCGGGCCCGGATCCTCGAGCTGCTGCGCGACGCAGGCGACATCGTCGGCGACCCCCGGCCCATCAAGCACGCGGTCAAGTTCTTCGAGAAGGGCAACAAGCCCCTCGAGATCCTGAGCAGCCGGCAGTGGTTCATCCGCACGCTCGACCACCGCGAGCGCCTGCTGGAGCGGGGCCGCGAGCTGCGCTGGCACCCGCCGTACATGCGGGGCCGGTTCGAGTCCTGGGTCAACGGGCTGAACACGGACTGGCTCATCAGCCGCCAGCGCTTCTTCGGCGTCCCGTTCCCGCTCTGGTACCGCCTGGGCGACGACGGCGCGGTCCTCTACGACGCGCCCGTGCTGCCCGACGAGGCCCGCCTGCCGGTCGACCCGTCGACCGACGTGCCCGACGGTTTCCGCGCCGACCAGCGTGACCAGCCGGGCGGGTTCACCGGCGAGCCCGACGTGATGGACACGTGGGCCACGTCGTCGCTCACGCCCCAGATCGCCGGCCGGTGGGCCGACGACCCCGACCTGTTCGCCCGTGTCTTTCCCATGGACGTGCGACCACAGGCCCACGAGATCATCCGCACCTGGCTCTTCTCCACCGTGGTCCGCGCCGACCTCGAGTTCGGCGCCCTGCCCTGGTCGGACGCCGCCATCTCGGGGTGGGTGCTCGACCCGGACCGCAAGAAGATGTCGAAGTCGAAGGGCAACGCGCTGACGCCGATCGGGCTGCTCGACCAGCACGGCGCCGACGCCGTCCGCTACTGGGCGGCCAGCGGCCGGCCGGGCGTCGACACCGCCTTCGACGAGGGCCAGATGAAGGTCGGCCGCCGGCTGGCCATCAAGGTGCTGAACGCGTCGAAGTTCGTCCTCTCGCGGCTCGGCCCCGAAGGAGAGGTCACCGCGCCGCTGGACCGGGCCATGCTCGCCGGACTGGCGTCACTGGTGGACGACGCCACCGCCACGTTCGAGGGCTACGACTACGCGCGGGCGCTGGAGCGGGCCGAGGCGTTCTTCTGGAGCTTCTGCGACGACTACCTCGAACTGGTGAAGGGCCGGGCGTACGGCGGCCAGGGCGACGCCGGCGCGGCGTCGGCCAACCGGGCCCTCGTGCTCGCCCTCTCCGCCCTGCTGCGCCTGTTCGCCCCGTTCCTCCCGTTCGTCACCGAGGAGGTGTGGTCGTGGTGGAAGGCGGGCTCCGTCCATCGGGCCGCGTGGCCCGACGCCTCGGAGCTGCGGGCGCCGGCGGGTCCCGACGCCGACCCGCTGGTCCTCGACGTCGCCGCCGCCGTCCTGGGTGAGATCCGCAAGGCCAAGACCGCGGCGAAGGCCAGCATGCGCGCCGAGGTGGCGCGGGCCGTCGTGCGGGACACGCCGGCGCGCCTCGCCGCCCTGGCCGCGGCCGCCGACGACGTGCGTGACGCGGGTTGGGTCGCCGAGCTGGTCACCGAAGAAGCCGAGTCGCTGTCGGTCGACGTCACCCTGGCCGAGGGCTGAACCCCCAGCGGGCCGTTGTTTGGTTGATCCGGCGCGCCAGGGCGCGCCGGATCTACCAAACCCATCAGCTCGGGACGCTGCGGACCGGCGCCGGCTGCCGGTCGGTGTAGACCGCGGGGCGGCCGAAGCGGCCCGGGTAGGCGCCCGGGACTACCGCAGCCGTTTCGGAGGATCGGCGCTGGCGCGATTGGTCGACGGCGCGGGGACGGGCTCCGGGCGGGGCGGTGACGCCGTACAGGTCGGCTGAGCCGCCCGCCGGTCAGTACCCGTAGCCGCCCGTGGTGGGGGTGGCCGCGGCCGAGGTCGCGGACTTGGCGAGGACCGGGGTGCCCGCCGGCGTCAGCGTCTCCCAGGTACCGCCGAAGCTGACGATCCCCTGGCCGTTGGCCTGGCCGGCGCCGGTGTCGCCCGCGTACTCGTAGAGCGGCCATCCCGCGTAGGTGGGGTAGAGGTGGCCGTCGGCGCTCTTGACCGTCGAGAGCTTCGACGCGTCCACGCCGGTCCCGGCAGTTGCGGCGGTGACGCCGGACGGGAGCTCGGTATCCGGCCACACCTTGGTGCAGCCGCTGTCATCGGTGCAGGTGATGTTGCCGTTCGTGTCGGACGTCAGCAGGTACAGGGTCTTGCCGTCCTTGGCATTCACCAGGACGTTGCCGACGCCGGGGACGCTGGCGGCATTGATGGTCACGCCCGAGGACGAAGCGGTCGACTTGGACCCCGACGACCCGCAGGCGGCGAGGACGACCGCCCCCGCGCAGAGGACGCCGATCCATGTCCAGCGGCGGGACGTTCGGTCGGCTGGGGCGTGGTGCTCGTTCATGGCTGACCTCCTGGGAACCGCTCACCGGCTCCGTCACACCCAGTACGGCGGCCGGGCCCGGATGGATTCCGGTCAGATCAGAGCAGCTGCGCCTGGGCCTCCCCGGCCACGACCTCGACCAGCCCGGCGTCGTCGTTGCGGGCGCTGTTCACCCGGCTGCTCACCGGCCGGGCCCGCAAGGCCACCGCGGTGGCCGATTCGAGCAGGCCCATGGCCGAACCGACGTCACGGTCGCACGGATCGAGCCAGTCGTCCCAGCGGTCGCGGGCGACCCGCACCGGCATGCGGTCGTGCAGCCAGGTCAGGCCGTCCTCGGTCGGGGCGGTGACGACGGCGCAGCTCACGTCACCGTCGTTGCGGTCCCAGATGGCGGCCAGCGCGAACGGGTCGCCGGAGCCGTCGGCCAGGTCGAGGAAGTACGGCTGCTTGGGCCCGCCGGGCGGTCGGCGCCACTCGTAGAAGCCGTCGACCACGACGAGGCAGCGTCGCCGGGCCAGCGACTCGGCGAACATCGCCTTGTCCAGGACGCTCTCCACTCGGGCGTTGATCGGGTGGGGCCCGGCGGAGGGGTCGGTCGACCAGTTGGGCACAAGGCCCCACCGCATCGTGCCCAGGCGGCGGCCGGCGCGGGTGGACGCCACGGCCAGGATCTCGGCGCCCGGAGTCACGTTCCAGCTCGGGGCCCGGTCGGCGGCAACGACCTCTGCGGCACCGAAGAAGGCGGCCAGCACGTCCGCCGGACGGGCCACGACGATCCGGCCGCACACGGGTTCCATGGTACGGCCTCGCCACCGCCACCGGTCGCCATAGGTACAGTCGACCCGGAGCTGGGGGGCCCACACCGCGCACACCTTCCCAGGAGGAGCCCTGCCATGGCGGCCATCCGGGTCCGCGACCTGCGGAAGTCCTACGGTCACTTCGAGGCGGTCCGCGGCATCGACTTCGACGTCGCCGAGGGCGAGGTCTTCGGCTTCCTGGGCCCCAACGGCGCAGGCAAGACGACCACCGTCGAGATCCTCGAGGGGTACCGGCAACGGAGCGCCGGCGAGGTCGAGGTGTTGGGCCACGACCCGGCCAAGGGCGAGCGGGTCCTGCGGGAGCGGATCGGTGTCGTCCTGCAGGAGACGGGCGTCGAGCGGTTCCTGAAGGTGGCCGAGGTGCTCGAGCTGTACTGCGGCTACTACCCGCACCCCCGCCCGGTCGACGAGCTGCTCGCCCTCACCGGCCTGGAGGCCAAGCGCGACGAGATCGTGAAGAAGCTGTCGGGCGGCCAGCGCCGGCGCCTGGACCTGGCCCTCGGCCTGGCCGGCGACCCCGAGCTCGTCTTCCTGGACGAGCCCACGACGGGCTTCGACCCGACGGCGCGGCGGGAGGCCTGGGACGTGATCCGCAACCTCCGTTCGCTGGGCAAGACCATCTTCCTGACCACCCACTACATGGACGAGGCCCAGGTGCTGGCCGACCGGGTGGCGGTCATCTCCGGTGGCCGGATCGTCGCCGAAGGGCCGCCCAACCGCCTGGCCGGGCGTGACAACGCCACCGAGATCCGCTTCTCGCTCCCCGACGGGGTGGCGGCCGGCCGGATGCCCGACCTCGGGCCGGCGACGGTCGCGGTCGAGGGTGCCGGCGTGGTCGTACGGGCCCACGACCCGACCCCGGCGTTGCACACCCTGACCGGCTGGGCCCTCGACCAGGGCGTGGTCCTCGACGGGCTCACCGTCGCCCGCCCCAGCCTGGAGGACGTCTACCTGGAGCTGACCGCCGACGCGGTGGGGAACACCGGGTGAACGCCGACCTGGCCATCGCCGCGCGTCAGCTCCGGTTCGAGCAGAAGGCATTTTGGCGCAACCCCGCCGGTGCGGTGTTCACGTTCGCCTTCCCGCTGCTGTTCCTGATCATCTTCTCGACCCTCAACTCGGGAGCCCGCATCGCGGACCGGGGCAACATCACCTTCGTCACCTTCTTCGTGCCCGGCATCATCGCCTTCGGGCTGATCTCGGCCTGCTACACGAACCTGGCCATCCGCATGACCATCTCCCGGGACTTCGGGATCCTGAAGCGGGTACGGGGCACGCCCGTGCCCACGTGGGCCTACATGGCCGGCCAGGTCGGGTCGTCGATCGTGATCACGTTCATGCTGCTGTTCCTGACCGTCGGCCTCGGCGTCGTGGCCTTCGGGGTCGACTTCCGCACGGGCACGGTGGCCGGGCTGTTCCTCACCCTCGCCCTGGGTGCCTCCTGCTTCTGCGCTCTCGGCCTGGCCGTCAGCGGCATCTGCCCCAACGCCGACGCCGCCCCGGCCATCGTCAACTTCTCGATCTTCCCGCTGCTGTTCATCTCTGGGATCTTCTTCCCGCTCGATACGGCGCCGCACTGGCTGTCGTCGCTGGCCAAGCTGTTCCCGATGGAACGGCTCGCCGACGGGTTGCAGTACGCCTTCGACCCCCGCACCCCGGGCCTCGGCTTCAACGGGGGCGACCTCCTCGGCCTGCTGGCGTGGACGGTGGCCGGATCGATCCTCGCCGTCCGCCTCTTCAGATGGGACTCCGCCAAGACATGAGCACGATCTCACCCGACACGCCGGCGTCCGTCCCAGGGTCCACCCGGCCCATGGCGCGCGGCGTCGACCTGGTCAAGGTCTACGGCGAGGGCGACGCCACGGTGCGCGCCCTCGACGGGGTCACGGTCGGCTTCGCCCCCGGCCAGTTCAGCGCCATCATGGGCCCGTCGGGATCGGGGAAGTCGACGCTGATGCACTGCATGGCCGGCCTCGACAGCATCACGTCGGGTCAGGTGTACGTCGGCGACGTGGAGCTGAGCAGCCTCAACGACAAGGAGCTGACCCGGCTGCGCCGGGACAAGATCGGGTTCATCTTCCAGGCGTACAACCTGGTGCCCACCCTGTCGGCGGCCGAGAACATCACCCTCCCCATGGACATCGCCGGGCGCACACCCGACCGGGCCTGGGTGGACCAGCTGATCGACACCGTCGGACTTCGACCCCGCCTGTCGCACCGGCCCTCGGAGCTCTCGGGCGGCCAGCAGCAGCGGGTGGCCGCGGCGCGGGCCCTGGCGTCGCGGCCCGACATCGTGTTCGCCGACGAGCCCACCGGCAACCTCGACTCGCGGGCCAGCGCAGAGGTGCTGGGGTTCCTGCGGAAATCCGTGGCCGAGTTCGCCCAGACCGTGGTCATGGTCACCCACGACCCGGTGGCCGCGTCCTACGCCGAGCGGGTGGTCTTCCTGGCCGACGGGCGCATCGTCGACGAGATGACCGGGCCGACGGCCGACCGGGTGCTCGACCGCATGAAGCACTTCGGGGGCTAGAGCCGGCCATGGTCCACGCCGTCCTCAAGGGGATCTTCGCCCACAAGCTACGACTGTTCCTGACCGCCTTCGCCGTCGTGCTCGGCGTGAGCTTCGTGGCCGGGACCTTCGTGCTGACCGACACCATCAACCACACGTTCGACGTGTTGTTCCACACCATCAACGCCGGCGTCGACGTATCGGTCAGGGCCGCGTCGGGCTTCGGCAACGACAACTCGACCGGCACGTCACGCGACACGGTCAGCGCCTCGGTCCTCGACACGGTGAAGAAGGTGCCCGGGGTGGCCGTGGCCGAGGGCGCGGTGGGCGGCTATGCCCAGCTGGTCGACAAGAGCGGCAAGGCCATCACCACGGCCGGCGCGCCGACCCTCGGCGTGAGCTGGACCGCGAACCCCGACCTGTCGCCCCTGCGGCTGCGCTCCGGGCGCGAGCCCCGCAAGGACGGCGAGGTGGTGGTCGACGCGGGCACGGCGAAGGCCCACAAGCTGGCCGTGGGCGACCAGGTCAAGATCCTGTTCCAGGGGCCGTCGGAGAACTTCACCATCGTCGGCGTGACCGGCTTCGGGTCGGCCGACAACCTGGCCGGCGCCACGCTGGCCGCCTTCGACGTGACCACCGCCCAGCGGGTCCTCGGCAAGGTCGGCGCCTTCGACTCGATCGACGTGAAAGCCACCTCCGGCGTGTCGACCCTCACGCTGCGCGACCGGGTGGCCGGAGTCCTGCCTCCCGGCGTCGAGGTGGTCACCAGCCAGCAGGTCGCCGACGAGAGCGCCAAGCAGGTCCAGCAGGCGCTCAGCTTCCTGGGGACGGCCCTGCTCGTGTTCGCGGGCATCTCGCTGTTCGTGGGCGGGTTCATCATCCTGAACACGTTCTCGATCCTCGTGGCCCAGCGCACGCGCGAGCTGGCGCTGCTCCGGGCCCTCGGTGCCAGCCGTCGCCAGGTCATGCTGTCGGTGGTCGCCGAGGCCGGGGTGGTGGGGCTGTTCGCGTCGATCGTCGGGCTGGGCCTGGGGATCCTGGTCGCCATCGGGCTGCAGAGCCTGCTCAAGGCGTTCGGGATCGACCTGCCCACCTCGGGGACCAAGGTGCTGCCGCGCACCGTGATCGTGTCGCTGATCGTCGGGCTGGTCGTCACCGTGCTGTCGTCGATCGCCTCCGCCCGGCGGGCGTCGAAGATCCCGCCCATGGCCGCGCTCCAGGGCGCCGGGGTGGAGCAGGGCGGCTCGCTGCGGCGCCGGGCCACCGTCGGCGTGATCGTCGCCGTCCTCGGCGCCGCGGCCATGCTGCGGGGCCTGTTCGCCGGCGGCAGCGGCGCGCTCCCCCTCCTGGGGCTCGGCGCCGCCGTCGTCTTCGTCGGTGTCGCCCTGCTCAGCCCCCTCGCCTCCGGCCCCATGGCCCGGGTCATCGGCGCGCCGCTGCCCCGGATGGCCGGCGTCTCCGGCGTGCTCGGCCGCCAGAACGCCATGCGCAACCCGCGGCGCACCGCGGCGACGGCGGCCGCCCTCACCGTCGGGCTGGCCCTGGTGGCCACCGTGAGCGTGCTGGCCGCGTCGATCAAATCGTCGGCGGCCGACGTGGTCGACAAGTACCTGGCCGCCGACTACATCGTCGGCGCGTCGGGGTTCAACCCCACGATCAGCACCGACCTGGCCGCCCGTCTGTCGAAGGCACCCGAGCTGGCCGCGGTGTCGGCGCTGCAGACCGGCGAGTGGAAGTCGCAGGGCCAGACCCGCACGCTCGACGGGGGCGACCCGGCCACCCTCGGCCAGGTCCTGAAGCTCGATGTGACCGCGGGCGACATCGGCGGCCTCTCCCGCGGGGAGCTCCTCGTCGACGAGACGGAGTTCAAGGACAAGCACTACAAGATCGGCGAGATCGTGCCCATGACGTTCGCCCGGACCGGGACGCAGGACATCCGCGTCGCCGGGACGTACGCCAAGAACGACCTCCTCGGGAACTACCTGGTGTCGACGGCCACCTACGACGCCAACTTCACCGATCGCCTGGACTTCGTCGTTTTGGCCAAAGCTGCGCCGGGCGTGGCGCCCGCCACGTCGCGGGCCGCGGTGGAGGCGGTGGCGAAGGACTTCCCCAACGTCGACGTCCGGGACCAGGCCCAGTTCAAGAAGCAGCAGGAGCAGCAGGTGAACAAGGTGCTGGGGCTGGTGACCGCCCTGCTGGCCCTGTCGATCATCATCGCCCTCTTCGGGATCGTGAACACCCTGGCCCTGTCGGTGTTCGAACGGACCCGGGAGCTCGGCCTCCTCCGGGCCGTGGGGATGGCCCGGCGCCAGGTCCGGTCGATGATCCGCGGCGAGTCGGTGATCATCGCCGTGCTGGGGGCGGTTCTCGGCCTGGCCGTGGGCGTGCTGTTCGGGTGGGCCATCGTCGCCGGGCTCAGCGACCAGGGGATCACCCACGTCGTCGTCCCCGGAGGCCAGCTCGTCCTCTACGTCGTCCTGGCCGCCATCGCCGGGGTGGTCGCCGCCGTGTTTCCGGCCCGCCGGGCCGCCCGCCTGGACGTGCTGGCCGCCATCTCGAGCCAGTAGCCAGAGGCCGGGAGCCGGCGACGACTCAAAGCCCGACACGCACGACGTAGGTGCGGACCTCCGCCGGCTCGGTGTCCCACGGTCGGGCGTAGAGGCAGCGCAGCGTCACCTCGCCCTCGCCCCGGGCGGCCAGTCGGACGAGGTGGCGGGGAGGGTCGCCCGGCTCGAAGCGCTCCTCGACGACGGCGAGGAGGGGCCCGCCGGTGTCCACCCGCCAGATGAAGCCCGGCCGGGGGGTGGTCGGCAGCCTGAGCTCGAACGTGGCGCCCGGTGCCACCTTGAGCGTCTTCGATCCGTGGTCCAGCGGACCGGCGTCGGCTGCGGCGGCGGCGGTGGCGGGAACCCCGGCCCGCCGCCCTTCCAGCGGAGGCTGCTCCTTCGCCGGGTCGTACGCGGCGGGCGGCGGCTTCGGCTCGGCGCCGACCCAGATCCAGCCGTCGCGCTCCTCGACCGGGTAGACCGGCAGGTAGCCGGGTTTGAGCTTCCAGAGGTTGGCCGGGTTGGCGTCTCGGGCCGGAATGATGTTCTCGCCGGTCTGGGGGTCGTACAGGTAGACGTGCAGCGGGCAGCGGACCCGGCCGTCGAAGAACGTCGCCCCCTCGAGGTGGGTGTCCTGGTGAGGGCAGTGGGCCGAGAAGGCCACGACCGGGCCGCTGGAGAGCCGGCCCAGGATCACGTCGGTCCCACCGACCGTGACCATCTTGAGCCGGGGCTCGCCAGGCGTCTCGGCCTCGAGCTCGGCGCTCGGCAGCACCCGTACCAGCGGTTCGGCCACGACCGCGAAGCCTACGACGGAGCGCAGGAGCTTCGGCGGACGAAACGGCTCAGGCGCCGACGGGGACGGAGACGCCCACGCCGCCCCGGGTGTCGGGGCCGTAGCGGGCGATCTCGCCTTCGAGGTCGAGCGGCTGGGGCCGGGCCAGGCCGGCGGTCGCCTCCCGGATTTCGTCGGTGATGAGCTCGGCCGGGAGCAGCCAGCACACCTCGAACTCGATCCCGTCGGGGTCCCGGGCATACAGCGCCTTGGTGGTGACGTGGTCCGAGGCGCCGACCAGGGCGCCCCGCTCCGTCAGCAGGGACCGGATGCGCACCAGCTCCGTGAGGGTGTCGACCTCCCAGGCCAGGTGGTAGAGCCCGACACTGCTCCGCCCGGCGGTCGACGGGCCGGCGCCCGAGCCGATCTGGAAGGTGCCGAGGTCGTGGTCGTTGGTCGACCCCGGCGCCTGGAAGAAGGCGGCCTGCCCGGGCACCCAGATGAGGGTCTTGAAGCCGAGGACGCTCTCGTAGAACTCGCGGGTGCGCTCGACGTCGCGGACGTACAGCACGGCGTGGTTGAGGCGGGTCACGGGCATGCGCAGCTCCTTCTCTGTGTGCTGTCCCATCATACTTGAAGCTTCAACTATTGCCCCGCCCTATCCGTGCCCGGGCGGGCACCCAGCCGTTGGGCGAGCCACCGGGCGTCCTGGACGGCGTACCCGGAGTCGTCGTTGTTGAAGTAGGCGTAGACGTCGTGGCCCTCGGCCAGCCAGCCGCTCAGCCGCTCGGCCATCCAGAACAGCCCGTCGGGCCCGTAGCGGCCCTGGTACGGGTGCTCGACCGCGTTGGGCCCGTGGAAGCGGGCATAGGTCCAGTCCGTGGTGAGCTCCCACGGGTGCCCGGCCAGCAGGTCGTGGATGCACAGGGCGGCGCCGTGGCGGCGCAGGACCTCGTAGACCTCGTCGTGCAGCCAGGACGGCTCCCGCAACTCGACCGCCCAGCGGACGTTGCGCGGGGCCACGGTCAGGAACTCGTCCAGGCGCTCGGCGTTGCGCTTCCACCGGGGCGGGAGCTGGACCAGCGTGGGACCGGCGGCCCGACCCAGGCGGTCCACCCGATCGAGGTGGTTGGGCAGCCACGACGCCGCGTCCCGCAGCTTCATGCGGTGGGATCCGAAGGCGCCCAGCTTCAGGGCGTAGGTGAAGCCGGGCGGAGCCTGGGCGGCCCAGCCCTCGACCGCGGCCTCGGTCGGGAGGCGGTAGAAGCTGTTGTTGATCTCCACCGAGTCGAACAGGGTGGCGTAGTGCTCGAACCAGCGCCGCTGGGGAAGCGTCTCGGGGTACACCGGGCCCCGCCAGTGCCGGTAGACCCAGCCCGAGCATCCCACGCGGGCCACACCGGCGACGGTCGTCATCCCGACCAGAAAATATCTTGCCGGCCCGGGTTTGAGTCACGGGCCGGCGGGTATCAAACCACTGCGCCGCAGCGCGGTGTGAACAACCCCCTCCCGGGCAGGGGCCTCCGCCAGTCGAGGCCCCTGCCCGCCCCCTTTCCCCCCTTCTTGCTCCTGCCCGTCGGACAGCCGCGGCCGGGGGCTTTCGTGGCCCGACGTGGACACGCTCGTCGAGCTTCTGCTGGCGGTCAGCGCCCCCGCCGAGCTGGCGCAGCCCCGCTGACGGGAGCGTCGGCGATACTGGTCGGGCCATGGTGCCGGCCGCGCGTCACCTGTTGCGGGCTCGGGACCTCGCCGATGCCCGGTACGTCGAGCCGCTGACGGTCGCCGACCTCGCCCGGGTAGCGGGCCTGTCGCCGGCGCACTTCAGCCGGGAGTTCCGGCGCGCCTTCGGCGAGGCGCCCCACCAGTACCTGCTGACCCGCCGGCTCGAGCGGGCCGCTGCGCTGTTGCGCGACACCGACCGGCCCGTCACCGAGATCTGCTTCGCCGTCGGGCTGACCAGCCTCGGCTCGTTCATCACGAGCTTCCGCCGGGTCTACGGCATCGCTCCCCTGGGGTACCGCCAGTCGTTCCCGCCGGCCGAGCGCCACGTACGGATCCCGAGCTGCGTGGCGCAGGCGTACGGCCGGCGCCAGAACCGCACGTTTCGAGAAGCCGCGGCGGCGGGCCTTCCGTAGCGTTGGGGGTACCGACACAGGGAGGTTCGAAGTGATCAAGATCGCCAACACGCAGTTCTGGGTTCACGACCAGGACGAGGCGCTCGCCTTTTACACCCGCACCCTCGGCTGGGAGGTCCGGTCCGACGTCACCATGCAGGACTGGAACTTCCGCTGGCTGGTGGTCGGGCCGCCCGGCCAGGACGAAGTCGGGCTCGTGCTCATGCCCGTTCCGAGGCCGCCCATGCTCGACGCGACGAGCAGTGACCAGCTCGCCGAGCTGGTGGCCAAGGGGGCAGGCGGCACGCTGTTCCTGGAGACCGACGACTGCCAGGCCTCCTACGACGACCTGTCGGCCCGCGGCGTGGTGTTCAACGATCCGCCGACGCCGCAGCCCTACGGGATCGACACCTCGTTCCGCGACCCGTCGGGCAACAACGTCCGCCTGACCCAGGTGCTCGAGTTCTCCATGGACCGCGGCGCCTGACGCGGCCCAACCGGCAACGGGCTCGGCGCAGGCCTCAGCTGGCGGCGCGGGCCCGGCGCCGGGCCTGGACCAGATCGAGCACCGCAGCCGGCGCCTTGTCCGGGGAGCCGGCGTCGAACGGGGGCTGCGGGTCGTACTCGAGGATGAGCTGGATGGCCATGGCGATGTCGTCGCCGGCCTCCAGCTGGGCCAGGCGCAGGGCCATGTCGATCCCGGCCGACACGCCGGCCGCGGTGATCACCTTGCCCCGGATGACCACCCGCTCGTGCACCGGCCTGGCGCCGAGGGCGGCCAGGTCGTCCATCGACGACCAGTGGGTGGTGGCCTCCACCCCGTCGAGGATGCCGGCGGCGGCGAGGGTCAGCGAGCCCGTGCACACCGACGTCGTCCACCGTGACGTCTCGTGGGCGGCGCGCAGCCAGGCCAGGACCTGCGGGTTGTGGCGCAGGGCCTGCTCGCCCGGCCCACCGGGCACCAGCACGACGTCGGGCCGGGGGATCTCCTCGAGCGTGTGGTCGGCGACCATGGCCAGCGAACCGCTTCGCGTGCGCTTCGCGCCCCGCTCGATGCCGACGAAGCGGACCTGCGCTCCCGGCAGCATGCTCAACGCCTCGTACGGGCCGACCGCGTCCAGGGCGGTGATCCCGTCGAACAACAGGATGGCGATCTCCACGCCGGCCAGCCTACCGGTGAGCCCCTGCCAACACTATGGACAGGCCCGCGACAGGTAACATCGCCGCCGTGAGGCGAACCGCGCTGGGGGTCGTGGCCGCCGCCGTCGGGCTGGTCGTGATCGTGGTGGTGGTGTTCGCGCTGACCGCGCCCAAGGGCGTCAAGGTCGGCACCAACGTGCTGGTCAACCGGGTCGGGCCCATCGACGTGCGGAACTCGCCGACCATCGCCCGCAACCCCAAGAACGGCAGCAACCTCGTCACCGCGTACCGGATGGACCGGCCCGGCTACTCGGCCTTCCTGTCCTACAGCGACAACGGTGGGGACTCGTGGGAGCAGACCGTTCTGCCCTTGGCGCCCGACGTCCCCACCTGCGCGGCGTCGCCCCAGGGTGAGCCGTGCCCGTTCGGGCCCGACGTCGCCTTCGGTCCGGACGGCACGCTGTACGTGCTCTACGTCGCCCTGCGTGGGACGGGGAACGACCCGGGGTCGCTGTGGCTGTCGACGTCGACCGACGGCGGCCGTACCCTCGCCCTGCCGGCCAAGGTCGCCGGTGAGCTGGCCTTCCAGCCCCGGCTGGCCGTCGACCCCAAGGGGCCCGTCTACATCACCTGGCTGCAGGGCTTCGGGACCGGCAACCTGAGCTTCACCGACCCGCCGCCCTATGTCGTCGCGGTGCGCTCGGACGACAAGGGCCGCACCTTCTCGCCTCAGGTCCGCGTCAGCGACCCGGCCCGGGTCCGCATCGGCGGGGCGAGCCCGGTGGTCGACGCCAAGGGCCGGCTGCACGTGGTCTACATGGACTACAAGGACAACCGGCGGGACTTCTCCGGTCTCACCGGGCCGCCGGCGGAGCTGCCGTTCGGCCTCGTGTTCACGACGTCCACCGACGGGGGCAAGACGTTCGGCAAGAACGTCGAGATCGAGTCGAACATGACGGTGCTGCGGCGGTTCCTCATCTATCTGCCCGAGTTCCCCCAGATCGCGGCCGGCCCGGGCGACAACCTGTACGTGACCTGGGGCGACGGCCGCAGCGGCGACCTGGACGTCCTGATGCGGCGCTCCACCGACGGTGGCGCGACGTGGACCGACGCGGTGCGGGTCAACGACAACCCGGCCAAGGACGGCACCGCCCAGTTCCTGCCCAAGGTGGACGTGGCCTCCGACGGTCGGGTGAACGTGCTGTTCCTCGACGGTCGCAACGACCCGGCCAAGAAGATCCTCCTCGACGCCTATCTGGCCACCTCCACCGACGGGGGCAAGAGCTTCAAGAACGTCCGCGTCTCCAGCCAGTCGTTCGACTCCACCGTCGGCCCGACGTTCGGCACCGAGTACGGGACCGACTTCGGGACCAAGCTGGGCCTGACGTCAGCCGGCGGCAAGGTCTATGCCGCCTGGACCGACACCCGGCTCGGTTCGCAGGCGACCGGCCGCCAGGACGTGGACTTCGCGACGGTCGACCTCGGTCACGGCCGGTCGAGCGCCCTGCTCGCCGGTGGCGTGGTCCTCGTACTCCTGCTAGGAGGGGGCATGTTCTTGGCGCTTCGTTCGGCAAACCGGCGGTCGTCCACGAGCGCCAGGGCGACGCCCGCCGCCCGGGCGACGACCACGCCCGTGGACCAGCCCGGAGTGACGGGCCGATGAGGCTGGCGTTCGTGGGCAAGGGCGGGGCCGGGAAGTCGGCCATCGCCGGGACGTTCGCCCGCACCCTGGCCCGCGAAGACCACAAGGTCCTGGCCGTCGACTCCGACCCCCTGCCCGGCCTGGCCTTCTCCCTCGGACTGGCCATCGAGCACAGCCCCCCCATCCCCGACGACGCCGTCGTCGAGCGCAAGGAAGGTGAGCAAGGGCCCCGCTGGCGACTCAACCCGGACGTCGACCCGTTCGAGGCGGTGGAGGCGTGGTCGGTGGAGGCGCCCGACGGCGTCCGCTTCCTGCAGTTCGGCAAGATCAAGGGCGACCCGAACAAGCTCTGGCGGGCGCAGATCGCCTTCCGGTTCGTCATCAACAAGCTGCCCCCCGGGCGCTGGAACGTCGTCGGGGACCTTCCCGGTGGCACCCGGCAGGCCTTCACCGGCTGGGGCAGCTGGCCCAGCACCATCCTGATCGTGGTCGAGCCCACGGCCAAGTCGCTCCTTTCCGGCCGCCGGCTCGCCCGGATGGCCGACCTCGACCCCGAGAGCCCCAAGCGGGTGCTGGCCGTCGCCAGCAAGGTCCGCCAGGACGACGACGTCGACATGATCGCCAACGGGACCGGCCTGGAAGTGATCGCCGCAGTGCCCTGGGACGAGGAGCTGGCGGAAGCCGAACGCCGCCAGCTCGCGCCGATCGACTTTGCCCCCGATTGTCCGGCGGTCCGGGCGGTAGAATCCCTCGTGGAACGGCTCAGCGAAGAGAGGGTCTCATGAAGCTCGCAGTAGTCGGCAAGGGGGGCTCGGGCAAGACGACCACGTCGTCGGTCATCGCCCGCACCCTCGCCCGCCGGGGCCTGGCCGTCGTGGCGTTGGACTGCGACTCCAACCCGAACCTCGGCATCTCCCTCGGTGTGGGCGACGAGGAGACCGAACGGCTGGTCTCCATGCGCCAGGCCCTCGACGAGGGTGAGGAGGAGCACGCCAACAACTGGGACACGCTGATCAGCCGGTACGGCTCCGACGGCCCCGACGGTGTGCGGCTGGCGGTGGTGAGCCGGATCGACAACCCCGAACCCGGCTGACTCTGATGTGGCTTGTCGCCCGAGCAGTTGCTCGGCTCCGTTGAGTTCCCTGAGGAAGACGTCGTCGTCGCCGACTTCGAGGCGGGCGTCGGCACCCTCACGCGCCTGGGTGAAGAGCACGTCGACACCGTGGTGATCGTGGTCGAGGCCACCCCGAAGTCGCTCGAGGTCGGCGCCCGCGCCGCGGCCCTGGCGGCCGACAAGACGGTGGCCCGCGTCGTCGTGGTCGCCAACCGGATTCGCCACGACGCGGACCTGCAGGTCGTCAAGGACGCCTTCCCGGGCATCGAGGTGTTCGGCGTCCCCCACGACCCCAAGATCGTGGAGGCGGACCGCAAGGGCATCGCCCCCATCGACCTGGATCCGGACGGGCCGGCGGTGAAGGCGCTGATCGGCCTGGCCTCGACCCTGCTGCCGTCGTCGAACTGAATGGCCAAGGGCTCCCCGACCCCCTCGGCCCGGAAGCCGCCCCCGCCCAAGGGCTCGGGCCCGAACGCCTCGTCGCCCAAGCGTGCCCAGCCCAAAGGTACCCAGCCGAAGACGGGGCGCACGTCCACCGCCGCCAAGGCGGTGGCGCCCGGCCCTGACCTGGCCCGCCTGGTCCCGATCGCCGGCCTCTTCGTCGCCGTCTGGGCATCCCTGCCCCGCTACAGCGGCCCGAAGCTGAACGTGGCCCAGTCCACCGAGGTGGTGGACCACGTCTTCCCGGCCATCGTCGTGCTCCTCGCCTCTCTGGCGGGCATCGCCGCCGGCCGCCGGGCCAAGGGCCCCGGGGCCACCCGGTTCCTGGGCGGGATGGCCGTGCTGCTGGCCGGACTGTGGATGATGGCCACCCATCTACCTCTGGTGGCGCAAGCCAGCCGGGGGGAGGCCCCCTGGCCGGCCACGATCTACCACACGTCGTCGGCGCTGGCCGTGTTCGGGCTAGGCCTGCTGTGGGCGACGGTCACCTGGTCGGAGGCGGCCGAGGACACCTCGTCCGGCGCCAAGTCCGCCGCCAAGGCCAAGAAGTAGAGCCCCCGGGACCAGCAGCACCGGTCGCGGCCCCCGGGCGCCGGCCACGTCGACGGTGACGGCGGCCAGGTCCTGCACGTTGGTGTCGACCGTGCCGCGGCCGGTGTCCGACCAGAAGGCCAGGGCAGAGTCGTTCTCCGACAGGACGGCGAGCTGGCTGCCGAGGAGCGGGATCCCCTGCAGGCTGCCGAAGCCGATGTGGGAGTCGAACGGTGCGTCCGACGCGCGGGCGGCCCGGAAGGAGCGGCCGCCGTCGGTCGAGCTGGCCACCGTGACCTGGGCCAGGACGTCGGCGGGATCGGCGCTGCGGTCGTAGAACACGACGTCGACCCGGCCGTCGGGCGCCACCGCCACTGCGGGCAGGAACTGGCCCCGCGGCCGCGACACCACCGGTACCGGTGCCGACCACGTCGCTCCGCTGTCGTCCGAGCGGGCCACGAACACGTCGCGGGCGTCGCCCTGGCCCGCGTCCCAGCTCGCGTAGAGCCGCCCGCGGTGGCCCGGGTCAGCGGCGAAGCTCGGCGCCGTGGCGAGGTTGACGATGATGCGCTGAGGCACGACGAGGTTGTCGGCGACGGTGACGGCGGGACCGAACGTCGACCCGCCGTCGGCCGAACTCCACAGCACGACCCGCCATCGGCCGTCGAAGGGAGCACCGCCCTGGCCGCCGTGGACGGCCTCGTAGTCGAGGACGTCGTCGCCGAGGTCGAAGGCGCCGACGACCAGGCGGTCGCCGACGACCACCGGCGTGGGCTGGACCGCACGCCGGCCCGGCTCGCTCACCCGGACCGGCGCGGCGAACGTGCCCCCGCCGTCGTCGGAACGGGCCAGCATCACGAAGTTCGGCCCCGGCCCGAACCCGAGCGGCTTGTCGCCGGCCCCGTCGGCCTGCACCCAGGCGACCCACACCCGCGTCCCGTCGACGGCGAGGCGGGCATGGAACGCGTCGGCGGGGGCGACCCGGACCGCAGGCCCAAGGGGCGACTGGCCGTCGTAGCGCTGCAGCCAGACGCCGACGGGCTGGTTGAACCGCCCGCCGGTCGCCGTGTACAGCACGACCAGGTGGCCATCGCCGTCGAAGGCGACGTCGGGCTGATGGCAGTTCGGCGCGTCCGGCGGGAGGGGCAGCGGCAAGGGCTGCCAGGTGGCCCCGGCGGTGGTCGACACCGACACCGAGCAGGAGAAGCGGGGCGTGTCGATACGGTCGGCGAGCACGATGGTGTTGCCGCTGGCCGCGACCGCCGGCGAGTTGTGCGCGTTGATGCCGGGTCGGTCGGCGTTCACGAAGCTCGGCGTCTCCGGATGGAGCCGCAACCCGGTCGACCGCACGCCGACCAGGACGAGGACGAGCCCGACCACGCCGATGCCGACCGCTGCTGCCGCGGCCTTCGAGCGCCCCGATCCGCCGGCGGGGCCGGTCACACGGTGAGGTACACACCCTCCCAATGCTGGGCGCCCCCGTCCGCGGCCGGCTGGAATCCCCGAACCCGTGGGGACGTCAGCCACTCGGTGCGGAGGGAGGCGAGGGGGACGGCGGTGAACCGCTCGTCGGTGACGATCTGCATGATGTCGGCTGCCGAGCGCCGGGCGGTGTCGACGGCGGCGGCCGAGAAGAGGCGGTCGTAGGTGTCGTCGGCCTTGGGGCCGCCGCCGGCGGCAGTCGAGTAGGCGAGGTACTGATTGCCCGACTTCAGGGTGAAGAACCGGCACAGCGCGCACGGGTTGGCGTCGTCCTGGGGGCGGACGTCGAGGAACATGTCGAAGGTCGTGTCGTTCACGACGGCGAACGGCGTCTCGCTGCCGGGATCCTGGACCTGCACGCCGATGCCGACCTGGGCCAGCTGCGCTTTCAGGGTGTCGGCCACCTTGGCCTGGTCGATCGGCTTGGACAGCAGCAGGTTCAGGACCAAGGGCTTGCCGTCCTTGGACCGCATCCCTCCGGGGAGGATGGCGGCGTAGCCGGCGGCGTCCAGCAGCTTCTTGGCGTCGAGCGGGTTCAACGAGGGCGGCGTGATCCGACTGGCGGCGTCGCTTCCGAGGACGAGGCTCGGGATCAGCGTCGTGCTGGCGATGCCGTGGTCCTCGAAACCGGTCTTGATCAGGTCCGTGCGGTCGATCGACTCGGCCACCGCCTTGCGGAGGTTGTCGTCCTTGAGGGTCGTCCACTGGTCGGTCCCACCCGTGTTGAGCAGCAGGTAGGCCGCGGTGGCGGCCGGCGACGCGACGTTCTTGTCGGTGCGCCCGGACACGGCCGCCATGTTGGCGTAGGCGATGTTGCCGACGATCTCGACCTGGCGGGTGGCCAGCAGCCGGCTGGCATCCTTCTCCGGCCCGAATCGGAACAGCAGGTTGTTGAGCTGAGGAGCGCCGCCCCAGTACTTGGGGTTGGCCTTCATCTTGAGCTCGGTGCCGTGGGTGTAGGACACGAAGACGAACGGACCGGTGCCGGTGGGCGTGGTCTCGGGCGTGTCGCCGGCGCCGGCCCGGGTGCCGGGAGCGATCATCAGGTACCCGGGGTTGGCCAGCTGCTCGGGCAGCAGGGTGTTGTCCTGGGTCAGGTCGACCTCGACGACATCGGGCGCGGTGGCCTTGGCCGTGCCGGGGTCCAAGCCGCGGGGGCGGGTCTGGCGGTGGGCGATGGCCTCCAGGTTGGTGACAACGGCGTCGGAGTCGAACGGCGCCCCGTTGTGGAAGCTCACGTTCTTGCGCAGGAAGAACCGCCAGGTGCGCGGGTTGGGCGACTCCCACCGCAGCGCCAGCGCGGCCTCGGCGCCGTAGGTGTCGCTGATCTGGGTCAGCGTTTCGAAGATGCCCGGGTTCGGCCCGTTGGCCCGGGTGCCGACGTCGGTGGCCGCCGGATTGCCCGCCATGAACGGATCGTCGCCCACCGCGACGCGAAGGTCCTGGACGTTGGAGCGCTGGGCGGCGGGCTCGTCGGTAGCGCTCGTGTCGGTGGAGCCGCTTGACTTGGAACAGCCGGCGGCCACCAGGCCGGTGAGGAGCAGGAGGGCGACGAGGGAGCGGAAGCGCGACACCGCCGGGCACCCTATCGGGTGCGTGGTGCGTCGGCAGTGCGCCCAGGAGCCGACCGCGGCGCGCCGAGTCGAGGCCCGAGACGGGGTCGCCGTCGGCCGTCGTCGGTCCGGATACGGGTCTGCGTGGATCGGGACTACGCGTGCAACTTGGCGAGGATCCAGGCGGACAAGCGCCCGGTGAGCTCCGCGTCCTGGTTGCTGGTCGGCGCCGTCACCGTGTTGCTGTGCACGTGCCCGGGCCCGGGCAGGGCCAGGTTCCGGTCGGTGGAGGCTCCGCCGGTCATGACCTCGGCCGTGGGACCGATGGCCGCGGCCAGGTCCGCGGCGTCCGTGGCGGTGAGGCTCTGGTCGCCGCCGCCCCGCACGACCAGGGCCGGAACCGTCACCGCCTTGGCCTCGGCCTTGGGGTCGATCGACAGGATCGACATGAGGTAGCCCTCCTGGCCGGCCGGGAACAGCGGCTGGATGAGCGGGGACAGTGAGCCGGCGGCCGGGACCTTGCCCGTGGCGTTGAGCGCGGCGACCGAGGCACGGAACTCGTCGCCCACGGTGGCACCGCGCGCCGCGGTGAGGTCGCCGGCCAGGACGTCGGACAGCGGCCGTGCCGGCGTCGACACGGCGATCAGCGCCTTCACCCGCGGATTGCCCGCCGCTGCGCGCATGGCCACCAGCCCGCCCTGGTCGTGGCCCAGCAGGGCGATCGCCGCCGAGCCCACCTCCTGGCGCTGGCTCAGGAAGGTCAGGGCGGCTTGCGCGTCGGTCACCTCGTCGGCGAACGACAGCTTCTGGTCGGGCTTCATCTGGCTGGCCGCGGTGCCGCGCTTGTCGTACCGGAAGCTGGCGATGCCGGCCTTGGCCAGGGCCTGGCTCAGATCCTTGAACATCGGCTCGGTCGAGCCCAGGGCGCTGACGGTGAGGCTGCCCGCCACCGCGTCACGAGTGGCGTCGGGCGTGCCGCCGACGACCACCCCGTCACGGTCGACGGCACCCAAGCCGGGGATGATGAGCACGGCGGGAATGTTCGTCTGCGTCCCCGCGGTGGCGACCGGGAGGGTGAGCGTCCCCCCGAGGTGCAGGCCGCCGGCGCCGACGAACTCCGACGTGCGTTCGGTGATGGTGGGACCCAGAGCACCGGTGACCGGCTCGCCCGCGGTCGGGGTCGAGTGGTGTGACGCCCGCGCCAACCCGGCCAGCGCGAGCACGAGGACGCCGGCGCCGACCAGTAGCCCGGGCCAGACCTTGCGGCGGTCGCGGTCCGCCGCGGTGCCGACCGGCGCGTCGCGGCTCGCGCCGGCCGAGACATGGGCGCCCGACGTCGGTGCGCCGGCCTTGACTCCGGTGCACGTCCGGCACTTGACCCCGACCGGCGTGTGCACGATGCAGTCGGTGCACAGGGCGTGACCGCACGTGCCGCAGGTCGCGACCTTGTCGCGTTTGCGGTGGTTGACGCAATGCTCCGCCGCCGTCGTGACCAAGGCTAGGCCCCGGCTCCCGTCACGGTTCCGGCGCCCGCCGGCGTGGTGTCGGTGGGGCCGGTCTGGGTGACGTTGAGCAGCAGGTCGTCGAGGGCGTCGCCCTCCAGGCTCTCCTGCTCCATGAGGGCGTGGGCCAGCTGGTCGAGGGCGGCCCGGTTGGCGGTGAG
>DATASA010000001.1:0-11585 GCA_036269435.1 Acidimicrobiales bacterium | reverse complement strand
GCTGAAGGCCGTCCTCAAGGAGATCACCGACGCCGCCGGCCAGGTCATCACCTTCATCGACGAGCTGCACACCGTCGTCGGTGCCGGCGCGGCCGAGGGGGCCATGGACGCCTCCAACATGCTCAAGCCCATGCTGGCCCGAGGCGAGCTGCGCATGATCGGCGCCACCACCCTCGACGAGTACCGCAAGCACATCGAGAAGGACGCCGCCCTGGAGCGCCGCTTCGCCCCCGTGATGGTGGGCGAGCCGTCGGTCGAGGCCACCATCGCCATCCTCCGGGGCCTGAAGGAGCGCTACGAGGTCCACCACGGCGTGCGCATCCAGGACGCGGCGCTGGTGAGCGCCGGCATCCTGTCGGACCGCTACATCACCGGCCGGTTCCTGCCCGACAAGGCCATCGACCTGATCGACGAGGCCGCCAGCCGCCTGCGCATCGAGATCGACTCCATGCCGACGGAGATCGACGTCGTCGAGCGGCGCATGCGCCAGCTGGAGATCGAGCACGTCGCCCTGGTGAAGGAGACCGACCCGTCCAGCCGGGAGCGCCTGGCCATCATCGACGCCGAGCTGGCCAACCTGCGCGAGCAGTCCGACGGGATGAAGGCCCACTGGAACCTGGAGAAGGAGAGCATCGGCCGGATCCGCCAGCGCAAGGAGGAACTCGAGTCGGTGCGGGCCCAGGTCGAGCGGGAGGTCGACCTGGAGGCGGCCGCCCGCCTGCGCTACGGCCGCATTCCCGAGCTCGAGGCCGAGCTGGAGGCGGCGTCGGCCGAGCTGGCCGAGCTGCAGGCCGACCGGCGCATGCTCAAGGAGGAGGTCGACGCCGAGGACGTGGCCGAGGTGGTCAGCCGCTGGACCGGCATCCCCGTGTCCAAGCTGATGGAGGGTGAGGTGGCCAAGCTCATCCGCATGGAGGAGGTCCTCCACGAGCGGGTCATCGGCCAGGACGAGGCCGTGTCGGCCGTCGCCAACGCCATCCGCCGCTCACGCAGCGGGCTGTCCGACCCGAACCGGCCCATCGGCTCGTTTCTGTTCCTCGGCCCGACCGGCGTGGGCAAGACCGAGCTGGCCCGGTCCGTCGCCGACTTCCTGTTCGACGACGAGCGGGCGACGATCCGCATCGACATGAGCGAGTACCAGGAGAAGCACACCGTCTCCCGGCTCATCGGCGCCCCTCCCGGCTACGTCGGTTACGACGAGGGCGGCCAGCTCACCGAAGCCGTCCGCCGCCGGCCCTACGCGGTCGTGCTGCTCGACGAGATCGAGAAGGCCCACCCCGAGGTCTTCAACGTCCTGCTCCAGCTGCTCGACGACGGCCGCCTCACCGACGGCCAGGGCCGCACGGTCGACTTCACCAACGTCGTGCTGATCATGACGTCGAACCTGCCCGGGGACCCGGTCGATTTCTTCCGGCCCGAGTTCCTGAACCGGATCGACGAGATCGTGCGCTTCCGGTCCCTGACCGAGGCCGACATCGAGCGCATCGTCCACATCCAGCTCGGCCACCTGGCCGGCCGCCTGGCCGCCCGGCGACTCACGCTGGACGTGAGCGAGGAGGCCGCAGCCTGGCTGGCCGCGGCCGGCTATGACCCGGTCTACGGCGCCCGGCCCCTCAAGCGGGTCATCCAGCGCCGCATCGCCGACCCCCTGGCCCTGGCCCTGCTCGAGGGCTATTACGGCGAGGGCGACACCGTCCACGTCGGCGTCGCCGGTGACGAGCTGATCCTCAAATAAGCCTCACGCCCGAACCGGTGACACCCAGTGCGATATCCCGCGCTGGGTGTCACCGGTTCGTAGGGTGGAGCGGTGGACGCAGAGGCCGCGCTGGCCAAGCTCGGCGGTGAGACCCGCGCCGGGCAGATCGAGATGGCCGAAGCCGTGGCCCGGGCCGTCCGCGAGGAGCGGCCGCTCGTCGTGCGGGCCGGGACCGGGACCGGCAAGACCTGGGCCTACCTGGTCGGCGCCCTCCTGGCCCCCGGCGAGCGCCGGATCGTCGTCGCCACCGCGACCAAGGCCCTGCAGGACCAGTTGGCGGGCAAGGACCTCCCCGCGGTGGCCGCGGCGGGCGTCAGGCCGGAACTGACGTGGGCGGTGCTGAAAGGCCGGAGCAACTACCTGTGCCGGCAGGCCGCGGTCGAAGCCACCCGGCTGTCCGACGCGCCCACGCTGCCGGGCTCGGACGCCCGGGGCATCGGGACCGAGATCACCCGGTTGCTGGCATGGGCGTCCGACAGCATCACCGGCGACCGGGCCGAGCTGGACTTCGAGCCCCGCCCGCAGGCGTGGTCGTCGGTCAGCGTCGGAGCGGACGAGTGCCCGGGCGCCCAGAACTGCCCCAGCGGGGCGACGTGCTTCGCCGAGGCGGCCTACGCCCGGGCCCGCGAGGCGGACGTCGTCGTGGTCAACCTCCACCTCCTCGGCGCCCACGTGGCGTCGGGCGGGTACGTGCTCCCGGAGCACGACGTGGTCATCGTCGACGAGGCCCACGAAACCGAGGACGTCTTCTCCGGCGCCCTCGGCGTCACCCTCACGCCCGGCCGCGTCGGCGCCGTCGCCCGCCTGGTGCCGGGCAGCGCCCTGGTCCGCCACCGCGACGCCCTGGACCGGGCCCTCACCCCGGCCGCCGGTCGGCGGCTGCCCACCGGCGCGGCCGGGGAGCCCTCGGTGGCCCAGGCGTTGGGCGAGCTGGCCGAGGCCCTTCGCGAGGAGCGGCGCGGGCTGCGGGGCAAGGACGACGACCCCGCCCTGCAGGCTCGGCGGGAGCGGGCGGCCAAGGCGCTCGACTCGCTCGCCGCCGACGTCGATACGGTCCTGGCCGCCGGCGGCGAGGAAACGGTCACGTGGATCGAGCAGGGTGGATCGCAGCCCGCGCTGCGCCTGGCGCCGATCGACGTCGGCGGCCACCTGGCCGAGGTGCTGTGGCCCGCGGCCACCCCCATCCTCACGTCGGCCACCATCCCGCCGGGCATTGCCGCCCGGCTGGGCCTCGGGCCGGACGCGGTGGAGCTCGACGTCGGGAGCCCGTTCGACTACCGCACCCGGTCCCTGCTCTACGTCCCCCGCCTGCCCGACGTGCGCAACGCCCACCACGAGGAGGCCGCCCACGCCGAGCTGGCGTTCCTGCTCACCGCGGCCGGCGGCCGGACCCTCGCCCTGTTCACGTCGTGGCGGGCCATGCGCGCCGCCCACGCCGCGCTGGACGGCACGGTCCCGTACCGGCTGCTGGCGCAGGACGAGCTGCCCAAGCCCGCCCTGGTCGACGCCTTCCGCGCCGACGAGTCGTCGTGCCTGTTCGCCACCATGGGCTTCTGGCAGGGCGTCGACGTTCCCGGCGACGCCTGCTCGCAGGTGGTGATCGACCGGCTCCCCTTCGCCCGTCCGGACGACCCGCTGGCCGAGGGCCGCCGGGAGCGGGCCGGCCCGGCCGCGTTTGCGGTGGTCGACGTCCCCCACGCCGCCGTCCGCCTGGCCCAGGGCGCCGGCCGCCTGATCCGCACGGCCACCGACCGCGGCGTCGTGGCCGTGCTCGACCCCCGGCTGGCCGAAGCCTCGTACCGGGCCGCCATCCTGTCCGCCCTCCCCCCGATGCGACGCACCCGCGAGCGCGACGACGTCATCGCCTTCTTCGAGGGCCGGCCCCTGCCCGTGCGCGAACCGGCGCCTGCTCCCGCCAGCGTGACGGGTTCGATCGCCGCGGCCCGCGCCGCCCTCAGGCCCGCGGCCACACCGTCGCCCTGAGGGCTGGCCTACCCGGACGCGGCGGGTCAGACGGAGGGCGACAGGGTGCGCTCCTCCGGGTCGGCGAGGGACACGAGGTCGCCAGGAACGATCCCGCCCTCCCCGTCGACCTCTTACCAGCGGCCGGCCAGGTTCCCGACACCCGCCGGCTCCAGGCCCAGGGCGCGGTCCAGGTGGCGGATGAGCGCCCCATGGCCGACGACGAGGGCTTCGTCGCCCGGTCGGAGCGAAGCCGCCACCCGGCCCATCGCCTCGCGGGTCCGGGCGACGAGCGCCAACCGGCTCTCGCCGCCCGGCGGGGCGTCGGATACCCCGTCGGACCAGTGGGCCAGCTCGCCCGGCCATCCGGCCTCGATCCCGGACCGGGTGAGGCCGGTCCAGTCGCCCACGTCGATCTCGCGTAGTGCGGGGTCGACGTCCACCGCCAGCCCGAGCGCGGCCCCGAGGATCTCGCCGGTCTGCACGGCGCGCCGCAGGTCGGAGCTGACCAGCCGGGCGAAGCCGGTCCCGGCCAGGCGGGCGCCGGCGTCGCGGGCCTGCTGCTCGCCGAGCGCCGACAGCGGCGGATCGGCCTGGCCCTGCCAGCGGCCGTCGGCGTTCCAGGTCGACTGGCCGTGACGCAGGAGCAGGAGGCGGCGAGGCGGGTCGGGCACGCTCCGAAGGTACGGGATGGACGACGGGACGGCACCGATGTCGCAACGTCCTTCCGACGATGAACGCGGTGAAGGGCTGCCGGTTGGTGGCCCGGGCCCGGGCCGGGTCGCCGGCCGGCGTGCGCTCGCGCCGGCTCCGCTCCGGCGGCCGCCGATCCCGCCCGGCGGTTCAGCCCGCCGGGGCCGGCTCCACGAACTGCAGGTCGAGCTCGAACGGGATCTTGTCGGCCAGCGCCAGCTTGTCGCCGCCGAGGGGCAGGATGCCGAAGTCGATCCCGAACTCGCTGCGGCGGATCTCGCCCGTGGCGCTGAAGCCGGCGTGCAGGTCCTCGCGGTGCTTCTCGGTGCCGTGGAACTCGACGTCGAGGACGGTCGGCTTGGTGATCCCGTTGATGGTCAGGTCGCCGGCCAGCTCCCAGCTCACGCCATCGCCGCCATCGGTCAGCCCGGTCGACACGAAGTGCATCGTCGGGTGCTTCTCCACGTCGAAGAAGTCGGTGGTGCGCAGGTGGGCGTCGCGACCCGGGTCGCTGGTGTTGACCGAGCCCATCTCGACGGTGGCCTCGACGCGCACGTCGGCGCCGGCCTCGCCCACGTCGAGCGTGGCGTCGAAGGTGTCGAAGCGGCCGCGGACCTTGGACAGACCCAGGTGGCGGACCGAGAACACCACGGCGGAGTGGGCGCGGTCGAGCGTCCAACGGCCGGGGGCCAGCGGCGTGGTGTTCGTCTCAGTAGCCGAAGATGACGACATTGTGAAGTTCCTTCCCGTGTGGTCAGTTCTCTCTTGTAACCGAGCACACTATCCGTCACTATGAAGGAGTGGAAGACGGCACATCGCAGTCAGTCAGGAACATCTGCGGAACCGAGGTCTCGTGCGAGGTCCGCCAGATCCTCGACCGGATCGGCGACAAGTGGTCGCTGCTCGTCATGGCCCTCCTCGCCCGCGGCACCCTCCGCTTCACCGAGCTGCGCCGCCAGATCGACGGGATCAGCCAGCGCATGCTCACCCTGACGCTGCGCCAGCTGGAGCGGGACGGGCTGGTCGAACGCACCGTCCACGCGGTGGTCCCACCCCGGGTCGACTACAACCTCAGCGCGCTCGGGCGCACGCTCCTCGATCCGATCAACGGCCTCGTGCAGTGGACGATCGACCATCACGGCGAGGTGGCCGCCGCCCGCCAGGCGTACGACGACCGCCCGGCGCCCGCGGCCCAGAGCTAGCACGAGGGCAGACGTCCGGGGCAGGTGCTCGAAGGTGGGGGATGGTGAGGCCGACCGAGTCCCTGGCGGGGTGGGCCTCGATTGAGCCGACCTCACCATCTCCCTGATTGCGGCTAGGCGGGGTGCCGCAACAGATGTATCGGCGGCACCCCCGCAAGCTTGAGCGCGAACATCCCCGGCGCCCTTCGGCAATCGAGTGGAGCCGTCGGAGACGGGCGGTACACTGATCGGACCGCCGTAAGAAATCTGAGGAGACGCGCGTGCCCGGTACCGTGATCGTCGGCACCCAGTGGGGCGACGAGGGCAAGGGCAAGCTGACCGACCTGCTCACCAAGCAGATGCAGGTCGTCGTCCGCTACCAGGGCGGCCACAACGCCGGCCACACCATCGTCGTCGACGGGGAGTCGTTCGCCCTTCAACTCGTGCCCAGCGGGATCCTGTACCCGTGGGTGACGCCGGTGATCGGCAACGGGGTCGTGGTCGACCCCGCCGTGCTGATCGAAGAGGTCGATGCGCTGACCGCCCGAGGCGTCGACTGCTCGCGCCTCAAGGTCAGCGGCAACGCCCACCTGATCATGCCGTACCACGCCGAGCTGGACCGCCTGACCGAGCGCAAGCTGGGCAAGAACAGCCTGGGGACGACGAAGCGGGGCATCGGTCCGGCCTACGCCGACAAGGCGTCCCGGGTGGGCCTGCGGGTCCAGGACCTGCAGGACCCGAAGATCTTCCGCGAGAAGCTCGAGGTCGCCCTCAAAGAGAAGAATTTGATCCTGGCCAAGATCCACAACCGGCTGCCGCTGTCGGCCGACGACATCGCCGACCTGTACCTCGGCGAGCTGGCGCCCCGGTTGGAGCCGATGATCACCGACTCGGTCGGCCTGGTGCACGACGCGCTGGAGGAAGGCGCCAACGTCCTGTTCGAGGGTGCCCAGGCCACCTTCCTCGACCTCGACCATGGCACGTATCCGTTCGTGACGTCCTCGAACCCGGTCGCCGGCGGGGCGCTCACCGGAGCGGGCGTCGGGCCCCGCCACATCCAGCGGGTGATCGGCGTGGCCAAGGCCTATGTGACCCGGGTGGGCGCCGGCCCCTTCCCCACCGAGCTCTTCGACGAGGCGGGCGACGCCCTGGTCGAGCGGGGCCACGAGTTCGGCACCAACACCGGCCGCCGCCGCCGGCCCGGCTGGTTCGACGCGGTCATGGTCCGCCAGGCCGTCCGCCTGAACTCGCTCACCGAGCTGGCCATCACCAAGCTTGACGTGCTCGACGCCTTCGACACCCTGAAGGTCTGCATCGCCTACGAGGCCGACGGCCAGAAGTACCGGCACCCCCCGTACCACCAGTCGGTCCTGCACAAGGTGAAGCCGATCTACGAGGAGCTGCCCGGCTGGAACACCGACCTCACCGCGGCCACCACGCTGGACGACCTGCCCCAGGCCGCCCGCGACTACCTCCAGTTCCTCTCCGACGCGTGCGGGGTGCCAGTCGGCCTGGTCGGCGTCGGCCCCGGCCGTGAGCAGTTCGTCCAGTTCACCGACACGTCCACCGACACGTCGGCCGACGACGACGACGAGGACTGGGACGACGACGGCAGCGGCTTCGTCGGGCCCGGCGTGCTCGTCATTTGAGGGTTTGCGTCGTCGGTGGCGGCGGGCGCGAGCACGCCCTGGCCACCGCCCTGGCCCGCACCGCCGACGTGGTGGTCACCCCGGGCAACCCGGGCATTCCCGGCTCGACCACCCAGCGGCCCCAGGACATCGCCGCCGACCTGTTCGTCATCGGCCCGGAGGGCCCCCTGGTCGACGGCCTGGCCGACCGCCTGCGGGCCGCGGGCAAGCTGGTCTTCGGCCCCGGAGCCGACGGCGCCCGTCTCGAGGGATCGAAGGCGTGGATGAAGGAGCTCCTGCAACACGTCGGCGTGCCGACCGCGGCCTACGGCGTGTTCGACGAGCCGGACGCGGCCGTCGCCTTCCTGCGCACGCTGCCCGGACCGTGGGTGGTCAAGACCGACGGGTTGGCCGCGGGCAAGGGCGTGCTGGTCACCGACTCGTTCGACGACGCGGTCGACGACGTGCGGGCGAAGCTGGCTGGCACCGCCTTCGGCGCCGCCGGCCGCCGGGTGGTCGTGGAGGAGTGGATGGACGGCCCGGAGCTGTCGCTGCTCTGCATCTGCGACGGCCACCGGGCCGTGCCCCTCGCCCCCGCCCAGGACTTCAAGCGCCTGGCCGACGCCGACCTCGGGCCCAACACCGGCGGCATGGGCGCCTACTCGCCGGTCCCGGCCGCGGGCCCGGCCGTCGTCGCCGAGGTGCTGGAGCGAGCGGTCGAGCCGACGCTGGCCGCGCTGCGCGACCGCGGCATCGACTACCGGGGTGTGCTCTACGCCGGCCTGATGCTCTGCGCCGGTGGGCCGAAGGTGGTCGAGTTCAACGTCCGCTTCGGTGACCCCGAGGCCCAGGCCGTGCTCCCCCGCTACACCGGTGACCTGGCCGCCCTGCTGGCCGAGGCCGCCGCCGGTCGCCTGGCCAGCGCGCCCGCGTTCGACGACCGCGCCGCGGTGACCGTCGTCCTCGCCACCGAGGGCTATCCCGTGGCCCCTCGCACCGGCGACGTCATCGAGGGGCTGGACAAGGCGGACGCGGTGGACGACGTCCTGGTGTTCCGGGCCGGCGTCGACCGTGACGCCGAGGGTCGGTACGTGACCGCCGGCGGTCGGGTCCTCGACGTCACCGGACTCGGCGACGACCTGGCTGCCGCCCGCGACGCCGCGTACGCGGCGGTCGCCCACCTCTCGTGGCCGGGTATGCAGTACCGGTCCGACATCGCCCGCGACGCGTCAGCCAAGGAGGCAGTTCGATGAAGGTAGCGATCCTGATGGGATCGGCCAGCGACGAGAAGAAGATGGAGCCGGCGTCGGCCACGCTGGCCGAGTTCGGGGTGGAGGCCGACGTGCGGATCATGTCCGCCCACCGGACGCCCGCGGTGGTCGCCGACTTCGCCAGGACGGCCCGGGAGAACGGGTACGCGGCCGTGATCTGCGGCGCGGGCATGGCCGCCCACCTGGCCGGGTCGGTCTCGGCCAACACGACGCTGCCCGTCGTCGGGGTGCCGCTGTCGGGCAGCGCCCTGAACGGGCTCGACGCCCTGTACTCGACGGTCCAGATGCCCCGCGGCATCCCCGTCGCCACCGTCGCCATCGACGGGGCCATGAACGCCGCCATCCTCGTCGTGCAGATGCTGGCCATCACCGACGCCGAGCTGGCCAAGAAGCTCGACGAGCGCCGCGCCGCCACGTGACGGTGATCCCCGACGTCCTGGCGTCGCGCTACGCGTCGACCGACATGGTCGAGCTGTGGTCGCCGGAGGCGAAGGTCGTCCTCGAACGCCGGCTCTGGCTGGCGGTGCTGCGGGCCCAGCGCGACCTCGGGGTCGAGGTCCCCGACGGGGTGATCGAGGCCTACGAGGCCGTTGTCGACACGGTCGACCTGGCGTCGATCGAGATGCGGGAACGGGTCACGCGCCACGACGTGAAGGCCCGCATCGAGGAGTTCTCGGCCCTCGCCGGCCACGAGCACATCCACAAGGGCATGACGTCGCGCGACGTGACGGAGAACGTCGAGCAGCTCCAGATCCGCCGATCGCTGGCGCTGGTGCGCGACCGCATGGTGGCCGCCCTCGTCCGCCTCGCCCGCCGCGCCGCCGACCACGCCGCCCTGGCCGTGGTCGGTCGCTCCCACAACGTGCCCGCCCAGGTAACGACGCTCGGCAAGCGGTTCGCCAGCGCGGGCGAGGAGCTGTTCGTGGCCCTGGCGCGTGTCGACGACCTGCTGGGCCGCTATCCCCTGCGGGGCGTCACCGGGCCCATGGGTACGGCCCAGGACCAGCTGGATCTGCTGGGCGGCGACCCGGCCAAGCTGGCCGCCCTCCAGGACGGCGTCGCCCGCTACCTCGGCTTCGAGCACAGCCTCGGCTCCACCGGTCAGATCTACCCCCGCTCCCTCGACCTCGACGTGGTCGCCGCGCTCGTCCAAGCCGCGGCGGCGCCATCCTCGCTGGCCACGACCCTCCGGCTCATGGCGGGCCACGAACTCGTCACCGAGGGGTTCGCCGCCGGCCAGGTCGGATCGTCGGCCATGCCCCACAAGATGAACGCCCGCACGTGCGAGCGGATCAATGGGCTGGCCATCGTCCTGTCCGGCCAGCTGACCATGGTCAGCGGCGTCAGCGGGCACCAGTGGAATGAGGGCGACGTGTCCGACTCCGTGGTGCGCCGGGTGGCCCTGCCCGGCGCCTTCTTCGCCGCAGACGGGCTTTATCAGGCCTTCCTGACCGTTCTAGACGAGCTCGCGCCCTTTGGCAAGGTGATCGAGGACGAGCTCGCCTGGCAACTCCCGTACCTGGCAAGCACCAAGATTCTGCTCGCCGCTGTCCGGGCGGGCGCTGGGCGCGAGACGGCGCATCGCGCCATCCAAGAACACATGATCGACGCAGCCCGCTTCTGGAGGGAGGAGCGACAGGGCAGCAGCGACGATCTACTCGAGAGCCTGGCCGGCGACGAACGACTCGGCCTGTCCTATCATGATCTGAAAGCGATCATCCACGATCCGCTGACCTTCACCGGGGCCGCGGCGCAGCAGGTCGCCGCGTTCGTCGCCCGGGTCGACGACCTCGCCCGCCGGTTCCCGGACGCCGCGTCCTACAACCCCCAGCCCATCCTGTGATTGCTAGGTTCGGACGGTGAACCTCCTCTACTCCGGCAAGGTCCGCGACATCTACGACGCCGGCGATGACCGGCTGCTGATGGTCACCTCGGACCGCATCTCGGCCTTCGACGTCGTGCTCGACCAGCCCATCCCGTACAAGGGCCGCGTCCTCACCGAGCTGACCGCCTTCTGGCTCGCCCAGATGGACGACATCCCGAACCACCTGATCTCGGTCGACGGCGCGTCCATGCTCGTCCGCAAGGCGGACATGCTGCCCATCGAGTGCATCGTGCGGGGCTACCTCTCGGGGTCGGCCTGGAAGGAGTACAGCGAGCGGGGCACCGTCCACGGAATGCCGCTGCCGTCCGGGCTGCGCCAGTCCGAGCAGCTCCCCGACCCGATCTTCACCCCGTCGACCAAGGCCGAGGTCGGCCAGCACGACGAGAACATCTCCTTCGACCGGGCGGCCGAGCTCGTCGGCCCCGACGTCGCCGCCGAGGCTGCGGCCATCAGCATCACCGTGTACCAGCGGGCGTCGGCCCGGGCCGCCGCGGCCGGCATCCTCCTCGCCGACACCAAGTTCGAGCTCGGCTGGATCGACGGGCGCCTCGCCCTGTGCGACGAGGTGCTCACCCCCGACTCGTCCCGGTTCTGGGAGGCGTCGACCTGGGAGCCGGGCACCACCCCGCCCTCCTTCGACAAGCAACCCGTGCGTGACTGGCTGGCGCAGACCGGCTGGGACAAGCGTCCGCCGGCCCCTCCGCTGCCGCCCGAGGTCGTCGAGACCACGTCGCAAAGATATGTGTCGGCCTACGAGCGCCTCACCGGAAAGCCCTTCGAGCGAGACGACGGCAACCCCTCGTCGACCGTGGCAGGGTGACGGCCATGCGTTTCCCGGTGCTCGTCGAAGTGCGCCTGCGGCCCGGCATCGCCGACCCCCAGGGCGCCACCATCCAGCGGGCCCTGCCCGCGCTCGGCTTCGGCGGCGTGGACGGAGTCCGGGTGGGCAAGGCCATCCGCTTCACCGTGGAGGCGGCCGACACCGAGTCGGCCCGCAGCCAGGTCGACGAGTTGTGCGCCCGCCTGCTGGCCAACCCGGTCATCGAGGACACGACCGTCTCGCTCGGGGAGCCGGTGCCGGCGTGACGACGGTCGGGGTCGTCGTCTTCCCCGGGTCGAACTGCGAGCACGACGTGGCGGAGGCGCTGCGCGGCCTGGGCGGCACGGCCGAGCTGCTCTGGCACGGCGACACGACGCTGGGCGACGTCG